>DASRCB010000236.1:0-7656 GCA_035653295.1 Bryobacteraceae bacterium
TCACGATCGTGCGTGACGTAACCGCGCGGCACAACGCCAGCGAGCAGCTGGCCGAGGCGACGCGGATTGCGGAGGAAGCCGCGGCCGAACTGGAAGAGGCGAACGCCGCGCTGCAGGACGCCAATGAAGAAGCGCGGCTCATGGCGAAAGAGGCTGAACGACTGAGCGCCGCCAAGAGCGATTTTCTGGCCGGGATGAGCCACGAGATCCGGACGCCGCTGCACGGCATCCTTGGCATGACCGACCTCGCTCTGAAGACGTCGCTGAGCCCGGAGCAGCGCGAGTACCTGCAGCTGATCCGCACCTCCGGTGACGCGCTGCTGGTGCTGCTGAACGACGTTCTGGATCATGCCAAAGCGGAGGCAGGGCGCATCGAGCTGGACATCGCGCCGTTCTCAATGCGGGAGATGATCGAAAGCGCGGTGCGGCCGCTGGCGCTGCGCGCGGCGGCGCGGAACCTTCTTTTGCGGCAGAGCATCGCCGCGGATGTTCCCGACTGGGTAGCCGGCGACTGCATTCGTCTGCGGCAGGTGCTGCTGAACGTGGCGGGCAACGCGATCAAGTTCACCCATCAGGGAAGCGTAGAGATTCGTGTGGACGCGCAGCCTCTGGAGAATAACGAAACGCTGGTCCGTTTTGCCGTACATGACACCGGCATCGGCATTCCCCCGGAGAAGCAGCGCATGATTTTCGAGCCGTTTCGCCAGGCCGACGCCTCGACCAGCAGACGTTATGGAGGAACAGGGCTGGGACTGTCGATCTCCGCCACCCTGATCGGGCTGATGAGGGGCAGCATCTGGGTGGAAAGCCAGCCGGGGCGGGGCAGCACTTTCTGGTTTACAGCCCGATTGCAGAAGCTTTCCGCGCAACAGCGGCAGGAGCGCCCCGGACGGCAATCGCTGCGAGTGCTGGTGGCCGAAGACAACACGGTGAGTCGCAGCCTTGTGACACGCCTTCTGGAGCGCGGGGGACATCACGTGGAGGCTGTCACCTCGGGACGAGAGGCGGTAGCGAATGCCGCGCGCGATTTCGATGTGGTGTTGATGGACCTGAACATGCCCGAGATGGACGGCGTTGAGGCGGCCCGCGAGATCCGGGCGCGCGAAGCAGGAACGGGACGCCGGCAGATGATCGTGGCGCTGACAGCCGACCACACGGCGCTGCGCCGGCCGGACATTTCTGCTGCCGGAATTGACGCTATACTGACCAAACCCTTTCAGGAAATGGAACTGATGCACCTGCTCGACACAGTAGTACGGGCCCCCGCTCCGGAAAGCCAGGCCGGCGGGAGTGAATCGCACACGCTGGTGGACAGAGCATCAGCGCTTTCGCGAACGGGTGGCGACGAAAGCCTGCTTGCCGAGATCGCCGGGCTGTTTCTGGCGGATTATCCGGAGTCCATCAGGAAGATCGGAGAGGCGCTGACAGCGGCCGATATGCGCACAGCGGAACGGGAAGCGCACGGGCTGAAGGGTTCGGTGGCGAACTTTGGGGCGGCCGCGGTGGTGCAGGCGGCGTTCGCCCTCGAGCAGGCGGCCCGGAACGGCAACAAGGCCGAGGCTCCGGCGCTGCTGCAGGCTTTGGAGAGACTGCTGGAGCGGCTGCGGCCGGAGTTGGAGACTCTGGCCGCGGGCTAAGCGCGCCTTCTGTTAATCGCTGGTGGTGAGCTGGAGCTGGTGGCCAGGGGCGGTTCCGGATGCGGCGATGGCGCCGGCGGGCAACTCCAGGACAGAGTGGGCGCGCAGACACAGCGCTACGCGCCATTTCGGCACCGCGTGACACGTTTTGAGCACGGTGCGGGTGCGGCTCAGGAACACAATATCGATGGGGAACTTCATTCCCACGGTATGGACGCCCTCGCTTGGAACAATCCAAAGCCCCTCGCCCGCGTTGAGGGACGCGTGCTTCAGCAGGCCGGTGCGGCGCGATTCGCTGGTGCTTGCAACGCCCGCCCGGTCCGCGAGCACAGCGCCGGTAGCGGTGTTGAGTACGCGAACAGCCCTCATTGTGCGCCATATCGGCAGTTCGGGCGTGAAACTTGCGGGGCTGGGGAAGTCTATAAAAACAGGGAGGATGAAACTGTGCCCTGGAAGACGACACTGAAGCGCGCAAAAAAGGACAAGGAGGAGGGGAAAGCCGCGACCACCCAGGCCGGCGAGTTTGTACGCGAGGAGATGGAGCACATCCGGCGGGGGAAACACGGCGCGCGTTCGACAAAACAGGCCATCGCCATCGGGTTGTCGAAGGCGCGGCGGGCGGGCGTGGATCTGGCGCCGCCCAGGAAAGGGACGACCTCCGCGGCCACGAGAAAGAAGGCAGAGCGCGACCTGGAGCGCGGCCGCAGCGGAAAAGCGGCGAAGCCTTCGCGGAAGCGGTCGCAGGCGCGGGAGAAGGCCCTCAAGCGTGAGCCGCGATCGGCGGCGTCGCATGCGGCGCTGTCGAAGCAGGCGAAGAAGGCCGCGGCGGCGCGGAAGCGGCGCGGTCCGGCGACGCCGAGTACCCGAAAGAAGTCCACTGGCCGGAAGAAGTCGGCGTCCGCAAAAAAGCGCTGAAGCCTGATGCGTGTGGAGGAGTGGGACGCGCGTTACCGCGCGCGCGAACGCGAGGAGGACTTTGTCGAGCGGCCGTCGTCGCTGGTGGTTTCGGCGCTGGGGAGTGTGACACCCGGCCGCGTGCTGGACCTCGCCTGCGGGACGGGGCGCAACGCGATCTGGCTGGCGCAGCACGGCTGGCGCGTGACGGCGGTGGATGGGTCGCAAGCGGCCATCACGGCCCTGCTGGCGCGAGCGGCGCGCGAGGGGGTTGCGGTAGAGACTCGCGTGGCGGACCTCGGGTCCGGGGAATTTCAGGTCGAGCCGAACGCGTGGGACGCAATTCTCGACTGCTATTATCTGCAGCGCGATCTCTTTCCAGGCATCCGAAACGGAGTACGGCCCGAGGGGCTGGCGCTCGCGATCGTGCACATCGTCGAGCCGGGGGAGGCCCCGTCGTACAAGAATGCGGCGCGCGGTGAATTGCGCGGATTCTTCGAGGACTGGGAGATTCTGCACTATTACGAAGGCGCCCCCGCCGACGAAGCGCATCGCCGCGCCGTAGCGCAGATCGTTGCCCGGCGGCCGCTTGCTACTGCCAAACGGTAATGGCCGGGCGAGCCTGAGCGCCGTCCAGGGTGATCCCTGGCTGCCGCCTCGCTCTCAGGAGCGACTCGGGACATTTGATGTCCCCTTTTTCGGGGCGAAGCCGCTTTAACAGGCGTGACCCCGGTTAGTACGGCTTCTAAGTACTCTGCACATCACTACTCCGAGGTTCGGCGTGCAATGGCGGACGAGGCTCGAAGCAGCACGCCACTTGCGCTGGCGATTACCGCACTGGATGTGGCGCTCTATGTTGTTCTTACCGTACTGCTGATTTCGGCGTCGTCGGCCGTGGTCAGCGCGCTGTACGGAGTGCTGCTCGGAGTGGTTACCGGGTTCCTGTTTACTGTGGGGCACGATGCGTGCCACGGCAGCTTTACTCGCAATGCTTCGCTGAACGCGATCCTCGGGCGGATCGCATTCCTTCCTTCATACACGCCGTTCACAAGCTGGGCGTATGCGCATAACTCGGTTCATCACCGTTATACAAATCTGCGAACGAGAGATTACGTCTGGGCGCCGTTCACGAAAGCCGAATATGACCGGCTGCCGTGGTGGCGACGCCTGCTGGAGCGCTGGTATCGCAGCCTGACCGGAGTCGGCCCGTATTACGCGGCCGAGATCTGGTGGAAGAAACTCGCGTTTCCGACGGGCTCCGACGTCCCCCGGCGACGAGTGTTTCAAAAGGACCGGCTGATGGTCGTCGCCTTCGCTGTCGCACAGGCGATTACGATTTGCATGTTCGCAGCGCATCCCGCCAGGGCGCTGCTGTGCGGCATGGCGATTCCGTTCCTCGTGTGGAATTACATGATGGGGCTGGTCATTTTCCAGCACCACACGCACCCGCGCATCGCCTGGTTCAACGACGAGAGTAAGTGGCGGTACACGCAGGCGCAGGTGGCGAACACAGTTCATATCGTATTTCCGCGGCCGATTAACTTCCTGCTCCACCGGATCATGGAACACACCGCCCATCATGTGGACGTGCGCATTCCCATGTATCGGCTGGAACGCGCTCAGGCGCTGGCGGAGAGCGTTGAGGCGGCGGGGATCGTGGTGGAGAGCTGGTCGCCGCGGCTGTTATTCGAGTGCTTCAGGACGTGCCGACTTTACGACTTCGAACGGAACGCCTGGCTTGACTTCGATGGGAAGACGAGAAGCGCCGCTCCCGCAACGTGGGCGGCGAGGGTAAGTGAAACGCGCAACCAGCGCAATGGAGTTACTGCATGATATTTCAAAAAGGTACAGAGATTCTGGATCGCACTTACGAGCAAGTACAGGACCGGGATGTATTGCAGGGCCTGGAGGACTGCCGGCGGGGTCTCCTGACATATCGCACCGAGCTCGGCCCGCAGCTGTGGAAGCGGTTCGCAACGGAACGGTTTCCGCAGCATCCGCTTCTGCCGGTGCTCCACCAGTCGCCGTTTTCGCGGCACTCGTATATAAAGCCGCGGGGCTATCCCGGCGACGCTCTTCTGCTGGATTACATCTACGGCGAGGTGGCGCCGCCGGAGACGACGGCGGTGGGGCACGCCATTCTCGACTGGGAGATTCGGCGGGCGAGCTGCAACAGCGTGCGTGCGCGGCGGGATCTGCTGACCCGCCGGATCGACGAGACGGGCGTGCGGGTCGAGCGGCCGCGGATCATGTCCATCGCCTGCGGACACCTGCGGGAAGCGCGCGCCTCGCGGGTCGTGCAGGAGCGGCGGTTCGAGCGCTTCCTGGCGCTGGATCAGGACCCGGAGTCGATCGCCCTCGTGCAGCGCGAGCTGGGCGGACACGGCGTCGAGACCATGGTCGGCGGTGTTCGCGGCATTATCGCCGGAAAGATCGCGCCGACGGAGATGGACCTGGTTTACGCGGCGGGACTCTACGATTATCTCGCGGATCCGATTGCGCGGCGGCTCACGGCATCCATGTTTGGCATGCTGCGCCCCGGGGGACGCCTGCTGATCGCGAACTTCCACCCCGACCTGGAAGACAGGGCCGGCCTGGAGACGACGATGGACTGGTGGCTGATCTACCGTAACGAGACGGACGTTTACCGGCTTATGGACGAGATCCCCAGCGAGCAGATTGGAGAGCTGGATCTGTTCCGCGACGAGCACGAAAATATCGTATTCATGGAAATCACGCGGGCATGATGCCGTAAACGCGCTCGGTTTTTGCCCGTTTCGCTTCCGGACGAAACGCCACCGCCGATGCGGCGTCCTAAGTACGTGAAAAGAACCCTGGCTGCGGTTGTCCTGCTGGCGGGACTCAGTGGCTGCACTCCTCAGGACAAAGCGCGGGCGCATGAGGAAGCGGAAAAGGCGAAGGCGGACGTGAAGCAGGGCGCGCGACAGACCGCGGCGGGGCTGAAGAAGGCCGGCAATGCCGTGGACCGCGGCGCGAAGGAACTGAAGGAAAAAGTCGATAAAGAGCTGAACACGCCGGACCGAACCACGGACACGAGCGGGCGTTAACGGCGCGCAGGCACTGCTCTGCGATAATCGTTTACGTCCGATGAGCGAACCCAATCCTCTGGTTCAACAGCATTTCCGCATTCCTTTCGACAAAGTGCAGGCCGAACACGTCGAGCCGGCGATTCGCACCCTTTTGGAGGAGGCGAAGCGCAAGCTCGAGGCGCTGACATCGGATCCGGCGCCGCGGACGTGGGAGAACACGATGCAGGCGCTGGATCGACTGACGGAGCCGCTGGAGTACGGCTTTGGGATCGTACGCCATCTGGAGTCGGTTGCCACATCGCCGCCGCTGCGCGCGGCATTCAACGCGGTGCAGCCGGATGTGAGCGCGTTCTTCTCCAGCCTGCCGCTGAACGCGGGCCTGTGGAGGGCAGTACGCGCTTTCGCGGACACGGATGAAGCCAGGGCTCTCACCGGCGCGCGCCGCCGCTTCCTGACCAAGACGATCGACAGCTTCAAGCGGCACGGCGCGGAACTGGACGACGCCGGCAAAGCGCGGCTGCAGGAAATCGACGTGGAACTGGCGCAGCTCACGACGAAGTTCGCCGAGAACACGCTCGATTCCACCAATGATTGGGAGCTGTTCGTGCACGACGCGGCGGAACTCGCGGGTCTGCCGCCCAGCGCGGTGGAACAGGCGCGGGCGAGCGCGCAGTCGAAAGGCGCGGACGGCTGGCGCTTCACGCTGCAGCAGCCGAGTTACATCGCGGTGATGACTTACCTCGACGACAGCGACCGCCGGCGGGAGTTCTGGCGCGCCCACAGCACTCGGGCCACCGAGCCGAACCGCGATAACCGGCCGCTGATCGCCAGAATTCTGGAGCTGCGGCGAGCCAAGGCCACGCTGCTGGGATTCCGTGATTTCGCGGATTTCGTACTGGCCGACCGCATGGCGCATACCGGCGGCCGGGCGGAAGAGTTTCTCATCGATCTGAAGAAGAAGACGGAGCGCCGGTTCGAGCAGGAGAATCAGGAACTGCGCGAGTTCGCCGGCCGCGAGCTGGGCGGCTGGGACATTGCCTACTGGGCCGAGAAGCAGCGCAAGGCGCTCTACGATTTCGACGAAGAAGAGTTGCGGCCCTATTTTCCGCTGGAGAGCGTGGTTCGCGGAATGTTCGAGATCGTGGGCCGGCTGTACGGGATTCGCGTGGTTGCGGTGGAAGGCGCGCCGGTCTGGGATCCCGCGGTCAAGTATTACGAAATCCGAGATGAGCGCGGGGGGACGCTGCTGGGCGCTTTCTACGCCGACTGGTATCCGCGGGAGAACAAGCGCGGCGGGGCGTGGATGGACGCGTTTATCACCGGCATCACGGACGAGAACGTGTGCGAGCCGCATGCCGGGCTGATCTGCGGGAATCTCACGCCGCCGGTCGGCGACAAACCCGCGCTGCTCACGCATCGCGACGTGGAAACCATCTTCCACGAGTTCGGGCATTTGCTGCATCACAGCCTCAGCCGGGTGGAGGTCCGCAGCCTGGCGGGCGCGAATGTCGCCTGGGACTTCGTGGAGCTGCCCTCGCAGATCATGGAGAACTGGTGCTGGGAACGCGAGGCCCTCGATTTGTTCGCGCGGCATTATCAGACCGGCGAACCGATTCCCGAGCCGCTTTTTCAGCGTATGAAACGGGCCCGGACCTTTCGCGCGGCGAACGGGCAAATGCGCCAACTCGGGTTCGGGCTGGTGGACCTCGCGCTGCACCGCGATTATCAGCCGGAGCAGGATGGCGACGTGATGGAGTATGCGCGGCGGATTCTGCAGCAGTTCTCGCCGGCTCCGCTGCCTGATGACTATGCCATGATCGCGGGATTCACGCACCTGTTTGCGAGTCCGGTGGGCTACGGCGCCGGTTACTACTCGTATAAGTGGGCCGAGGTGCTGGACGCCGACGCGTTCACGCGTTTTCGAGCGGACGGGATCTTCAGTCCGGACGTCGGCGCCGCGTTTCGCGACCGCATTCTGTCACGTGGAGACAGCGACGATCCGGCGGAACTGTACCGCGCGTTCATGGGGCGCGATCCCGATCCGAATGCACTGCTGGAACGCTCGGGGCTGCTGG
>DASRCB010000237.1:0-46448 GCA_035653295.1 Bryobacteraceae bacterium
CTTCGCTTTGACGTATTTCGGCGTGAAGAAGAGCTCCTCGGCATACATCAGCAGCACGCCGTGGCGGCGGCAGACGTCAATCATTTCGTCCGCCTCCTCCATGGTCATGCACAGCGGCTTTTCGCAGACCACGTGCTTGCCGGCGCGCGCGATATCGATGGTCATCTGCGCGTGGAGATAGTTCGGAGCGGTGATGGTCACCATCTCGATGTCGGGCTCGCGCAGCATCTCGTGGTAGTCGAGGAACACGCGGGGGATGCCGTATTTGCGGGCCATCGCTTCCGCGTTTCCTGGAGTGGGCGACGCGACGGCCACAACCTCGGCCTCCTCCGGCATGATCTGGAACGATGCGGCATGAATATCGGCCTCGAACTGCGAGCCGATAATGCCCACTTTGACTTTGCCCTGAGCCATCGCGTGCCAGCATAGCACGCGATTTTCTTATTCCGATCTTCTATCCGAAGCGCATCAGCAGCGGACCGAGGACGAATGCGCTGAAAACACCAATCCCGTAAATCGCGGCCGATGTCCAGAGAACGATTCTGCTGAACCGGCTCGCGGCCGCGCACGTTTCCGGCATGTCCGCCGGGCACGCGCCTCGCTGCTGCTGCAAACGCGGGGCGATCCGGTACACATAGAGCACGTTGCCCGCGATGAGCAGACCCGCCGTAAGAAAAACCCAGTTCTTATGCCGGGAAAGCGAGACCAGCCAGGGCGCCGCGGACAATAAGGACGCCATTGTGGCCCCAAGCCCCACGAGCACCAGAAGCGATGGCAGCGCGCAGCACAGGAGCGTACCAAATGACGTGAACAGCGAGATGTAGCTCAGAGCGTTGCCCGCCCAATGTTGTTCAAAAGAACGATCCATGCCTCCCTCGTTCACTGACGCACCGCCTCCACCTGCAGCGGTACGATCGCCTTCGCGTCCTTGCCCGGCGTCAGCGCCCCATCCACGGTTACCGTCCGTCCCCCTGTTGCCTTCAGTTGCTGAGCGATACCCGGCGCGGCGCTGACCGGGAACACCTCGTTACTGCCGCTCACCCTGAACTGGTCTCCGGCGCCGAGGACCTCACCGCGCACGCTGACGCGCGTCGTTTTCGGAGTGTTGCCATTCCTGCGAATCACATTCCAAAGCTGGGCGGGCCGAACCGTGTTTCCGGCTTTGAGCCTGACGGTGGCCAGCCCCTTGTTGAGGCTGACATCGACGGACTCAACGCCAGGAACCTTCATCAGTCCTACGCGCACGGCGTAGGCGCAGGTCATTCAATCCATGCCAAAGATGGTGATGTCCATCTGCAGGAACTCGGCCCTGCCGCACACCGACAGCGCTGCTGCAAGGAACAGTGTGGCGCAACTCTTTTTCATTCCGTTACTCCTCTAAAAGAACCAGGTAAGATTGACTGCGACGCGAACGCGCTCCCGCGGAAAAATCGGAGCGACGTCCTGGTAAACGGCGAACTGAACACCGCCGGAGACGGCGTAGTTCTTATAAACACCCAGCGCGGTCGGGCCTGCAAAGACCTGGTTGCCCCGGCTTCCAGGGACATCCACTCCGGCGTGCTCAAGCGCACCCGCGCGTTCACCGGTGCATTCGCCAAAGATCCGCCAGTCCCAGCCGTTGTCTTTCCGCCAACTCTCAGGACGATACGCATACGCGAAGCTGTAGAACAGCAGATCGGGCCGTCGCTCGCCGCGCGATTGCGCGTATCGCTGATATGTCGCTCCGGCCCAGACATAGTGGGCGCGGGAGGCCAGCCCGGACACGATTCCAGCCAGCGCGCCTGGCCTTCGGCTCGAGCCTTTTAGCGCGCCGCTGTCCGCCTGCGGCCCCGGCACAAGCAGCCCGCCGATGGCCGTGGTCTCGAAACGCTTGCCCACACCCACGTCGCGCCTCTGAAAGCGCCAGAGTCCCAGCGCCTCGAAGTCGCCGCCCATCGGTGTGGTCGACGCTGTTCGGGAATTGATGAAGGGCTCCTGCTGGAAAACGATCGGGGCAGACAGTGAGACCTTGAAGTTCTCTGTCACTCCGTACCCCAGCGTTCCGCGGTACATGGTCCCGCCGCCCATGCCGTAGCGGCCCATGACGCTGCTATCGAAACTGAAGCCGCCCCGCGGGTTGGTGGGCGTTGCAAGGGCGAACACCGGGCCATGACCTGACGCTTGTGCGAGCCTCAGCGACAACGCCGTTATAAGGACAAATGCATGCGTTCCTTTCATGCTGACCTCCTGAGAAGCAAAGAACACGCAATGCGGCAGCCCAGGGGCATGCCGCGTCGCGCCAGGCGATGCAGGAACGATCAGATCAGGAATGTGGCGTTGACGGCCTGGACGTCCGGTGGAGAAGGATCGATTCGCGACTCGAATGCCCGCACCTGAACCAGCGTGCAGTCATGGTCCATCAAAGGCCCCGCGATGGACGGCAGGACCGCCGGATGCGGAAGCGTATGGGAGTTCCCGCCGCGATCGAACGGCAGTCGGTTGCAGTCCCTCTTTTCAGGTCTCGACGGACTCCTGCCTGGACGCTCGCACTGTCCTGATTTGTTGCAGCAGGACCGGTGCGCGCCGGGAAACATGAAGTACTGTTCGCAGGAGATGCAGCCGCCCCACATAGACGTGGTCACGATCAGGAGCGACAGCAACGAACTGGCGACGCTTCTGAGCACCTCTGGTCCTAACATTATGCCGCATGTCGCCGCCCCGAGAGATCATGGTCTTAGCGCTGACTTGATGTCTGTTTCGTTTCGATGGTTCGCTGCCCTCTGTGCGTTCCCTCTGCTCGCCATCGCCGCGCCACGAACGCCGGTAATCCTCATCTCCATTGACACGCTGCGGGCCGATCACCTGAGCGCATACGGATATCGCGCCGTCCGTACTCCCAATCTCGATGCCTACGCCGAGCACGGCACGTTATTTGAACATGCCGACGCGCAGGTTCCGCTGACGCTTCCCTCGCACGCGTCACTACTCACATCCACATACCCCTTCGAAAATCGGATCGAGGAGAATGCCGAGCCCGTTCCCGCCGGAGCGGCAACGCTCGCGTCCGCGCTGCGGGCCAACGGGTACGCGACCGCGGCTTTCGTGTCCAGCGTGTTCCTCGAAAAACAAATGGGGCTTGATAACGGGTTTGACTTCTACGACAGCCCGTTTCATTACACCGTCCTTTCAGCGCTGTCGGGATCGATGTTCTTCGGAGACACGAGCCGCAATCCGTACGCCGGTTCGGACCGGCGCGTCGGCGGTTTGACCGTTCTTGCCGCCGAGCAGTGGCTCGAAGCGCATCGCGATGAGCCCGTGTTCGCCTTCCTTCATCTGTACGACATGCACCGGCCGTGGCGTCTTCCGCCGGGCTTCTCGCCATCGGCCGGCGTGAAGGGCTACGACGCGCAGCTCGAATATGAGGACCACATCCTCGGCTCGTTTCGCAGGTTCCTGGCCGAGCGCGGCTGGTGGGACCGTTCGCTCGTCGTGCTGCTGGCCGATCATGGCGAAAGCCTCGGCGAACACGGCGAGGCTAACCACGGATATTTCATTTACGAGAGCACGCTGGCCGTTCCGCTGATCATTCACTGGCCATCAGGCGTGTACCCGCCGAAGGTCGACGTGCCGGCAGGTCTGATCGACGTGGCGCCGACAATCCTCGATTACCTGCGCCTGCCGCAACCGGCTTCGTTCGAAGGGCATTCTTTGCTGGAGAGCGGCGCGGAGCGCCCGGTCTACGCGGAAAGCATGCACAGCCACGATGCGTTCGGCTGGTCTCCGCTGCGCAGCATTCGCAGCGGCCGCTGGAAATACATCGAGGCGCCGCATCCCGAGTTGTACGATCTCGCCGCCGATCCGCATGAGCAGCGTAATGTCGTTGCCGCCAACTCCGAGCGCGCCGGCGAACTTCGGTCGCAGTTATCGAAGCTCCTGGCCCGCTATCCGCCTCATGGCGCGGCGCCCGCGGCGGCCAGACCGGAAACGGCTCTGCTTCAATCGCTGGGATATCTTGCGCCCGGCCCGCGCTCACATGCCGCCGGCTCGAATGCCGATCCCAAGGATCGCCTGCCCGAGTTCCAGCACTACGAGGACGCTATGATCGACGCCTACGAAGGCCGCCTGGCGCAGACCATTATCAAACTCCGCGGCATCGTCGCGGCCGATCCGCAAAACACGCTCGCCCGTCGCGATCTCGGAGCCTCCTACCTGGAGCGGCATCAGTACGCCCTCGCCCGAGCTCAACTGGAGCGCGTGGCGGCGGTCGCCGCCGGCGATTACATGACGCAGTACGAGCTCGGCATCGCCGACGAGCATCTCGGTCTGTTGCCGCAGGCTGTGGAGCACCTGCGCACCGCGAGCAGGCTCGCTCCGGATGCCGAGCAGTGCCGGCGCGAGTTGGCGTCAGTCGAGGCCCGGCTGCGGCCGCGCTGAATTGGTGAGATCACCACCGCCGGCCCAAACGGCGGCCTCTACCGCGCCTGCGCGACCTGCTGCCCGGCGAACGGGTTCACCTGATTCCGTACAGGCTTCTGCTCGTTCAGGAAGTAATAGATGGAATCCAGATCCTCGTCGCTGAGCTGGGCGAAGTTGTGCCACGGCATGACCGTGAACTTCTCCGGCCACGAGTTCTTATACCTGCGGATCTGCTGTTTGAAGTACGGCAGAGTCCAGCTCCCGATGCCCGTCTGCGCATCGGGAGTGATATTGGCGCTGTACACAACTTCGCCGTTGAACTCGAACTGCTGTCCCCCGGCGAAGCGTTTCCCTGGTTCGGGCGTGCCGCGCTGCATCGGCGTGTGGCAATC
The DNA here is from genome assembly GCA_035653295.1 of Bryobacteraceae bacterium. GTDB lineage: Bacteria > Acidobacteriota > Terriglobia > Bryobacterales > Bryobacteraceae > DASRCB01. The sequence continues at coordinate 4,788 of DASRCB010000237.1, forward strand.
CTCGCAGCCGGCCACGGTGGTGAGATACCGGGCGCGCGCTTCGCGGTTCGACATATCAGGGCTCGGAACCGGTCCATCCAGCGGCTTCGGAGCGGACTTGATCATCAGCCCGATGAAGAACGGCGGCTTCATCTTCGGGACCTCATGATGGACAGGCGGCAGCGTATCCAGGTATGCCACCAGCGCCGTGACGTCGTCATCGCTCATGCTGCGATAGACCCCGTACGGCATCATGGGGAACAGCGCGCGCCCGTCTTTGTCCACACCTTCGCGGATCGCGCGCATCTTCTCGCCATCGGTCCATGAGCCGATTCCGGTCTGCTGGTCGGGCGTGATATTGGGGACATCGATCTCGCCGAGCTCCTTGTTGCGGATGCGATTGCCCTGGCCGATGCCCGAATCCAGCACAGCGACGAACTTCGCGTCGTGCGCCGAGTGGCAGCCGTCGCAATCGGCCAGATTCCACACTTCGCGGCCGCGCGCGACCATGGCCGGTGTGGCGCTGACACGCACCGCCGGCGCGGGGCGCTGCGCCGGTTTGCGCAGCCACAGCCAGCCCACCGCAGCGCCCGCCAGCACAAGCACACCCAGAACGGTGTAACCAATAATCCTTTTCCACATGACGAAAACGGATTATCGTAACACGCCAGGTCAGGATGATTTTTCGCGGCTCTCCAGGTCGGCGCGCAGGCGGTCATACCGCTCCCGCAGCTCCGGCGTGAGATTCGCTCCGAAGTCCTCGGGCTCATAGATGGGGCGGATGTCGATGTCGGAATCCGAATACATGGGATTCGGGCATTTCTTCACCCACTCCACTGCCTCTTCCATCGACCGGACCTTCCATAACCAGAAGCCGGCGACCAGTTCCTTCGTCTCGGCGAACGGGCCGTCGGTTACCGTTCGGTTCGGACCCGAGAAGTGAACGCGTTTTGCTTTCGAGCTGGGCTGCAGCCCTTCGCCCGCCAGCATGATCCCGGCTTTGACCAGCTCTTCGTTGTACCTGCCCATCGCGCTGATCAACTCCGTTGTTGGAGCAACGCCGGCCTCCGACTCCTTCGTGGCTTTGACCATGACCATGACTCGCATTGCAATGTTCTCCGTTATGTGATCTCGAGCGGATCGGCCGCTCTGTATCAGAGTCGAACGGCGGGGCGGCGGATCGACAGCGGCCGCGCGAAAATTTTCATTCCCAGCGCAGGGCGGTCATTGGATCGACCCGCGAGGCGCGCCGCGCCGGGACATAGCTGGCCAGGGCGGCGATGAGCAGGAACAGGCCCGAGATGGCCAGATACGTCGCCGGATCGGTTGCCTTCGCGCCGTAAAGCATGCTGGCCAGCACCCGGGTCACCGCCAGCGCACCGGCGACGCCGATCACGACGCCCACGATCCCGAGCGCAAGCCCTTGCCTCACGATGAGGCGCAGCACGTCGCCGGGCTGCGCGCCCACGGCCATGCGGATGCCCATCTCCTGCGTCCGCCGCTCCACCGCGAAGGCCACCACGCCATAAATGCCGATGGTCGCCAGCGGCAGCGCGAAGAGTGCGAACGCCGTGAGCGCGAAGGCGCTGAACTGCTGCGGCGCGATCGAATTGGCGAGCCGGGCCTCCATGGTCCGCACGTCGTACAGCGGCGATTGCGGCGCGGCCTCGCGAAACGCGTTCCGCACCGCGGGAACCAGCGATACCAGACTTGTCCGGCTGCGGACGGCAAAGAACGACCAGTCCGGGGTGCCGCCCTGGTATTGCGGAACGTAGATCTCCGCCGGGCCGGCGGTGGTCAGCTCCTGATGGAGGACATTCCCGACCACCCCGACAATCTCGCAGCGCCGGTCGTGCACGACGATGTGCTGGCCTACGGGATTGGAGTGCGGCCAGTAGCGGTGCGCGAGCGTTTCATTAATGATCGCCACCAGCGGCGTCGGCCGCCGATTGTCGGCTTCGCTGAAGACACGCCCCTTCAGAAGCGGGATTCGCATGACGTTGAAATAACCGCTCGAAACGGTGCGGTAATCCGCGAGCGGGCTCTCGCGGGGCGGGAAGGTCACGCCCTCGATATCGAAGTTCGAGGAGGTTCGCGAGCCGCTGAACGGCAGGTCGTTTGTCGCGGCCGCGTCTTCCACGCCGGGCAGCGCGCGAACGCGATCGATGATTTGCTGATACAGGACGGCGCGCTGGCGCTCCTCGGGATACTGCGACCAGGCAACCGAGATGCGCATGCCCAGCACGTTGGCCGCCTGGAACCCGGGATCGACGCGCCTCAATTGCCAAACCGTCTTCATGAGCAGGCCGGCCCCGATGAGCAGCATCACCGAAAGCGCGAGCTCCGAAATCACCAGCACACTGCGCAGCCGCCACGAGCCGCCCGTGGCCGATTCCCAGCCGCTTTGCTTCACCGCCGTGGCGAGGTCCACGCGAGAGGCGCGGAAGGCCGGCGCGAGTCCGAAGAGCACGGCGGTGACGAGCGACGCGATCGCGGTGAAAATCACGACCCGGGCATCGACATGAATCGCCTCGTTGCGCGGCATGATGCGGCCGGCGCCGGCGGTGAGCAGGCGGACTCCAGCGAGGCTCAGCGCAAGCCCCAGCAGCCCGCCCGCGATGGCGAGGATTGCGCTCTCCGTAAGCAGCTGCCGGATCAGCCGTGGCCGGTTCGCTCCCACCGCGCTGCGGATGGCAAACTCCTTCTGCCGCGTGACGCCGCGGGCGAGCAGCAGATGCGCGACATTCGCGCAGCCGATGAGCAGCACCAGCGCCACGGCGCCCCACAGCAACAGCAGGCCGCGCCGGAAATTGCCGGTCATCTCGTCCTGGAGCCGGACCAGCTTCACGCCGTAACCCTGGTTCGAGTCCGGGTACTGCCGTTCCAGGCGATGCGCGATGGTCGTCATTTCCGCCTGCGCCTGGCTCAGGGTCGCGCCGCGTTTGATTCGGCCGACGCCGTAGAGGTGATGGCTGCCGCGGCTCTCGGATTTCAGTTCGAAGGCCGGTGTGGCCCACAGGTCGGTTCCATACGCCGGGAACCGAAACCAGTCGGGCATGACGCCGATTACCGTGTACGGCTCGCGATCGAGTGTAATCGGCCGGCCGAGGATTTTCGGATCGCCACTGAAGTAATGCCGCCAGGCGCTGTAGCTGAGCACCACGACGCGCTCGCCGGAACGATCTTCGTCCGCCCTGAAGGTGCGGCCCAGCAGTGGCTGCGCCTGATACACGCGGAAGAACGGGCCCGAAACGAAGCAGGCATCGAGCCGCGCCGGAGCGCCGTGGGTGATCAGCGCCGGGCTCTCCCACTCATAAACGGCCATGTCGGAGAGGGTCGAGCTCTGCCGTTGCCAGTCGAGGAAATTGTACGGCGAGACGACCTGCTCGGCCTGTCCGCGCGACAGATTCGTTTCCCAGATCTGCACCACGCGATCCGCGTCCGGAAACGGCAGCGGCCGCAGCAGGACGGCGTTGACAACGCTGAAGACCGCGGCGTTGGCGCCGAGCGTCAGCGCGAGCACGAGAACGGTGACCGTCGTGAACCAGGGATTGCCGCGCATCTGTCGCAGCGCGTAGCGGAGATCCTGCATTCTTCAAGTTTGGACGAAAACAGGGGCTGCGGCGTGGCATACTGGCAGGCGCGTGCCGAAGGATAAGAAGACGTGGGATGCGATTGTGGTCGGCTCCGGGGCCAGCGGAGGGTGGGTAGCCAAGGAGCTCACCGAGCGCGGCATGGAAGTGCTGATGCTCGAAGCTGGTCCGCCGCGCATTCCGGAGCGTGATTTCAGCGAGCACGTCTGGCCGTATGGTCTGCGATTCCGCGGCTTCGGCGATCAGAAGGCGCTGCTGACGAAGCAGCCCATCCAGCGGCTGTGCTACGCCTGCGACGAGTACAGCCATCAGTTCTTCATCAACGACGCCGAGCATCCGTACACGTTCCCCGAAGACAAGCCCTTCATGTGGATCCGCGGGCGGCAGGTGGGCGGGAAAACATTTTGCTGGGCGCGGATCAGCTATCGCTACAGCGATAACGAGTTTCAGGCCGCTTCGCGCGACGGCTACGGCGAGAGCTGGCCCATCACGTACAAGGACCTCGAGCCGTACTACGACCGGGTGGAGCGGTACATCGGCGTGAGCGGATCGCGCGAAGGACTGCCGCAACTGCCGGACGGGCAGTTCCTCCCGCCGATGCGGTTTTCCTGCGGCGAGGAATATGCACGCGGCATCGTAGAGAAGCAGTTCGGATGGCGGATGATCATCGACCGTACCGCCAACCTCACCGTCCCGCACAACGGCCGGCCGGCATGCCACTATTGCGATCAGTGCCAGCGCGGGTGCTTCACCGCGTCGTACTTCAACAGCCCATCGGTGACCCTGCCGGCGGCGGCGCGTACGGGTCGATTCACGCTCGTCAGCGATGCGGTGGTCAGCCACGTTGTGATGGATGACGAAGGCAAGGCGAGCGGAGTCGGGTATATCGATGCCGCGACGAAGCAGGCGCGCGAGGAGCGAGGGCGCGTCGTGGTGCTGGCGGCGGCGGCGCTGGAATCGACGCGCATCCTGCTCAATTCGCGATCGCGGCGCTTCCCGGACGGGGTCGGCGCATCGAACAACGCGCTGGGCCATTACCTGATGGATCACTTCACGCTGGAGGGCGCCGAGGGAACGCTGCCGGTGCTGCGCTCCGGCGTGCGCGAGACCGTCGGCCGGCCCTGCGGCGTCATCATTCCCAAATACGTGAACGCGGTGGCCGGGGCCGAGGACAGGAACTTCCTGCGCGGGTTTTACTTCTTCGCCGACTCGCGGCAGGAGTTGTACGGGCACGCCTTCCGCATCCGCGGCATCGGCAACGAGCTGCGTGCGAAGGTGCGGTCAGACATCCCCTGGCGGTTCAGCATCACGCCGCAGGGCGAGTGCCTGCCGCGTCACGATAATTTCGTCACGCTCGACCCGGAAAAGAAGGACGCATGGGGCATCCCGGCGCTGCATATCAGCGCATCATACGGCGAGAACGAACACGCCATGGCGAAACGCATGCGCGAGCGGACCGGGGAAATCATGGACGCGCTGAAGCTGGAGGAGCGCACCCCGCCGATGGACGCGCTGAGCCCGTTCGGCAAGAACATTCATGAGTGCGGCACGGCGCGCATGGGGAACGATCCGCGCACCAGCGTCGTGAACAGGTTCAACCAGCTGCATGATGTGAGGAACGTATTCGTGACCGATGGCGCCTGCTTCGTCACCCAGGGTTGTTACGAGCCGACCCTGACCATCATGGCGATTTCGGCGCGCGCCGGGGAGTACATCGCGGGCGAGTATGGGAGAGGGAACCTGTGATCAGCCGGAGATGGGTGCTGCAGCTGGGCGCCGGAACGGTGCTGAGCGGTTTTCACGGCTGGGCGGAGGAGCAATCGGCGCCGCTGCCGCCGGGCGTGTATGGTCCGTCGCTGAACCACCTGGGGCACGCGCTCCAGGCGGCGAACGCGCGCCCTTTGGCGGAGTATCGCCCCCGCTTCTTCGACGCGCGCGAATATGCGCTCATCCAGCGCGTTTTCCGCGTGTTTCTCGGCGATGTTTCCGGCGATACGATCCGCGAGATCGCGAACTGGGCCGATCTGACGCTGGCCAATTCCCTGGCAGTGCGCGATGCAGCGCGGGCGCTTTCGCCGGCCGAGCGAGCCCTCGCCGTGGCATATTACGGCACCGCGCCAGTGCAGGCTCTCGAGAGCGACGATTCGGTCCGGGTGATGCGGGACGGGCTGCGCAGCCTCATCGGAGTGGAGACGGACAGTGCGCTTGCCGAAGCGCTGCAGGAGGGCACGCCGTTCTACAATCTGGCGCGCCGCGCCGCGATTGACGGTTATTACACATCGCGTGAAGGCCTGAAGGACCTGAACTACAAGGGCAACGCAATGTATGCCGAATCGCCGGGCTGCGCGCACCCGATTCATTTTTAGGTTGCAAGATCTGTGCGCGCCAGAGACACTGGCGCCTGAAGTTTTGATTTGCAGATCCGGGCCCGCGCCGCCCGCGGCGCGGGCCGGACCCGGCTGCTCTATCGTCGTCACTGATTGACCGGACGCGTTGTTGTTAGAACGCGACGCCCGGTGGACCACAATTCAACGCACTCGCCGCAACCCGGAATCTGATGTCCGGACTACGGCTCACTGCCTGTACGCTGTCCTCGTCGTTTAATTGGATGCGCATCGTTATCCCTTGCGGTACCGATCCGGAGAGGAGCCACGTTTAGCGCCGGTTAAGACGCCCAGCGGTTGCAAACTACGCAACGAACAACGAATCGAACAATCTGCTCAGCCTGGCCAGCCTTCGCATTACGATCTTCGCAAAGCCGGAATGGGCTGGGTGTGGAAGTTGTTGAAGCGATTGAGGCAAAAGCGTGTGATCGGCGGAACTGGCGCCCCATCGAAATCGTACTTACGATTATGGGAAACGATGTGCGGCACGCCGTGCGCGGGCTGGCGCGCGATCGCGGGTATACGGTTATCGCTCTGCTGACGCTGGCCTTCGGCATTGCGGTAAACACGGTTATTTTCTCCATCGTGGACGCCGTCCTCCTCCGTCCGCTGCGCTTCCGGGACCCGGGGCAGCTGGTGGTGATCAATGAAGTCATACCGGAGATGAGCCAGCTGTATCCGCGGCTGCCGGTAAATGCGCGGCACTATTTCGAATGGCGCGAAAAGGGCAAATCGTTCTCCGAGATGGGCATCATCGATGCCCGCGATTTCAACCTCACGGGCGCGGGCCAGCCGGAGCAGCTGAAGGGCGCGCGCATCTCCGCGAGTGTGCTGCCGATGCTCGGCGTGCAGCCCGAACTGGGGCGCAATTTCACCGCGGAGGACGACCAGCCCGGCCACGAGCACGTGGTGATCATCAGCGATGCGCTCTGGAGCCGCCGTTTTCATCGTGACCCGGGCATCCTCGGCCGGACACTCACGCTGGACGAGACGCCGCACACCGTAATCGGTGTTCTGCCGGCGTCCTTCGAATTTCCGAAGGGCCAGGCCGATCCGCTGACTCGGCTGCCGGAAAGGAGCGAGATCTTCCGCCCGACCGGCTTCCGCCGCGATGCCATCGACTGGTTCGGGCAATTCAACTATTCCGTGATTGCAAGGCTGCGCCCCGGTGTTCCGCCGCAGAAGGCCCTGGCCGAGGTAAACGTGATCCAGTCGGACATCGTGAAGCACGTTCCGCAAAAGATGCACCTTACCGCGTACCTCGCGCCGCTGCAGGAGCAGATCACGGGACCGGTGCGGAAGGGGCTGTTGATTCTGTTCGCGGCGGTCGGGGCGGTGCTGCTGATCGTTTGCGTAAATCTTGCGAACCTGGCGCTGGCGCGCGCCACGGGGCGGGGGCGCGATCTCGCGATTCGCGGAGCGCTGGGCGCCTCACGCGTGGATTTGGTCCGCTACATTCTTGCCGAGAGCCTGTGCCTCGGCCTTGCGGGCGGCGCGGCGGGACTCGCGCTGGCGTGGGGCGGGCTGCGCGCCGTGCTGGCGTATGCGCCCGTCGACCTGCCGCGCATCGACGAGGTCCATCTCGATGCGCAGGCGCTGTTGTTCGCGCTCGCGGCATCGGTGCTGAGCGGGATTCTGTTCGGCATTCTGCCGGCCCTGCGCGCTTCCGCCGCCGACCCGCAGCAGGCGCTGCGAGCCGGTTCGCACACGGTGACTGAAGGCCGGCATGGCCTGGTTACCCGCGACCTGCTGGTGGGCTTCGAAGCGGCGCTCAGCGCGGCGCTGCTGATCGTCGCCGGCCTGCTGATCGGAAGCTTCGCGCGCCTGCTTCAGGTAGACAAGGGATTCGACGCCGAGCGGCTGATTGCGGCGGAAGTCAACCTGCCATCCAAGCGCTACGAGGATGGCAAGCGGCGCGAGCAGTACTATCGCCAACTCGAAGCGAAGCTGGAGAGCATTCCCGGCGTGAGGCGCGCCGCGCTGGTTTCGCACCTGCCACTCCAGGGCGAGACGTGGGTGGACCTGATGAAGAAGGAAGGCGACAACCGGCCCATGACCGAATTGCCGCCGATTAACGTGCGTTTCTGCAGCGGCGATTATTTTCGGACCATGGGCATTCCTCTGGTGGCGGGGCGCGCGTTCGTCGACTCGGACCGCAACCGCAAAGTGGGGATCGTGTCCGAGATCGTCGCGCGCCAGGTCTGGCCCGGCGAGAACGCGATCGGCAAGAGATTCGGCGACGGGGATGATAAGGATCTCATGGAGGTGGTGGGGGTGGTCCGCGATGTTCGGGTGGGGTTGGACAAGAAACCGGTGCTGACGGAGTATCAGCCGTACTGGCAGCGGAGCGAGACATCCATGAACGTGGTGCTGCGAACGGCGATGGATGAGCGGGCGATCGCGCCGGGGGTGCGGGATGCGATATGGAGCATCGATCCGGACACGGTGATCGGCGAAATGCAGACCATGCAGAAGATCGTGTCGCGATCGGTGGGCCAGCGGAAATTCCAGGTGCAGCTGATCGCGGGTTTCGCGGCTGCGGCTCTGTTGCTGGCCTGCATCGGAATTTATGGCGTGGTGGCGTGGTCGACAGCGCGGCGGAAGAACGAGATCGGGATTCGTATGGCGCTGGGCGCACGGTCAGGCGGGGTGGAGCGCATGGTGATGGCGAACGGGATGCGGCCCGTGCTGGCGGGACTGGCGGTGGGCATCGTGGCGGCGCTCGCGCTGGCGCGCGTGCTCGGCAGCGTGCTGTTCGGAATCAGCGCGCATGACCCGCTGACGATTATCAGCGTGGCCTGCATTCTGGCCGGCACTGCCGCGCTGGCCTGCTGGGTCCCGGCGCGGCGGGCGACGAGAGCGGATCCGCTGGACGCACTGCGGTACGAGTAGCGTGCGGGCCAAAGGCATCCTGCGGGCCAAAGGCCCGCTCTACAATGCACACAGTTAATCAGTCCGGAACGGGGCGTCGCCGGTGAAGGCGCTGGACCAGGGCCACGTCTCGATCGAAGCGGCCAGCCCCGCGCGGACGGGATTCCGCTCGACGTATTTGATAATCCGGCTCAGTTCATCACTATTCCGCACGCAGTGATCGTAGGACTCGTATTGCCAGAACGGATTGCCTGTCCGTCGTAATACCTCATTGGCGTCATGGGCGGTGGATCCCTTCAGCCATCGTGTGAGCTTGGGCAACTCGACCTTCGGGCGAATCACGATGTGTACGTGGTTTGGCATGATTGCCCATGCGATCAGCTCGTAGAGGCCGTAATCGCGGTCACCCAGCTCAAGCGCCCTGGCGACGACTGCCGAGATCCTGGCATCGCGAAGCCAGGCGGGCCCCGACGTCACGCGATCCAACATCCGATCTTCTTCGACAAATCTGATCCCATCATCTGGAGAACCAGTGGCAACCGCAAGCGGTAGCGTTCCGAACAGGCGCCACGTGATGAAGAGGATGGCTCCTGGCGGGTAGTAGTGCGGGAGTCTTCTGCGGTGGTACGTCCGGCTTATGTTCTGCACAAACCATAGTGCAGCAGGATTCCCGATGTTCGCCTTGTAGTGCAAGCCTTCGGCTTGCATATTTTCCTGGGTGCAAGCCAAAGGCTTGCACCACAAAAACTCAGGACCAGCCGGCGCCGGTTGCTTCTACGTACAGGGCGTAGATGGACTGGCTGGCGGCCATGAAGAGGCGGTTGCGGCGGGGGCCGCCGAAGCACAGGTTGGCGCAGATTTCAGGCAGCAGGATCATGCCGATGCGCTCGCCTTCGGGCGTGAACACGTGCACGCCATCGTAGCCCGGGCCGACCCAGCCGCAGCCGGCCCAGATGTTGCCGTCGGTGTCGGCGCGAATGCCGTCCGGCAATCCGGCGCCCACTCCCTTCAGCTCCGTGGAGCAGAAACGGCGGCCGTTGCGCAGGCGCGCGCCGTCGACATCGTAAACCTGGATGATCTTCGGCGCATCGGGGTAATGCGTCGCGCCGGTGTCGCAGATGTAGAGCTTCGACCAGTCCGGAGAGAAGCAGACGCCATTCGGCTTGTACAACTCGTCGCTGACCATGGTCATCTGGCCGGTTCTGCCGTCGATACGATAGACCGCCTCTTTGAGCTCCAGCGGGGCTTTGCCGCCTTCATAGATGGCCAGCATGCCGTAGCCGGGATCGCTGAACCAGATATTGCCGTCGCGATCCACCGCGATGTCGTTGGGCGCATTCAGTCGCTTGCCGTTCCATTTGTCCGCGAGCACGGTGACGCTGCCGTCATGCTCGTAGCGGACCACGCGGCGCGCCTGGTGCTCGCAGGAGAGCTGACGGCCTTCGCGGTCGAAGGTGTTGCCGTTGCTGTAATTCGAAGGCCTGCGGAACTCGCTGACGTGCCCGTCTTCCTGAAGCCAGCGCATCTGCCGGTTGTTGGGGATGTCGCTCCAGAGAAGAAACTGGCCCACGCCGTTCCATGCCGGACCCTCGGCCCAGCGCATTCCTGTCGCGATGCGCTGGAGAGCGCCGTTGTTGTCGCGATATTTGTTGAAGCGTTTATCGACGCTGATGACGTCCGGGTCGGGGTAGCGGATGGGGGTGGCGCCGCTCCAGTCGCGCTGCGCGCCGGATTGAGCCAGCAAAGCCGAGCCGCCCGCAGCGGCGGCAAGGAACGCGCGGCGGTTCGTGTTGGTGGACATAAAAGGTAAAATAGAAGATAGCTCATTCCCGCCCTCCGGTCCATATGCTGGCGCAATTCGATCCCCTGGTTCAGGAGTGGTTCGCGCGTCGCTTCGGCGCGCCGACCGAGCCCCAGGTGCAGGGCTGGCCGGAGATCCGCGCCGGCAATGATGTCCTGATTTCGGCGCCCACCGGATCCGGCAAGACGCTGGCCGCGTTTCTGATCTGTCTGGACGAACTGGTCCGGGAGGCGCGCGCGGGCACGCTGGCGGACGAGACGCGCGTCGTTTACGTATCGCCGCTCAAGGCGCTGAGTAACGACGTCCGGAAGAATCTCGAGGCGCCGCTGGCCGAGATTCGCGAGCTGGCGGAACAGCAGGGAGTGAAGCTGGCGCCCATCCGTACGGCGGTGCGCACGGGAGACACGCCCGCGTGGGAACGCCAGCAGATGGGCCGCAAGCCGCCGCACATTCTCGTCACCACGCCGGAATCGCTGTTCATTCTGATGACCGCGGAGAGCTCGCGGAAGATGCTGCGCACCACGCGCGTGATTATCGTCGACGAGATCCACGCCATGGCCGATGACAAGCGCGGCTCGCATCTGGCGCTCACGATGGCGCGGCTGGACGCTCTGACGCCGGAGCGGGCGCAGCGCGTCGGGTTATCGGCGACGGTGAAGCCAATCGAAGACGTCGCGCAGTTTCTCGGGCCGAAGACGCACATCGTCAACGTCGGCCACCGCCGCGCTATGGATCTGGGTGTGCTGGTTCCGCGCGATGAGCTGGGTCCCATCGCATCGCACGAGATGTGGGCGGAGATTTACGACCGCCTCGCGGAGCTGATTCTGGCGCACCGCACCACGCTGGTGTTCGTGAACACGCGGCGGCTTTCCGAGCGGGTCGCGCATGCGCTGGGGGAGCGGCTGGGGGCGGGCGCGGTCCTGCCGCACCATGGGAGTCTGGCGCGGGCGCTGCGGCTGGATGCGGAAACGCGGCTGAAGAACGGCGAACTGCGGGCGGTGGTGGCGACAGCGTCGCTGGAGCTGGGGATCGACATCGGCAGTGTCGATCTGGTGGTGCAGATCGGGTCGACACGGTCGATCGCGGTTGCGCTACAGCGCTTCGGGCGATCGGGCCACTGGGTCGGCGCGCGGCCGAAAGCGCGGCTGTTCGTGACCACGCGGGACGAGCTGATCGAGGGCGCCGCGATAGTCCGCGGCATTCGCCAGGGCGAGCTGGAGCGGATCGAGATTCCTGAGAATGCGCTGGATATTCTGGCGCAGCAGATCGTGGCGGCGGCGGCGTGCGAGGCGTGGGACGAAGATGCGCTCTTCGATCGCTTCCGGAGCGCCTGGCCGTATCGCAATCTGGACCGCGCCGACTTCGACGCAGTCATAACGATGCTCTCGGACGGCATCGCCACCTCGCGGGGGCGCAGCGGAGCGTTTCTGCATCGCGATCAGGTGAACGGACGGGTGCGCGGGCGGCGGGGCGCGCGGCTGGCGGCGATTACGTCCGGGGGCGCGATTCCGGAGAACAGCGCATACGCCGTGACCGCGGAGCCGGACGGGCGCACCATCGGCACGCTCGACGAAGATTTCGCGGTGGAGAGCCTGGCGGGCGATGTGTTCCTGCTGGGAACGCAATCGTGGAAGATCAAGCGTGTCGGCGCGGGGCGGGTGTACGTGGAGGATGCGCACGGCGCGCCGCCTTCGATTCCCTTCTGGCTGGGGGAAGCGCCGGGACGGTCGCCGGAATTGTCGCGGGTGGTTTCGGATCTGCGGCAGGAAATCGTGCGGCTCGGTGTGGGTCGGGATGGCGTGGAAGGCCCCACTAATGGCTTGCAACCGGATATGGCGGGCCGAGGGCCCGCCGCAGGCTGGGAGCCTGCCCCCCAGAACAAGGCTATCGAGTGGCTGCAAGCTGAGTGCGGGCTTGATGAAGCCGGGGCGAAGCAGGCGGCCGTATACGTCGCGGCAGGCGCGGCGGCGCTCGGCGCCTTGCCCACGCAGGAGTGCGTGGTGGCGGAGCGCTTCTTCGACGAAGGCGGGGGGATGCAGCTGGTTCTGCACGCGCCCTTCGGGAGCCGCATCAATCGCGCCTGGGGGCTGGCGCTGCGCAAGCGTTTCTGCCGCACGTTCAATTTCGAACTACAGGCGGCCGCGACGGATAACGGCATCGTCATCTCGCTCAGCGAGCAGCACGCATTTCCGCTGGAGCTGGTGTTCGAGTTCCTGAAGCCGCAGAGCGTAGAGCACGTTTTGATTCAGGCCATGCTGCCCGCGCCGATGTTCACGGCGCGCTGGCGGTGGAACGCTTCGCGCGCGCTCGCGATTCTGCGCTTCGGCGGCGGCCGGAAGGTTCCGGCGCCGATCCAGCGCATGCGCTCCGACGACCTGCTGGCATCCGTTTTCCCCGATCAGGTCGCCTGCCCGGAGAACCTCACCGGCGAGATCCGGATCCCCGATCACCCGCTGGTGAAAGAGACGATCGATAACTGCCTGCGTGAGGCCATGGATCTCGACGGCCTCACCGACATCCTGGAGCGGATGCGCTCCGGCGCGATCCGCACGGTTGCGATCGACAATGCCGAGCCGTCGCCGCTGGGTCACGAGATCCTGAACGCGAACCCGTACGCCTTCCTCGATGACGCTCCGCTGGAGGAGCGGCGCGCGCGCGCGGTGCAGCTGCGCAGCTCGCTGCGGACGGACTTTGTGGGCGGGGCCGGGGTGCTGGATCCGGCGGCGATCGCGCAGATATCGGCCGAGGTCTGGCCCGAGGCGCGGAATGCCGACGAATTGCACGATGCTCTGCTGACGCTGGTCACGCTGCCCCCGGCCGAGGAGTGGCGCGCGTATTTCGAAGAACTGGAGCGGACCGGACGGGCGTCGGTGTTCGCGCGCGGCGGCCGCGAATTCTGGATCGCAACCGAGCGGCTGGGGTCGCGGGACGATCATCTGCTGATCGTCCGGGGCTGGATGGAATCGGTGGGACCGATCACGGCGGGCGCACTGGCGGAGAAACTGGCGCTCGGCCACGAAGACGTCGAAGGCGCACTGCTGAAACTGGAAGCCGAAGGCACGGTCTTGCGCGGCCGCTTCTCGGTTCCGGAAGGCGTCGGAGACATGGAATGGTGCAACCGGCGCGTTCTGGCGCGAATCCATCGGCTGACCATCGGACGCCTGCGCCGGGAGATCGAGCCCGTTTCGGCGCTGGACTTCCACCGCTTCCTGTGCCGCTGGCAGCATCTGGCGCCGGGAGCGCAGCTTCACGGCTCGGATGGCGTGCTGCAGGTCATCCGGCAATTGCAGGGTTATGAGATCCCGGCCGCGGCGTGGGAATCCGAGGTCCTGTCGCGGCGAGTTGCGCGGTACGATCCGGAGCAGCTCGATGAGCTTTGCCTGTCGGGCGAAGTGATGTGGGGCCGGTTGTCGCCGCATCCGGCGCTGGAATCCGACGATGGCCGGCGCGTGCGGGCGTCCAGGCTGGCGCCGATCTCGCTGTTCGAGCGCGAGAGCGCGGAGTGGCTTGGGGCCAATGGTGTGACACAGGAGGCGGCGCTTACGGAGCCCGCGCGCCAGATCCTGGAGGTGCTCCGCGCCAGTGGCGCATCGTTCTTCGGCGACCTGAGCCGGGCCACGCGCCTGCTGGCGAGTGAAGTGGAAGACGCGCTATGGGAGCTCGTGGCGGCGGGGCTGGTGACGGCGGATGGATTTGAGAACCTGCGCGCGCTGGTGGATCCGAAGCGGCGCCGCGGAGAGGGACGCGGCCGGCTTGCGCGTCCGCGTCATGCCGCGGGCCGGTGGGCGCTGATGCGGCACAGCGGTGAGCCGAGCGATGCCGGACAGCGAGTGGAAGCGTGGGCCGATCAGCTGATTCGCCGCTGGGGCGTGCTGGTTCGCGACGTTCTGGCTCGCGAAACCAATGCTCCTTTCTGGCGCGACCTGCTGCCGGTGCTGCGGCGGAAGGAAGCGCGCGGCGAGCTGCGCGGGGGCCGCTTCGTCGCGGGTCTTTCGGGCGAACAGTTTGCCGCGCCGGAAGCGCTCGACCTGCTGAGGGTGGTGCGCCGCGCCCAGTCGCATCCGGAAGACGAGCTGAGCATCGCCAACTCCGACCCGCTGAATCTTACCGGCATCGTGCTTCCAGGGCCGCGGGTAAGCAGCCTGTCGGCCGGCGCCCGCGTTCTGGTGGAGGCGGCAACGCCAATTTCGGCGTAAGCCGTTGTCGGGCAGCGAGTCATCACCGTTTTCTCACGAACGAGGCAACCCGGACGATACGTTATTTGGGCGTATGAGCGCCCGAGTATGCAGCGCAGTATTGCTCCAAAACGCCTCTCCGCGGGAAGCCCGGCATGAATACAGCGCTGGTGCAAGTGCTCCGCCGCATGCGCCGGGGCTCGCTTCGAAAACAGGTGCGGGCGCATCTGCCGGTTTTGCCGGTGCTGAGGCGGCAACTGCAACAGACTTCCGCCGAAATGGAACAGAGCGTGGTGGCCATCACACGCAACTTCAGCGGCATGGCCGGGCAGGTGCGGGATATCGTGGCGCGAGCATCCCACCTCCTGGGGTCCGCGGACGCAGCCGAAGCGGGCGCGGGCACGGTTGAAGCGCTGGTGGATTCCTCACGAGCGACAATGCAGCGGCTGATCGATCGGATGGAGCGATCGAGCGCGGTTTCCCTCCAGGCGGTCAAGCGGATGGAAGAGGTCGAGAGCGGAATGCGGCGCATTGAAAAAGCGATCGCCGAGGTGGATCGCATCTCCTTTTCCAATAAGCTGCTGGCGCTCAACGCGCGAATCGAGGCGGCGCATGTTGGCGAGGCGGGCAGCGGGTTCGGCATCGTAGCGGACGAAATTTCGAATCAGGCATATCGCTCGACGGAGATTACGGAGGAAATCGACAAAACTATTTCGAGCCTCAGCGCGGCCGTTCAGGCGGCTGCGGGAGAACTTCGCACCATGGCTTCGGAAGATCGCGAACTACTCGGTGAAAGTCGAAGGGAAGTGACCGAGGCCCTGGATGCGCTGGGGCGCACGCACGATGAGATGACGGCGGCGCTGCAGGAAGCCAGTGCCAGAAACGAGCGGATTGCCGACGAGATCGGCAGGGCGGTGACCGGTCTGCAATTTCAGGATCGGCTGAGCCAGCGAATCTCGCACGTAGTGGAGAGTCTGGCGGCGATGGAAGAGAGCCTTTCCGGACACGCCTCCGCCGCCGGGCACGAAAGCGCCGTTTTACAGGATCTGCAGCGATCCTACACGATGCACGCGGAGCGAGCTGTGCACGGGAATGCCGCGGAAAGCCCGGAGGCCGTGGCCGTGGCTGCGCCCGGAGGTGAGGGCGATGTGGAGCTTTTTTAGGGAGAAGTCATGGCTCCGAGAACAGGACTGATCGTCGACGACTCCGTCTCATTGCGGCAGATGCTGGCGTATACCTTGTCCCAGGCCGGGTTCACCGTCCTGGAGGCCGGCAATGGGGAGGAGGGGCTCAGGGTTCTCGACGGCAGGCGTGTGGATTTGATCATCACCGATCTGAATATGCCGGTGATGGATG
Source organism: Bryobacteraceae bacterium (assembly GCA_035653295.1). Lineage (GTDB taxonomy): Bacteria > Acidobacteriota > Terriglobia > Bryobacterales > Bryobacteraceae > DASRCB01. Next base: position 20,947 of record DASRCB010000237.1, read on the forward strand.
GCATCGCCTTCATCCGCGCGCTGCGCGGCCGCACGGCAACGCGCTTCACGCCGGTGCTGATGCTGACGACCGAAAGCCAGCCGGCGAAAAAGGCTGAAGGTAAATCGGCGGGCGCGACCGGGTGGATTGTGAAGCCGTTTCGTCCCGACCAGCTGCTGGACACGATCCGCAGGGTGCTGCCGTAGGCCGGGGAGCTGCTCCAGAAGTGTGCAAGCCAATGGCTTGCACCACAATCGGCATTTCACGAGGATGCCCAAGTCCAGCAGGGCGAGGCCCGCCCCCTATCGAGCGAGAAGGTGCAAGCCAAAGGCTCGCACTACATTGCGCGCGGGGATGCGGTGAAGATGGCGAAGACGGCGCCCTGGGGGTCGGCGATGATCGACATGCGGCCGACATTCTCGATGCTCATGGGCGGCAGATAGAGTTGGGCGCCCATGTCCTTCGCCAGATTTGCCGTGGCGTCGCAGTCGGTGACGGCGATATACGCCAGCCAGTGCGGCGGCGAGTTGGGGTTGCTCTGATGAGAGGGCGGGATGCCGCCGATGAAGGCATCGCCGTTTTTAATGTGCAGATAGCCGCTGGAATCGTTTTGCCCGGGGGTGATTTCCCAGCCGAACATGGCGCTGTAGAAGGCTTTTGCTCCGGCCTGATCGGGGGTGCTGAGATCGGCCCAGCAGAGCGTTCCCGGCACGCCGGTTATGGTCAGGCCGGGATTCGACTTCGCCTGCCAGAGGGCAATAACGGCGCCCTGCGGGTCGCGGATAATGGCCATGCGCCCGTAATCGGCGACGTCGAAGGGTCCGCCCAGGATGGCGCCTCCGAGCTCGGTTGCTCGCGCCGCGGATGAGTCGGCGCTCTCTGTGGCGACGTACAGCATCCAGTTGGGAGGCACGCCCTGTTCCTTCTGGTCGGCCATCAGGGTATATGCTGCGCCGGCGGCCCCTCCGCCGAGCTGGAAGATGGTATACGTCTGGTCGGGACCCATGGGAGAATCGTTTGCTTCCCAGCCAAAGAGCCGGCCGTAGAACTGCTTGGCGGCGGTCTGATCGGAGGTCATGAGCTCGAGCCAGCAGAATGCGCCGGGCGGGTGGCTGTCGATTTGGGGCATGGCGGCAGTATACACCGGGGCGGCGAAACGCAGTCCTGGCATTGTGTTAAACTATGGTTTCCCGCCCGAGGAGTGTCGTGTGGACAGGCTTACCCGCAAAGAACTGAAAACGGACAAGTTCGCTGTTGAAGTCCAGCATGGTGTCGAGTACGTAACCGAACATCGGCAGCAGATGGCGCTGTGGGGCGCTATTGCGGCCGTGGTGGTGATCGCCGTCGTGGGCTGGTATATCTACTCCAACCACGAGCACGGCGTCCGAGAGCAGAAGCTGGCGGAAGCATTGCGGATCCAGAACTCGCAGGTCGGCCCGACATCGGCGAATCCGTGGGTGCTCACGTTTCCGACCGAAGAAGCCCGCCAGAAGGCGCTCACTACCGCTCTGACGGAACTGGCTACGAAATACTCCGGGAGCGAAGAAGGAACGGTAGCGCAGTACCTGCTCGGCGCCTCCGCGGCGGACAAGGGCAACCTGGGTGAGGCAGAGCGCAGGCTGAGGGACGCGGTGGACGGCAAGGGCCCGTATACCTCGATGGCGAAGCTGGCCTTGGCGCGTGTCCTGGCCAGCGAAGGGAAAATCAACGACGCTGAAAGCCTGTTGCGCTCGCTGATCGAGAAGCCGACGGTTTTCGTGTCGAAAGACGAGGCCACGATTGTTCTGGCGCAGATACTGGCGCCCACGCGGCCGGAGGAAGCGCGCAAGCTCCTCGAGCCTCTGCGGACGGCGCGGGCGGCCATCAGCAAGATCGCTCTGACCGAGATCAGCAGCCTTCCCAGGAAGTAACGGGCATGCTCGCCGGCCTGCGCTTCCCCGTGGAGCAGAGCCGAGGCCGGCGCTATCCCGAACCCGCGCATCCGTATCGCAACGAATTCCAGCGCGACCGCGACCGCGTCATCCATACACGGGCGTTTCGACGCCTCGAGAACAAGACCCAGGTGTTCACTCCGGGTCTGTCGGACCATTTCCGCAACCGGCTGACGCATACGCTCGAGGTGGCGCAGATCGCGCGTACCGTGGCCGGAGTTCTGGGCCTGAATGAGGATCTGACCGAGGCGCTGGCGCTGGTGCACGACATCGGGCACCCGCCCTTCGCGCACGCGGGCGAAGACCAGCTGGATGCGATTATGCGGCGCTTCGGCGAGGGCTTCGATCACAACCTGCACGCGCTGCGGATCGTGGATTCTTTTGAACATCGGTATGCGCGTTTTCCCGGGCTCAACCTGAGTTTCGAGGTGCGGGAGGGAATCGTGAAGCATTCCCGCGACCTGCCGCGCGATACCAGTGGGCCGCTGGAGGAGTTTCTGCCGGGTCTGCGTCCTCCGCTGGAGGCGCAGCTGATCGATCTGGCCGACGAGGCCGCTTACGATACAGCTGATCTGGACGACGCCTTCGCGGCCGGCCTGTTCGAGCTGGAGGAAGTCCGCAGCGCGCTGCCGGCGTTCGCGGAGATGCTGGAGGTGGTGGAACGGCATTTTCCCGGGGCGCCGGATCGGGTGCAGTTTCAGGAGGTGCTGCGGGCGCTGATCGACCATCTGGTTTCGGGATTGATCGAAGGGACGGCGGCGGCGGCGCGGGATTCAGGAGCCCGGGACGCCGGCGATGTGCGCGCAAATCCCGAACGTCTGGCGCGATTCACGGAGGAAACGCAAGAACTCGCGCGATCGCTCAAGGAGTTTCTGATGCAGCGCGTATATTACTCCCCCGCGCTGGCCGACGAACGGGCGCGCTCCTCGGAGATGATCGGCGAACTGTTCGAGCTGTTCCTGCGGCGCCCGGAACTGCTGCCCGACAGCCACCGGGAACTGCTCGATCGCGAGCCGGATTATCGCGTGGTGTGCGACTATATCGCCGGGATGACCGACGGGTTTTTCCTGCGCACCTGGGAGCAGTGCATGCCGGCGCGGGCGATCACTCCTGGCGCGTGATCATGTTGGAGACCTCGGCCGTGCGCACGCCGTACATTTTGAGCAACTGGCGGCAGATTTCCGAAGCGAGGCGCTCGGGTTTCTCGTCCGGTTCGTGATCCAGCTCGAGTTTGAGATACAAATCCGTGCGCGCCATAACCCCGATGATACGATGAGGTCTGGAGGCGGCTCCCGCTTTTGAAGTGCAGAATCTGCGGCGTGCGCAGGCCGCGCCGCTACTGTCCCGGCGTGAACGGGGACATCTGCTCGATCTGCTGCGGCACGCAACGCGAGGTCACCGTCCGCTGTCCATATTCGTGCGTGTATCTACAGGAGGCGCGAACGCACGAGCGGGAGCCGCTCGACCCGAAAACGCTGCCTAATCGGGACATCGTCGTGCGCGAGCGGTTCATCGCGGAACATGCCGAGCAGATGACCGCCGTCACTGAGGTGCTGGCCGCCGCGGTGCTGCGGGTCGAGGGCGCGGCAGACGCGGATGCGCGCGATGCTCTCGAGGCGCTGATCCGCACCTATCGGACGCTCAGCTCCGGCCTGTACTACGACACGCGGCCGGAGAACGCGATCGCCGCCCGTATGTTCGACGCCTTTCAGGACGGGATGAAGGAACGACGGCGCGTGATGCAGCAGGAGGGAGCGGCTTTTCCGATCGACTCCGAGGTGCTGGTGATGCTCGCTTTCCTGCAGCGCGTGGCGATCGACCGTGACAATGGCCGCCCGTTGTGCCGCGCGTTCCTCCAGGAAATCGAGGAGAGCCTGAACTCGCCCTCGCGCGCGCCCGCTCAGCAGGGACCATCACTGATCCATCTGGCATGACCGCGTTTGTCGTTTTCGCACACGGCTCCAGGGTAGCGGCGGCGAACGATGCCGTTCGGCAGCTGGCGGCGGGTATGGAGCAGAGCTCGGGGTGGACCACCGAGGCGGCGTTTCTCGAGCTGGGCCAACCCGATCTGCCGTCGGCGACTGCGGAACTCATCTCCCGCGGGGCCACGGAGGTGTTCGTGATCCCTTACTTTCTATCGCCGGGGGTCCATCTGACCCGCGATCTGCCGCGGATCATCGAGGAGCTGAGGAGCATCCATAAGGGCGTGACGATCGCGGCCACGCAGGGTCTGGACGGACATCCGGCCCTGCTGCAAATACTGCTGGACCGGGCCTCTGAAGCGAGGACGGCGGCGGCGGAGGAAAGCGTCTGAGGGCCAGGCTGGTCGAAACGCTGGACCTGTGCCCGGAGGTGCGGCACTTTGTTTTCGACGTGCCGGAAGTGGAGGCGCTGACTTTCACGGCCGGGCAGTTTGTGTCATTTTCGGAGACGCTCGGCGGTCGCAGCGTCACGCGCGCTTATTCGATTGCGTCGGCCCCGGACGGCAATCGCTTCGAGTTGTGCCTGAATCGCGTGCAGGACGGGGTATTCTCGCCGCACCTGTTCGCGATGAAGCCCGGCGAGGAGGTGGACATGAAAGGCCCGCTCGGGTATTTCGTGCTGCGCAATCCCGGGCGGGACGCGGTATTCGTGGCCACAGGGACGGGAATCGCGCCCTTCCGTTCCATGCTGAAGGCGCATCTCGGGGTCGGACCGCATCAGCAATACACCCTGGTTTTCGGGGTGCGATATGAAGCCAACCTGCTGTACCGGGAAGAGTTCGAGGCGCTGGAGCGGCAGCACCCGAATTTTCGTTTCTGGCCAACGATAAGCCGCCCGGACGAGGGTTGGAGCGGGCGTCGCGGCAGGGTGCAGGCTCACCTGGCGGAGGCCCTGGGCGAAGACCGTAATGTGGATGTCTACATCTGCGGAATGCGTGAGATGGTGGACGAAGTAAGGTCCCTACTTAAAGGTTTTGGCTTAGACCGCCGACAGATAATCTTTGAGAAGTATGACTGAGATGCGAAGAACGTTGCTGATTGGCGCCTTCCTGGTGGGGTTGTTTTCGGCGTCAGTGGCGTTTCTTCTGCACGTCATGCCGCAGCCCATGCGTTCGGTGGACTACCTGCTGGTGGGCGGTTTAGCCACGATGTTGTGCATGGCCGCGCTGTTTCTTCTGCTGATCGCCACAACGATGCGCATGCCGGACACGTTTTTCCGCCGGCGGTAGCAAGAACCGGCCGCGGATCAACGCGGACACGTGGGCGATCATCGGTATTCCTGCGTTGCCGATTCGTGTTCGCCAGCGGGCAGGGTGATTACCACCTCGGTGCCTTTGCCCTCGTTGCTGGTGATGGCGATATCTCCGCCGTGCTCGCGCACGATCTGGCGCGAGTTGAACATGCTCCAGTTGCCGGCGGCCATGCGGCCGCCCGATTCGCGAAATCCTGGATCGAAGATGGTGGCCAGTTCGTCGGATGACAGGCCGCGGCCGTTATCTTCGATGCGGACCTCCACGGTGCTGTCGCGCGTGGCCGTGGAAACCACGACGCGGCCCTGACCGTCGACTGCTTCCACGGCGTTCCTGAGCAGGCTGCTGAACACGGCGCTCATCTGCTGCGGGCGGCAGAGGACGGGGGGCAGCCGGTCGAGGCGCAGCTCCACCTGGGCGCTGCCGCGCTCGCGCGGGTCCATCAGGGCGGCGACGTCGCGGAGCAGTTCGTTGAGGTCGGAGGGCTGCTCTTCGGCCTGGTCGAGATTGGTGAAGCGCTGCATGCGGCCGACCAGTTCCTTCAGCCGCTGGGCCGATTCCTGAATGGATCGGCGCAGGTCGGCCTGGAGGCGGACGAGGCGGTGCTGCTCTTCGGGCCCACAGGTAGCCTGGCGGGCGGCGAGCAGGAGCAGGGTATCCACACCGCTCACCAATGCGCCGAGGGGGTTGTTCATTTCGTGGCTGACGGCGGCGGCGAGGCGGCTGAGCGAAGCGGCGTTTTCGGTGAGAAGAATGCGGGTTTGGGCCTTGCGCAGGTCCTCGGCTGCCTGAAGCGACTGGCGGTGATGCTCGTAACCTGCGCGCCGCTGTCCGTAGACCACTGCCGTAATGGCGGTGCTCAGCAGGGTGAGCATCAGAATGAAAAGCATGTAATTGTCGTCGGGCCCGAGGCCCTCCAGCAGGGTTCGCTCCGCGGCCATGGCCTCGAGCATGTAGATGACGCCGATACCGGAGCCGAGCAGCAGGCTCTGCATGGGGCGGAGAGGCACGATGGTTACGGCAAACAGGACGATCATCGTAATCTCGCCCGGTATGAAGTCATTGGGGGCCGTGCTTTGCGCCGCGATGACGAAGGACGACCAGATCAGGATGGCGGCCACCAGCAGCGCGGAGGCGATGGCGATACCCCGCGACCAGCGGGAGATGCCCGGCAGGCGCGAGGCGGCGATGTCGACGATCCCGACGGCGCTGATCATCAGAGCCTGGCGGAAACGAATGGTCAGCGAGGAGGTTTCCGGCGCCACCAGGAAGCGGGCGCCCAGCATGAACAGGGAGGCGCCGATTTGGACGGCGCCGAGCACGCGCAGGCTGAGGCGGCCCAGACGCTGCATTTCGGCGCGAAATTCGGGGTTCCGCTCGGCCTCTCCGGGGAAGACGTATTCCCGGAGACGCTCGCGCCACATACCACAAGAATAACGGAGTGCGGCCGCGGCCCCGATTCAGATCTGGGCCTGGAGCGATGTTACTGCCAGAGGTGTAACGCATCTAAGTAACGATGGGGAGAATCAGGATCTTCTGGCGCAGCCTGTTCGACGTTCGCAAGGGCGAGGGACGTCGTCTGACGCTGATGACGCTGTATCTGGCGCTGGTTCTGTTTGCGTATTACATCCTCAAGCCGGTTTCCCGCGCCATTTTTCTCAGCGCCCTGGACATCGACAAGCTTCCGTGGCTGTACGTGCTGATCGCCTCGGTGGGCGGCGTCTTTGCTTACTTTTACACGAAACTGGCGGTAATGGTATCGCTGCGGCGGGCGGTGGATTTCGCCACCTTCCTTTCGATCGCCATTCTGGTGTTCTTTTGGTGGATGGTGGGCTCGAAGCATGTCTGGGTGATCTACGCCTTTAATATCTGGGTGAGTCTGTTCAGCATCATCCTTGTGGCTCAGGGATGGTTCGTGGCGGCGAACACGTTCACCACGCGCGAGGCCAAGCGCCTGTACGGAATTCTGGGCGTGGGATCGGTGATCGGGGCGGCGTTCGGCGGCAGCTTCACGGCGGCGACGGTAAAGATCATTGGAACGAACAACCTGATTCTGGCTTCGGCGGGGATGGTTCTGCTCTCCTACATCCCGTTCCTGATCCTGCTGACCCAGAACAAGGAGTCGCTGGTGAAGGCGCGCGGCGCGGAAGCGGAGCAGGAGACCTTCTCCTTTGCGGAGATTGTGGCCGGCATCCGGCGGTACCGTCATCTGCAGGTGATCATCGGCATCATGATGATCACCTTCATTATCGACGTGATGGTGGAATTCCAGTTCAACGCGCAGGCCAAGCTCGCGTATCACGACAACAAGACCCAGCTGACTGCTTTTCTGGGCAACTTTTACGGGTTGTGGCTGAACCTGATCACATTCGTGCTGCAGTTTTTCGTGACCAGCTTCGTGGTCAGCCGATTCGGGGTGGGCGGCACACTGCAGATCATGCCCGTGACCATCGCCTGCGCCTCTCTGGCGGCGATGCTCGCCCCCGGTCTGCTGTCCACGGCATCCACCCGGTTAGCCGAGGCGTCCACGCGGTATTCGTTCAACAAGACGGGTATGGAACTGCTGTACCTGCCGCTGCCGCTGGAGTTGCGCAACCGTACGAAAGCGTTCGTGGACATCTTCGTCGACCGGCTGTCGCGCGGCGTTGGGGGAATGATCCTGGTGCTGGTGACGTCGGTGATCGCGCTGCCGCTGTACATGGTCGCCGCGGTGGTGCTGGCATTTGCTGTCGCCTGGGTTTTCCTGTCCATCGTGGCCAAGCGCGAGTATGTGGCCACGGTGCGGCGGCGCCTCGATTTGCGGCGGCTGGATCCCGGCAGCGTACGGGTGCGGGTGGAAGATCGCGACACGCTGAAGCTGCTGGAGCAGGCCGCGCGCGGCGAGAATCCACGGCAGGCGGCGTATGCGCTATCCGTGCTGGCGCCGGCGCAGGGATATGACATTCGGCCTTTGCTGCGTGATCTGGCGGCGAGCTCATCGCCGCTGGTGAGGGCGCAGGTTTACGAGGCGGGAATCACCGCCGGGGATGCGGAGTTGCTGGAAGCGGCGCTGCGGGAGGTTCGCTCCGCGCGGCGGGGCGACGTGTCGCCGGCCATCACGCCGGCGGTGCGGTATGCGCTCAGCTTCGACGGCGATGCGGCCGGACTCGCCGGCAAGCTGCTCGATCACCCCAATCCGCTGGTGGGCGAAGCGGTGGTGGGCTGGCTGCGGGAGCATCACGATATCGCGCATCAGCTGGTCACGCGCGAGTGGCTGGCCGAAGCGGTGGAAAGCGACGATGCCGAACGGCGCCGGATCGCGGCCATTGCGGTGGGAGCGCGCGGGGATGAAGGGACGGAGGCGCTGCATGCCCTGCTGCGGGATCGCGAGCGGCGCGTCGTGGAAGCGGCGCTCGACAGCGCCGCGGCGACGGGAAATCGCGAGTATGTGGACGCCATGGCCCAACGGCTCGCGGATCCGGAACTGCGCGGGGCGGCGGCATCGGCGCTGTCCCGTTTCGGATCGCGCATTGTGGGGCATCTCGGGGATCTGCTGGCGGACGAATCCGTGCCGATTGCGGTGCGGCGGCAGATTCCGCGGCCGCTGCGGCTGATTCGAGACCAGCGTTCGGTCGATATCCTGCTTCGTTTCGTTGACGCCCCGGATCCGGGCATCCGCTCGGTCGCGCTGCGGGCGCTGAATCGTCTTCGCGAGAGCGCGCCCGATCTCGATTACCACACGCCCTCGCTGACGAGGGAGATCACTGCTGAGGTGCGGCGGCAGCTGGAATACATCGTGGCCATGGAGGCGCTGCGCGATTGCTCAAAGCCGCACACCGCGTGCGGGCTGCTGGTGAGCACGCTGCAGGAGCGGACGGAACGATGTCTGGAGCGGGTGTTTCGGCTGCTGGGGCTGCGGTATCCGCCGCTGCAGATGTATGCGGCCTGGCTGGCGGTGCGCCGCAGAAAGAGCGATGATCTTTCCGCCGCACTGGAGTTTCTGGACAACGTGCTGGATCGGGAGCTGAAGGACCTCATTGTGCCGCTGCTCGATGCCGGAGACAACGCTCAGATGGCGCGGCGGGCGGGCGAGCTTTTTGGGCTTCAGCCGGCGAGTCCGGAAGCTACGCTCAGGGAGCTGATGGACCGCGAAGACGAGTGGCTGGTGGCATGCGCCATCGCATCCGCGGCGGAGCTGCGGCTGCGAGAACTGACCCCGCGGATCGAACAGGCTATGTCGGGCGGCGAGAATGTGTCCGCGGTGGCGCGGGACGCCGTGGCTGCGCTGGCCTGATACGGGCTGAAGCCCGATGCCTGCAAGCCAAAGGCTTGCGCCACACGGTATGATGCGTTCGATCATGCGAACGAGTCTGCTGTGCCTGGCCATGGTGGTCTGCTTGCGCGCGCAGGCCCCGGCGCCGAAGCCGAACGAGGCTGCGACTCCCGCGGTCCCGCCGGCTAAGGGAGAGGGCGTGCATGCGCTGACGCGCGAGGACCTCACGGCCTTTTTCGACGGCATGTTCCCGATTCAGCTCGATCGCAGCGACATTGCCGGGGCTGTGGTCGTGGTGGTGCGGCAGAATGACGTGCTGCTGGAGAAGGGCTATGGCTATGCCGACGTCGCGAAGAAGATCCGCGTGGATCCCGCGGTCACAGGCTTTCGGCCAGGATCCATCTCGAAGCTGTTCACCTGGATTTCGGTGATGCAGCTGAAGGAACAGGGCAAAGTCGACCTCGATGCCGACGTGAACCGGTATCTCGATTTCCGCATCGCGGAGCCGTGGCACAAGCCGGTGACCCTGCGTGACCTGATGACGCACCGGCCCGGTTTCGAGGAGGAGATCCGCGATCTCATCCGCGGCGCGCCAGCGACGTTTATCCCATTGCGGCAGTACCTGGTGGAGAACCAGCCGGCGCAGATCTTTCCGCCGGGCACAGTCCCCGCTTATTCGAATTACGGCGCCGGTTTGGCGGGATATGTGGTGCAGCGCGTCAGCGGCGAGCGCTATGAGGATTACGTGCGCCGGCACATTTTCGAACCGCTGGGCATGTCCGGCTCCAGCTTCGAACAGCCGCTGCCGAAGAACTGGCCGGCGCATCCGGCCGCCGGATACAGCCGCGCTGAGAACAAGATGCTGCCATTCGAGGTTGTGGAACCCGCGCCCGCCGGGGCCCTGACCACCACTGGCGCAGACATGATCCGCTTCGCCCGCGCGCTGTACTACGGCGGCGAGTTGGATGGGCATCGCATTCTTCAGGCCGATACGCTGAAGGAGACCTGGACGCCGCAGTATCGGGCGAATCCGGCGCTGCCGGCGATTTGCCTCGGGTTCTACCAGCAAGTCCGGGACGGCACGCGCTGGATCGGCCATGGCGGCGATCTGATCGCATATCACAGTCTTTTCATGATCCAGCCGGAAACGCAGACGGCCCTCTTTGTTTCGTACAATTCCGCGGGGACGGATCGGGGCGTCTCGGTCGAGCGCGCCGAGTTGTTCAACGAATTCGTCGACCGTTATTACGGGCCCGCGAAGGATCTGCCCACAGTGGCGAAGGGCACGCCTGCCGCGGAGGTCGCGGGCGTCTGGTGGTCCACGCGGCGCGGGGTGACGAACCGGCTGCAGCTGGGGAACCTGACAGGTCAGCAAACCGCCTCGGTGGATAAGGAAGGACGGCTGGTCATAGCCGACGCGAAATCGATCAACGGCGAGACGATCCATTGGAAACCAGCCGGGCCAGACCTTTGGGTCTACCCCGAGGGACAGCGACATCTGGCAGTGATTCGCGACGCGCACGGGCACATTTTGCGGGCAGCATCGGATTTTCCGGCGGTGCAGTCGGAACGCGTGCCGTGGTACGCGCAAACGCGACCCAACATGATCCTGCTTTGGTCCAGCCTGTTCGCGATGGCATGCGTGCTCTGGGCCGCGGTGCTGCGCCTGATTCAACGACGGAACATTCCGCGGGCTGAAGCTCCACTGCGGCGGCTGCGGCGAGCGCAGGTGGCCGCGAGCGTCGCCTGGCTGGCCATTCTCGGCGGCATGGTGGCGCTGCTGAATCATCTGAATGATCCGGACACCTTTCCGCCTTCGCACGCATGGGATCGTATCTTCCTGGCCATGAACATCGTGGTGTGGATCGCCGTGCTGTTATCGGTGTGGATGATCGTGGTTTTGGTGGTCGTGTGGCCGGTCCTGCCGCGGCGGCTCTGGCTGCGCGTGCGAATGCCGCTGATTGCGCTCGCGGCGGTGTTCCTGATCTGGTTCAGCTTTTACTGGAAGCTGATCGGGCCGGTGGCGCGGTTCTGAGCGGCGCTATCCTCGCGTCATGCCGGCCACGATCTCCGGCCGAGGCGAATGATGTGGCCCTTTCTTACAAGACAGCAGAGGCGCGGATCGGCTAACGTGGGGCGATGACTGCGAATCGCTCCGTTCCGGTGGACACGCTGCTGCCGCACGTTCCTTATCGCGAGGTCGGGAACGCAATTGACTGGCTTTCACGTACGTTCGGCTTCGTCGAGCATTATCGGTATGGCGACCCGGCCGGAGGCGGCGCGCAGATGTATCTCGGCAGGGCGGTGTTCATGCTGATGACCGCACGGCCGGCACAGGCGAAACAGTTCCTGACGGTCTTTATCCAGGACGTGGAAGGCCATTGCGAGCGCGCCAGGGCAGTGGGGGCGAAGATCGTGGAGGAGCCGCACGAAACGGAGTACGGAGAATTTCAGTACGCCGCGGAGGACCTCGACGGGCACACCTGGATCTTCGCGCGGCATGCGCGGGATCGGAGTCCGGCGGAGTGGGGGGCCACCACGGCGTATGAGCCGCCGCCCATATATGCGCTCCTGCCGCGTCCGCGGCTGTGCTACCTGGAGATTCCGGCAACGGCGCCCGAGGAGTCCGCGGATTTCTACGAGAAGGTCTTCGGGTGGAAGATTCGAAATCGCGGGACGGGGCGTCCGAGCTTCGACGATGCGACCTGGGTCAGCGGGGCGTGGGTGAGCGGACGCGAAGCGGCAAAACCAGGACTGCTTCCGTACATCTGGGTGGATCGCATCGGCGAGGTGTTACGCAGAGTGGAGTCGAGCGGCGGCGTAGTGATTGAGGGGCCGCGGCCCGACCATCCGGGTGGCTCATGTCTGATCGCGCTGTTTCGCGACCCGGCGGGCAACGTGATCGGGCTCTATGAAGAGCCTTAGAGCGCGGCGCCCCGACGCTGCGGAGGGCTTCCGTCCAATACGCTGAACGATTCGTCAGACCGGACGTCCGCGTCGCTGTACGTACGACGTTCGCGCTGGGATAATTGACAATCGCACGCCCGGTTGCGAATGACTTTCTTCGACACCAACTCGATGCTCGGAGAGTTGCCGAACCCCCTGCCCGGGGGAACGCTCGATGCCCCGGGACTGTTGCGCGAAATGGACCATTACGGTATCGAGAAAACGCTCTTCTTCCATTACGCCTACGGCGAAGGCGACATGAAGGATGAGATGAACCGGCGCACGCTGGCGGCGGCGCGCCGTTCCGACCGGCTGATCCCGACGTGGGTTCTTTCCACCGGTCCGGTGCGGGTGGGCGAAGCTGCGGGCGTACAGATCACGCGCATGCTGGACGCGGGGGTCCGGGCGGCGCGATTCTATCCCGACGAAACGGGGTGCGCGGGCCCGCTGACGATCAAGACCTATGCGATCGAAGGTCTGCTGCAACCTCTGAACGAGCACCACATTCCGCTGCTCATCCCCGAGTCGTATCTGCACGGGCAGCCTACGACGCACTCTCCGTTTCCGCGCGGCAGTTATGAGGATATCGACGCCATCTGCGGCCAATTCCCCGATCTTCCGATCGTCGTTCTGCAACCCTCGTATACCGATCGCTTCGACCTCATCGCCCTCGCACAGCGGCATAAAAATCTGCACTTCACCATCCCGATTTACAGCCTTTTTCGGCTGCTGGAGAACACGGCCGGGCTGATCGGCGCCGACCGCCTGCTCTTTGGGACTAACATGCCTTATTCCGACCCGGCCCTGGGCATCGGAATGGTGCAGTATTCGGTGCTGGGCGAGTCGGAGAAGAAGCTCATCGCAGGCGGCAATCTGAGGCGTCTGCTGGATGGCGTGCGATGACCACGCGGCGGCAGTTTCTCGCGGGATCGCTGGCGGCAGTCACGGCGCAGAGCCGGGTGGCCGCGGCGCCGCGGACGATTCTGGAACAGTTCCGCGCCGGCGAGCGGCTGGAGGGCGTGGATATCGTCGACGCCCACGGGCATTTCATTCAGCGCCCGGACGATCTGTTTTGGCCGCGTAATGTCGAATTGCTGATGTCGGACGCGGAACGTCTGGGCATCGCTCAGGTGATCGCAAGCCATCCCTCGGCGTACACGGCCGTCACTGCCGATCAGATCCGAACGGCGCACGATGAATGCGAACGGGCCGCCGCGAAATACGGTCCGCGCCTGCGCATTTATCTGGTTTTCAATCCGCGGTTAATGGAGACCTCCGTTGCGGAGATGCGCCGCGCACTGGCGCCCGAGTCGCCGTTCGTCGGCTTCAAGCTGCATGGCGGGCTCGCGCAGTACCCCAGCGAGGGCCCGAATTATCAGCCCGTTTACGAGTTCGCAGCCGAACACGGCCTGCCCGTGCTGCTGCATCCATGGCATGACCTGGATGGAATCCCAGCGGTAATGCAGAAGCACCCCCGGCTGAAACTCACTCTCGCTCACATGGGATTTCTGCCGGAGGGCCTCGGCGAGCTCCTGAAGCAGTTCCCGAACCTTGTGGTCGATACGTGCGGCTCGACGGCATCGTATCGTTTGCTGGAGCTGCTGGTCCGCACGGCCGGCGCTGAAAAGGTCATCTTCGGCACTGACGCCACATACCTCACCTTCGGCCCACAGCTGGCCAAGGTCGCGTTCGCGCATATCTCCGAGGACGAGAAGCGCCTGATCTTCGGGGGCAATGCCCGCCGTATCTTCGGCGACCGGCTGGGCCTGGTTCGGTAGTCAGAGCGCCGCGCGGCGCAGGCGCAGGGCGTTGCTGATCACAGACACCGAGCTGAAGGTCATTGCCGCCGCTGCGATCATGGGGTTCAGCAGCAGGCCGAAAACAGGGTAGAGCGCGCCGGCGGCAATCGGAACGCCCAGCAGGTTATAGACAAAGGCGAAGAACAGATTCTGGCGGATGTTGCGCACGGTAGCGCGGCTGAGGTTGAGGGCTTTGTCGATACCGCGCAGATCGCCGCGGACGAGGGTGACAGCGGCGCTTTCCATGGCGACATCGGTTCCCGTTCCCATGGCGATGCCGACATTGGCCTGAGCAAGAGCGGGCGCGTCATTGATGCCATCGCCGGCCATGGCCACGAAACGGCCCTCCGCCTGGAGCCGGCGGACGATCTCGATCTTGTGCTCGGGGCGGACATCGGCGTGGATTTCGGCGATACCGAGGCGGCGCGCGACGGCCTCGGCGGTGGCGCGATGATCGCCGGTGACCATGACCATGCGGATACCGCGGCGCTTCAGGTCTTCGATGGCGCGGGGCGTGGTGGCGCGGATGGGGTCAGCCACTCCGAGAACCGCCGCGGCGCGCCCGTCGAGGGCGAGAAATACGGTGGTCTCGCCCTCAGCCCGCCGACGGTCGGCTTCCTGCGCGAGCTCGGCGGGAATGCCAATTTTCAAGGATTCGAGCAAGGCGTTGTTTCCGAGGGCGACCGGGTGACCGTCGACGGTTCCTGTGACGCCCAGGCCGGGACGGGCCTGAAAATCGGCCGGCGCGGTGAGCGTCAGCGAGCGGTCGCGGGCGGCGTGAACGAGCGCCTGCGCGATAGGATGCTCGCTGGCCTGCTCGAGACTTGCCGCGAGGCGCAGATGCTCGTCGATTGCGCCGGGCGCAAGAGCAGGCCGGCCTTCGGTGAGCGTGCCGGTTTTGTCCACGAGGAGCGTGTCCACGCGCTGAAGCGATTCGAGCGCCTCGGCGTTGCGGATCAGCACGCCTTCGCGCGCGCCGCGGCCTGTGCCCACCATGATCGACATCGGAGTGGCCAGGCCCAGCGCGCACGGGCAGGCGATGATGAGCACGGCGACGGCATTAACGAAAGCCCAGCCGAAGCCGTGGCCCGAGAACAGCCAAACGGCGAAGGTGATCGCAGCGGCGGCAACCACCGCGGGAACGAACCAACTAGCGACAACGTCGGCGACACGCTGGATGGGGGCGCGACTGCGCTGGGCCTCGCTGACCATCTGGACGATGCGCGCCAGCACGGTATCGGCGCCGACGTGCTCGGCGCGCATGACGAAACCGCCTTCCGAGCCGTTCACGGTTCCGCCGGTGACGGTGTCGCCGGGCGCTTTCGCGACTGGCGCGGGCTCGCCGGTGATCATCGATTCGTTCACGAATCCGGAGCCCTCGATGACAACACCGTCAACCGGGATCTTCTCGCCGGGGCGCACGCGAAGCAGGTCGCCGGGCCGGACCAGGTCGAGCGCGATATCGGACTCGCGCCCGTTCAGAACCAGCCGCGCGGTCTTGGGAGCAAGGCCGAGCAGCTGTTTGAGCGCCAGCCCGGTGCGGCTGCGGGCGCGGAGTTCCAGCACCTGACCCAGCAGAACCAGAGCGACGATTACCGCCGCAGGTTCGAAGTAGATGCCGGTGGCGGGAATTCGGCCGCCGCTCAGGATCACGGCGGTGCTGTAGAGCCAGGCGGCGCCGGCGCCGAGGCCGATGAGGGTGAACATGTTGGGACTGCGATGCCGCAGTGACGCCCAGGCGCGATGGAAGATGGGCCATCCGCACCAAAGGACGACAGGGGTCGCCAGCAGCAACTGCGCCCAACCCGGGAGAATCCCCGGCATGGCGAGCGCGAGCAGCGGAACCGTGAAGACCAGCGCGATCCAGAAGCGCCGGGTCATGTCCTCCAGCTCCGGGTTGCGCTCCTCCTCCAGCGAGACTGTCTTCGGCTCCAGCGCCATGCCGCAGAGCGGGCATGCACCGGGGCCGGCCTGCACCACCTCCGGGTGCATGGGGCAGGTGTACTCGCGTGTGGACGCCGCCGGCGGCCCGTCCATGGCCTCATGCGCCGCCCCGGGGCTCAGGTACTTTTCAGGCCGGGCGCGGAACTTCGCGAAGCACCCAACGCTGCAGAAGTGGTATCGTTTGCCCGCGTGCTCGAAAGAAGCCGCGGCCCCGTCCGGCTGGACGGTCATGCCGCACACCGGGTCCTTCACACCCGGAGTGCTGACGATTTGGAAGGGATTGGTCGCTGCTTATTCCTGTTCCTGATGGAACAGACGGGCGATGCGGCTCTGCCTGCTGGCCATGGTCTGAGGCTTGCGCGCCAGCAGCGCCCGCGACTGCACCATCGATCTCACCGCGCGGCCCAACTCGGGATCGTTCTCCAGCGCCACCTGCTCGGCGCGTTCCTTGCTGAAGGCGGTGATGAAAAGCTCTTCGCGGAGACGCTCGCGGAGGAGCTCGCGATCGGCGGCGAATTCCGTGTCGCTCGCGCTGATGCCGCGGCCCTCGAGGAATTTGCGGAAATCATCCATGGTGGCGTCGTCGGGCCGCCAGTTCCGGTCGAGCTTCGTGGGATGGTTCGAGAAGTAATGGACGGCATAGAAGAATGTGCCGAGATTCGCCGTGACCGTGGAGGCGTAGGTGTCCAGCGGCTGATCGCTGTACCGCTCATCGGGCGTAATGCCGTCGCCGCCGAACACGGTGCGGCCGGTGTCGGTCTTCTTCATGTCTTTGACATTGTTGTGACCCTGAAGCCGGCTGTAATACTCGTAAAACGACCGGTGTGAGTAGTCGCGCTGGATGAGCCTGCCGCTGGGGGTGTAGTAGCGGGCAATGGTCAGCAGTAAGGCGGTGTTGTCGGACAGCGGGTAGGGCGCCTGAACCAGGCCCTTCCCGAAGGTCTGCTCGCCCAGCACCCAGGCGCGGTCATGATCCTGGAGCGCGCCGGTCAGAATCTCCGCCGCGGACGCGGTGCCGCGGTTGACCAGGACCACGATGGGGTACTCGCGGCCCCTCTCGCCTTTCTTAACGAAGAATTTCGTCTCCGCGGACGAGCGCCCGTGATGAGAGACGATGGCCTGCCCTTTCTTGAGGAAGTGCTCGGAAACCGCGACAGCCTCCTGGAGGATGCCGCCGCCATTGTCGCGCAGGTCGAGAATCAGCCCCTCAATATTGTTCTCTCCCAGCTTGTTCAGAGCCTGGTCGAATTCGTGGCTGGTGTTTTCGTTGAAGGACTCCAACTTGATATAGGCGATTCCCGGGCGGTACCAGAAGGCGTAAGTGACGCTTTCGCGAGGTACTTCGCCGCGGGTGACGTTGAAAAACAGGGGCTTGTCGCTGCCCTGGCGGCCTACCCGGATTTGCACCTGGGTGCCTTCCGGTCCCTTGAGCATACTGGAGACGGCGGGGATGTCGAGACCGTCGGTGGACTTGTCGTTGACCGCTTCGATGACGTCCCCCGGCCGCAGGCCCGCTTTCCACGCCGGCGAATTCTCGAACGGGTACATGACGATGACCCGCCCTTCGGGCGCGCCGACCAGCATGCCGACGCCGTAGTACCGGCCGGCCTGCTCCTCGCGCAGGAGCGCGTAGGCGGTCGGGTCGAAGAAGTTGGAGTGCGGGTCGAGGGTCCGCAGCATGGACGGGATGGCGCCTTTATAGATGGCCGTGTCGGCGTCCACCTTGTCAGCGAAGTTGTTCTCGATCAGGTCGTAGAATGACGTGAACTTCTTCAGGCTGTTGCGCATGTCCTCTTTCGAGGACGAATCTTCGGCCGCGCGCACGGGGGCCAGAGCGGCACAAACGAGAAACAGGGATACAGGGACAAGAACCCGGGGGCAGGTTCGGAGCATGCGGTGGAACACCTCAGGTATAACCATCCTAGCAGCAGATCGGCGTTTTTCGGCCAATGGTGCGGGTCTCGGGGTTGAAATATTTCGGGCTGCGGGCGAGTCCCCCCAAATGTAACCCATGGCTTACCTGCCCATCGAAGACTACGGCGTTATCGGGAACATGCGCACCGTGGCGCTGGTCGGCAAAACCGGCTCAGTGGACTTCTTCTGTTTTCCCGATTTCGATTCCCCGAGTGTTTTCGCCGCGTTGCTGGATGACCGTAAGGGGGGCAGCTTCCGGCTCTGCCCTGTAGACGGCGATCAGCAGGTGGCGCACAAGCAGCTCTACTGGCCCGACACCAACGTCCTGCTTACCCGCTTTCTGTCGGAGGCCGGCGTTGCCGAAGTGGTGGATTATATGCCGATCGGCGAAAAGCGCCGGGCCGGCGGGTTCCACGGGCTGATTCGGAAGGTTCGCTGCGTTCGCGGGGAGATGAAAATGCGAATGGAGTGCGAGCCGGCCTTCAATTACGCCCGTGACGCGCACGACGTGGAGATGGTGCCGGGTGGGGCGAAGTTCCGTTCGGCAAAACTGCGAATGGCGCTCGCCAGCGACCAGAAGCTGACCCGCAACGCTCACGCCGTGGTTTCGGAATTCGTGCTGCAGGAAGGGCAGAGCGCCAGTTTCGAGCTGCACGGGCTGGATCGCGACGACGCTCCCATTGGGCTATCGGTGGAGCAGGCGGAGGAGTTGTTCCGCCGAACCGTCGACTTCTGGCGTCACTGGCTGTCCAGCTGCACCTACGCCGGGCGCTGGCGTGAAACGGTGTACCGCTCGGCGCTGGTTCTGAAGCTGCTTACTTACGAGCCGACGGGAGCGATTGTGGCGGCGCCGACCACCAGCCTGCCGGAGCATATCGGCGGTCCCCGGAACTGGGACTACCGCTACACGTGGATCCGCGATGCGGCTTTCACGCTGTACAGCTTCATGAAGATCGGATTCACGGATGAGGCCGCCGCATTCATGGAGTGGCTGCACCAGCGCTGCCTCGAGCTGGGTGAAGGGGCCGCGCTGCAGATCATGTACGGCATCCGCGGCGAGCACGACCTGCGCGAGGAGGAACTCACGTATCTCGACGGCTATCGGGGGTCGAAGCCGGTGCGTGTCGGCAACGGCGCTTATGACCAGCTCCAGCTGGACATTTACGGGGAGCTGATGGACTCCGTGTACCTGTATAACAAGCACGTGACGCCGATTTCGTGGGAGCTCTGGACGTATGTGCGGCGGCTCACCAACTGGGTCTGCGACCACTGGCAGGACAAAGACGAAGCAATCTGGGAGGTGCGCAGCGGACCACAGGAGTTCACGTACTCGAAGGTGATGTGCTGGGTAGCGCTGGACCGGGCGCTGCGCATCGCCGACCAGCGCGCCTTTCCCGCCGACTGGAGGCGCTGGTTCCACCTGCGCGACGACATCTACGAGCGCATCATGCACAAGGGCTGGAGCGACAAGCGGCACGCTTTCGTGCAGTACTTCGGTGGCGACGTGCTGGACGCTTCCGCGCTGGTGATGCCGCTGGTGTTCTTCGTCTCACCGCGCGATCCGCGGATGCTCAGCACACTGGACGCGATCGCTAAGCCGCGGGCGCAGGGAGGCCTGATGTCGGACGGGCTGGTCTATCGTTACGACGCGTCGCAGACCCCGGACGGTCTGCAGGGCGCGGAGGGCACGTTCAACATGTGCACCTTCTGGCTGGTGGACGCCATGACGCGGGCGGGGGCGCGAGAGCCGGACAAGCTGTACGAAGCGCGGCTGATTTTCGAGAAGATGCTGGGATACAGCAATCATCTGGGCTTGTTCTCGGAGCAGATCGGCGCGCGCGGCGAGGCGCTGGGGAACTATCCGCAGGCGCTGACGCATCTGGCGCTGATCAGCGCGGCGGTGAACCTGGATCAGGCGTTGGGCGGGGGGCCGAAGGCGGTGATGGAGTAAGGCGGGAACGCTGCTTCAGCACACGGCGAAGACATCAGTTTTCTCCGCGCGGCCCGGCCCACTGCCGGAACTGCATGTCTTCGGCCCAGTCCTGAACCTCGATCCGCTGGCCATCGGTCACCACTCGTACGAGGCCGAGCTGATCGGTCCGAAACACCCGCGCGCGATGCGATGCCAGGCGCTCCAGCGTTTGCGGGTGCGGGTGGTGGAACAGGTTGTCAATGCCATCGGAAATGATGGCGAAGGTCGGCTGCACGGCATCGAGAAATGGGTCCGTGCTCGAGGTGCGGCTGCCGTGATGCGCGACCTTGAGCACGTCCGCATGCGCGACGCGGCCGTCGGAGAGCATCCGTTCCTCCGAGGGGGTCTCCGCATCGCCCTCGAGCAGGAGCGTGCGCCGGCCGAAGCGCAGGCGCAGGACCAGCGAATCGTCGTTGGTCGGCTGATCGGCTGGCATGTAATCGCGGGCCGGTGAGAGCACGTCGACCTCGACCGGTCCGATGCGCGAATGCTCTCCGGCCTGCCGCGCCATCACTCGAACGCCTGCTTTACGGGCGTGCGCCAGCACGGCATCGAGCGCGGGGTCCCGCGGCGCCGCGCCGGTCCAGAACTCCTTCGGATGGAAGTTGTCGATGATCGCGGCCAGCCCGCCGATATGGTCGGCGTGCCCGTGGGTGGCCGCGATGACATCGAGGCGCCGAATGCCGCGGGTCCACAGATAAGGGGAGATGACGTCTTCGCCGGTATCGAGCTTGCTTTTTGCTGCCTTTCCACCGTACGACGGAAAGCCGCCGGCATCGACCAGCATGAGCCGCCCATCGGGAAAAGCGACCAGCAAGCTGTCGCCCTGGCCGACATCGATCGCCGACAGCTCAAGCACACCGTGGCCGGCATCCGCCTGAAACGGATAGATCAGGACCAGCGTGAACATGGCCAGCACGGCAGCGAGCGCAGGCCAGCGCCACGCGCGCGAGCGCCGCAGGCTCAGCGCCAGCGCGAGAAGCGCCGCGGCGGAGGCGATCGACAACCACAGGGGCGGATCGGGCACGCGCCACGGCGGTTCGAAACGGACATGCCACTGCGCCACGTGCTGCGCGCCCAGCAAGAGCAGGCGCGCCGCCCACGCAATCGCGCCCCAGCCCGTGAACACTGCGGCGAATCCCACCGGCACCGCGAGCGCGAGCAGCGGGACCACGATGATATTCGCCGACAGACCGGACAGGGAGATGCGGTGAAAATAAACCGCCATGGGCAGCGCCACGCCAACCTGAACAACCGTGGAGATGATCACCGATTGCCACGCATACAGCAGCAGGCGCAGGACCACGGAAATCGCGATCAGGACCGCCCGCAGCGGAATCCGAGTCCACTCGCTCACGGTCTCGCCGATGAGCCGCAGTTCCAGCCGAAACGCGGACTGCCGGGGTTCGAGGCGCGGATCCTTCGCCGCGTTAGCGACGTCGCGGACCGCCAGCGCGTACGGCGTCACGTTCGATTTCAGAACGGGCTCGGCCAGCGCGCCGATGGCCGCCACCGACAGGAACGTGAGCTGGAAGCTGGCGTCGAACAGTTGTGAGGGGTCGAGCACCAGGCAGGCGATGGCTATGGCCGAAAGCAGGTTCAGCACGCGGCCGCGGCGGTAGAGAAAACGAGCCAGCACATACAGCGTGAGGGCGCCGGCGGCGCGGATCGCGGGCGGATGCCAGCCAGTCATGACCGCGTAAATCCAGGTGAGCGCGGAGGTAACTGCGAGCGCGGGCATCTCCGGCAGAAAGCACACCCGCAGCAGAAACAGCAGGAACGCGGCAAGCACGCTCACGTGGAGGCCGCTGACCACGAGGGTATGGAACGTCCCCGTGCGGCGAAAGTCGTCCGTCCAGACCTTCTGGATTTTTGTCGAGTCGCCGAGCAGAATGCCTTCCATCATGGCTGTGGAGTAAGCGTCATGGGCGTAGAGCTTGTCGATGCGGTTCAATGCCGCCTCGCGCAGGGCGAACGCAAGCCGCCGGAATGGCGAGCCGCAGCGGCCAGGAAGTACGCGGACGGGCGCGCCGGCGTGCATCAGCGCGTTCCAGTAGACATCGCGCTGCGCGGACCAGGAGCTGAACGCGAAATCTCCGGGGTTGCGGAAGTCGTGAATGGAACGGACGCGCGCCTCGAACTCGACGCGCTGGCCGTAATGCAGATCGGGCGGACGCTCGCCGTCACGCGGGTGGAGGCTGACCTGAGCCCGTGCATGCGGCGCGAGTTCGACGGTGAAACGGTCGCGCCCGTCGTAGAAGACCGGCGGCTCGACCACGCACCCGTCGAGGATCAGCGTTTCCTCCGGACCAGTCTGGATGCGGGGCAGGCGCCCCGGCCGGTGGAGTACGGCGACCACGATGCCGGCCCAAAGCAGCGTCAGCAGCAGAGTTCCCCAGCCCAGCGATCGCGTGCCGCGGCGGGCGAGGATGGCGAGGCAGGCCATCGCCATTGCTGCGGCGATGGATTCTCCACGGCCAAACCAGACGAAATGCGCCAGAGCAATACCGGCCGCCAGCGCAATCACCACGGGCAGAAGCGGATCGCGAATGCGGCTGAGCCCCACGGAATTTGTGCGGCGGAGGAACCCGAACTCTCTGACTGAACGGGTTCGAGCCCGTGAAGCGTCGAACAGTCATGACACGGCGAATTCCAATCCCAGCGGCGCTGGTGCTGGCCGGAGGGCTCGTTCTGGGCTGCTCGTGCACCAGCCGAAGTAACTCGGCCAATGTAACCTCGGGACCGCACGGACCCACGAGTCCCGCCACATCAGGCAATTACGGCAACAGCGCGGATCTGGCCCCGCCCTATGGCGCGCCGAAAACCGCCGAGCCGAACGCGCAGTCCACTGGCGGCAAGACTCGGTATCCCGAATCGGAGCGCGACAAACAGAAGAAGCCGGGCTCTATGACCGCCGCGGCTTCAAACCAGCCGACGAAGCAGCATCAGCTCTCGCAGAAGCCCGAGAACCACAGCGCGCCCGGGGCTGACCACGGCGAGTAGCCCGGAGGAGCCCATCTTCGACAGGGAAAGGGCAATAATGGTAACATAAATTCAGCGATAGTCAATACCCTCTATGGCCAACAAACCCGCTTACGCCACCGGCGCTCAGGTTGAACATGGGAAATTCGGGCTGGGGTCCGTGATTTCCTGCAACGACGAGTACATCACGATCAAATTCGACGATCACGGGGAGAAGAAGTTCATCACCTCGATCGTGCTCCCGAACCTGAAGAAGAGCGATCGCCAGCCGCCGGCGGAGAAGAAGCGCGCGACTCGGAAAAAGGCGACTCCGGCCGCGTAACCAGAAGCGAACTCCAGGATTTCGGGGTGGTCCCGAACGCCAGCCGGAATAGTTGTACGAACGCGCTCGGCTGGCGGTAGCCAACGTCGAAGGCGACCTCCTTCACGGGTTTTCCGGCAGCCAGCAGCTCGATCGCTTTCATCAGCCGGGCCTGCCGTCTCCACGATTCGAAACTGATACCCGGACTGCGCCGGAAGGCGCGCTGTACCGTGCGCACGCTGGCGCCCGCAGACCGGCAAAGTGCGCCGAGGGACGGGCTGTCGGCGAGCGTTTCCATGGCCGCGTGCGCGACCGCGCGGGCGCACTCGTCCTGCGGCATGGTCAGCTCCGTGGGAACCGTCGGCGCATTCTGGAGCTCCGCGACGATCAGATCGCGCAGCGCCCGTTGCAGCCGCTGCGGGCCGATGTTGCCGAGGCGCACCGCTTCCACCGTCAGCTCGCGCAGCAGCGGCGTCACATGCAGCACCGTGCATGTATGCGGCATACGCGGCGCGATTCCGCGCTTCAGGTAGAGCGTGCGCATGGACACCGCGCCAGACATGCGAATGCGGTGCAGCGTGAAGGCAGGTATCCACATGGCGAATTGCGGCGGAATCAGCCAGGTGCTTTGGCCGACGGAAACGTTCATCACGCCGCGAATGGCGTAGATCAGCTGGTCTGAGCCATGCGAATGCTCGGGCACGTCGCAGCCCGGCTGATATTTCCAGGCGAGGGTGGAGATGGAGGCGCGGAACTTCGGGTCGTAGCAGGTGACCAGGCCGCGGCGCATATTCGATACATTTTGACGCATGGCGGTATATGCGGCGAGCACGCCCATGCGGCATGCTCTTCTCATGCTTGCTTCATTGAAACCGATCGCGTTCATCGGCGTGCGCGACAAGGAGCGCGCGCGGAGCTTCTATGGAGAGACTCTCGGGCTAAGGCTCATGAGCGACGAGTTGCCATTCGCGCTGGTGTACGATGCCGGTGGCTTCATGCTGCGCGTCACCCCTGTGGGGAACCAGGAGCTGCGGCCAGTCCAGTTCACGGTGCTTGGCTGGGAGACGCCGGACATCGTGGCGACAGTGAAAGCGATGCAGGAGAGTGGGGTTAAGTTCGAGCACTTCGGCGGCGGCATGCCGCAGGACGAGCTCGGCATCTGGACAGCGCCGAACGGCGTGCGCGTCGCGTGGTTCAAAGACCCCGACGGCAACACGCTGAGCGTCAGCCAGCACTGAGCGTCAGGCCGCTGCCGCGCGCGCGACGGTCGCCCCGCCTTCTTTGATGAACGCCGCCGCGACCAGACCGGCGCAGACGAAGCCGACGAACTGGGTGGTGATGTATGCCGCGGTGTAGCTGGTCGGGAAACCGTACCAGTCCCAGTACGACATGTTTGTGGCGAGAGCGGCGATGAGTCCAATAGCGGCGACGAAGAGCACGCGTTTCGCATAGGACGTCGGCCGCGCCTGGGCGAGCAGAACGACAGCGAGGAACACGTTGAGCAGTTCGACGCCGAACTCGGTAAGGAACAGGCCCGGACCGTAGCTCACGCTCCCGGCGGGGTTATACATAAGGACCCCGACGGGCATGGACGCGAGCTTCTGTGGATATGCAGCCGTGGCCGCCTTTTTCTGGTCGGAGGTGGCGTTGGGCGGCAGACCCATGCCGGGGTAGAGGTACAGTCCGCGAGCCGATCCGAGGTTCGACGTGAGCGTGGACAGGACGGCCGCCTCGTTCGGAATCTCACGGATTCCGGCCTCGCCGAGCGGCAGCACCATGTGCGCGAGCGCAACCCAGGCGTACATCGCCAGGCCGCCCAAAATGGTGGCAAGCAGGATCTTTCGTGTCATGTAGGGTCCTCCCCTGGTCCCGGTATTATACAGAACCTGACTTTTTAGGGGAACCGCGCCGGGGGCCGCTCCGTATCAACGTGTGAAGAAGGGAGAGCACGATGGTTGGAAACGGAAGCGCGCTGATTCACCTCGACGGCGTGACTAAGGTGTTTGAGACCGACGAGATGGAGACGCACGCGCTGGCGGGCATACATCTGGAGATCGAACGCGGCGAGTATGTCGCCATCTCCGGGCCATCGGGCTGCGGGAAATCGACGCTGCTGGCCATTCTGGGGCTGCTGGATTCGCCGACGGACGGCACTTACATCATCAACGGAAATCGCGCGGAGGGGATGAAGGCGACCGAGCGCGCGCGCATGCGCAACCGCGAAATCGGATTCATTTTCCAGGCCTTCAA
>DASRCB010000238.1:0-4329 GCA_035653295.1 Bryobacteraceae bacterium
GTCCCACAGGTCCGCCACCGAACGGAGCCGCCGGATCTGATCGTGCCAGAGCGCCAGCGGTTCCGGCTGGAACACCTCAGCAGCACGAACCTTCCGGCCGACCTGATGCCGCGGGATCGAGAACGTCAGCAGGCCGTGGAGTCCGGCGAAGTCAGCGATCCTGTCAGCCGGACACCCCGCCAGCCGACGATGGAGGCACGGTTCCTCGTGGCAGAGCCGTGAGGTGAATACCTCATCCTGACTTCGGCACCAGGCAGTCGGCCATGCCGTCAGGCGTCTTGCGGCGCTGGACCTCGAAGCCGCCGTCCGGAATCCAGGTCTCGAAGAGCTGGCTGCTGGTGTCGATTCCTGCAATAGTGGTTTTCCACAAGCGCCCCGCCATTTTGTGAAGCACGACGGCTTCGGTTGCCGAGACGCACTATGCTCCCTGCGCCTGCTCGCCGCTCGGCAAGCTCTGGCGGACTTCCCGGCCGCACGCTCCTGGGACGTCCCCGATCTGGACGACTTACACCTACGACGCCTCGGGCCGCACCATCGCGGTCACACTGCCCGATGGCAGCGTCACGCGAACCGTATACACCGCGAACCAGACGACGGTCACCGATCCGGCCGGCAAGTGGAAAACGAACGTGAAGGATGCCATGGGCAACCTCGTCTCTGTCACGGAGCCGAATCCCTCCGGCGGCGCCAATTTCGTCACGACCTACACCTACAACGCGGCCAATCAGTTGCTTCAGGTTGCGATGCCGCGGCCGTACAACGGCGGCACCTACACTCAGACCCGCACGTTCACCTGGAGCGGCACGGACCTGGCCAGCGAAACCACGCCGGAAGCGGGAACGGTGCAGTATCAGTACGACGGCGCGCACCACGTGACGCTTCGGACCGATGCCGCCGGCCAGCAGACGCAATACAGCTACGATGCCTACGGCCGGCTGACGCAGGTGAGCCACTGGACGTGGGTATCTCCTACGGTTATCGCTACCTGCAGGAACAGGTGAATCAGCGGGTCAACTACTACTACGACGTCAATCCGTTCGACACCACGGGCTTCTCGCAGAACACCTGGGGGCGGCTGGCAGCGAGCGCGTGGCACAACGAGATGGCCAGCGTCAACTGGACCAATGGCGTGGCGAGCGGTTCAGAGGCGTTCAACTACCAATACAGTTACAACACGGCCGGGCGGGTGCTGAAGCAGCGGATGCAGATGTGGGTGGCCTCGGGGACGAACGTCGATTCCAATGGCAACGACGTGCCGATCAACCTGGACGCGACATATGCGTGGGACAATGAGGGCAGAATGACGTCGCTCGGATATCCGGCCGATCAGAACGGCGGCGCCGGCTCGACCGACACGTACACGTACGATGTGATGGGACGGCTCAGCGGGCCTGGCACGAGTTGGAATCCGGACGGCACGCTGGCCACGTGGAACGGCCAGACCCGGAGCTACAACAGCCTGGGGCAGCTTACGCGAATTTTCGTGCAGCAGCCAGCCGGATGGCAAGGCAACACGCTGCTCTACACGACGACGATGGACATGCAGTACATCTACCCGGCGGGGCAGAACAACGGGCGGATTTCGCAAACGATCGACGGGGTGGCGGGCGAGACGGTGAACTACACCTACGACACGCTGAATCGGCTTGCGACGGCGGCTGCCACGAACGGGGCATGGGGCAATGCGTACAGCTACGACGGGTGGGGGAATCTGACGGGGAAGACGGTGACGCAAGGGACGGCGCCGGTGTACAGCGCGAACGTCGATCCCTCGCGCAACGGGGGGCCGGACCCGACGGTGGTAGACCCGAATCTGGACGTGGAAGGGCGGCAGATCACGGTCACTCCGGCGTATTACATTCCGTCGTGGACGTACGATCCGGCGGGGAAGATGGTGTTCTACATGAGCGGGCAGTGGCGCACGTCGTCGGACCCATACGGCGATACGACAACCAGCGAGGCGGGCGAATTCCGGTTCTATGGGATCGGGGGGCGGCGGCTGGCGCGGTATACGTGCAGCTAATTACACGTGGAATGGTAATCCGATGACATTCGGTTACACGAAGGTGGAGGAGGAGCACAAGACGCTGGGGATGCTGACGAGTTGGGGAGGGAAGGGCGTTACGACGGACCGGCTGGGGTCGATCCGGCTGGACGGCAATGGGGGCCAGTACAGCTACTATCCGTATGGGGAGGTGAGGACGGTGCCATCCGGGCAGACGGCGCTGTTTGCGGATCTGGAAGACCCGGTGAGAGTGTACGACAGCAACGGGGCGCGGTTCGGGCGGCCGGACCCGCTGGGGCTCAAGGGCGTCATAATGGCGGACCCGAGGAGTTGGAACCGTTTCGCATACGCGATGGGCGATCCGGTCAATGGATTTGACCGCAAGGGCCTTTTAACCTGCTTCTATGTTGACGGAGTACTTGACAGTTGCGAGGACGATTCGGGCGGAGGAGGCGGAGGCGGCAGCGATGGAATGCAGGTCGTTAACGATAACACCTCGGGTGGTGGCGGCGGTGGCGGAAGCGGCTACAGCCAAGCAGGAATGGACAACGCGGTAGCTGCCCTCAAGCGACTCGTTGGACTGAATCTTGGCTCCAATCCGTGTCAAGCCGATCTTCAGGCTCTCGCGGGAGAGCAAGCTCTGGTCGGGAATTGGGGGGCAATCGGGCAAGCCGTGTCAGCCGGTGCGCTCGTGGGCGCAGCGCAGACCATCTTGAGCAAGAACTATGTTTACGACGGCGGCACAAGCTCGACAGTTTGGAACGTCTCCGACTTCGGCAGCCTGCCGCAAGGAGTGCCCGCCTTCAAAGGGGAGACTATCGGAGACGTTTTCCGGCTGGACCCTGGAATAATAGCCCTCTCGCAGGCCACCGGGTATGCTGTTTGGGTTAACTCGGCCCAATGGGCAGACCTGGGTTCTGACTACGAAACCGGGACCATTCTCCACGAAATCATTCACAAGTTCGGCCTAAACGACGGACAAATGGCGGACGCCCTGAGGGTGGACATCCGGCAGGGGTCCCAGAGTTTGAGCACTAAGCTGATGAACGATTGCGTTAATCAATGAGGTTGAGCATGCGGCTCGCGGCTACGATTGCGGCGTTTCTGGTTATCTGCGGTGGGGTTGCCTACAGACAGGCTCATGGACAGGCTGTACGTACCAGTGTTGAATTCTATGTAGCCGGGAGGGGCCAAGCGCCGCGAAAGTATCGAGTGCGCCGGTTCCGGTTGATGGGAGAGCGTTCTCCCGAACTCGCTGGGCAATTCGACGGTTTAGCGGCGCAGGGCCTGGAAGAGGGTGAGTATCAATATGCGCTGGAACCGGAGGCGCCACCGCCGGGGCCGCCGGGATCGCTGACGCTGACCGGCAGCGTTCAGTTGTATGGCCCACTCCCTCACTGGATTACTCTACAGATGCCGACAGGTGTTGTCGCCGACACAGCCCCAGGCTGGATCGGCGGTCGCGTGCTGCCGATCCCAGGCAAAGGGGGAGATCCATTTTGGGTCCGTTTCCAGGACGTTGTGGATCACTCCCAATTCTTCCAGGTGAAGGTGAACGCTGATGGAGCGTTCCGGATTCCGTCCACTATGTTCGACGGCAGCGTTGTTGTTACGGTGTGCCGAGGGGATGAGGTAATGCTTGTCAATGTCATCCACTTTAGCGGCGGCCGTCCAGATCGCCCGTTAGAATTCCGGCGCAAACCGTGATCACCCGCGCACAGCTTGGACCGTAGTCGTTAATTAATCCGCGCCGGGGCCTGACGTCCGCACGCCGGCCCCCTCCTACCGCAACAGGTCTTCCAACTGCACCCGCGCATCAGTGCGCTCGTCGCGGTACTTGACGATGATCGGGGTGTAGACCGAAAGGCCCCACTCCTTGCCGATGCCGCTCGCAATGGCGCGCGAGCCGGCGCGGCTGATGCAGGTCAGCCACTGGACCTGGGTGACCCTGTACGGCTATCGCTCCCTGCAGGAGCAGGTCAATCAACGCGTTAACTACTACTACGACGTCAATGCATTCGATACCACCGGCTTCTCCCAGAACACCTGGGGCCGATTGGCGGCCAGTTGTGGCACAACGAGCAGCCGAACAGTCCGGAGAACTTCAACTACCAATACAGCTACAACACCGCCGGCCGTACCCTGAAGCAGCGCCTCAACGTGCAGCCGGCCATCGACCCAGGCGTTGGTGTAACATCCTTTCTGTAAATTCCGTTTGGAGCGCGAGCGACATAAGTTGAGTTGGGGCCGGAAAGCCAGTGTGAACTGGTTGAGTTCTTGTTCTGGGCCGGAGCGGAGGGCGCGCAGTTCAGCGCCCGTAGCGG
>DASRCB010000239.1:0-7097 GCA_035653295.1 Bryobacteraceae bacterium
GAAAAACTTCTTCCGGGCCAAAACTGGCCCCGGGCGATCGAGCGCGCCATCGAAGTCTCGGACGCCTTCGTGGCCTGCTTCTCCCCGCGTTCCAATGCCAAGAAGGGGCATTTCCAGTGCGAGCTGCGCTACGCCCTGGACTGCGCCCGGCGGCTGCCGATGGAATCCGTGTTCGTCATACCCGTGCGATTTGAAGCCTGCGCGGTGCCCAAAGTAATCTCCGATCGTGTGCAGTACGTTGATTTGTTCCCCCATTGGGATCGCGGGGTGCGGAAGATTGTACGGGCGATTGTTTCGGCGCGCGGCTCGGCGCCGCTGACTCACTTCAACCGCAAAATCTGAACGATGTTGCTGTAATCGTCCGTCCAGGGCCGCAGCCCGGGCTGGAGCTGGGTCGGGCTCATGGTTGCATCGGAGAACTGCTGCGTCGAGAACCAGCTTTCGTCGCTGGTGACCAAAACCCACGTGGAGGAGGAGAAGTAGCTGGCGGTGGAGGCGTCGTCTTCAATCGTGCGCGCGATCTTGTGGAAATAATCGGCGCCCGCGGCGCACACTGGCCCGAGATCCAGATACCGGTTCGAGATGTGGAGCGCGAGAATACCGTTCGGTTTCAGATGATGGAAGTACACATCGAAGGCTTCGCGAGTCAGCAGGTGGATGGGGATCGCGTCGCTCGAAAACGCGTCTACGGAGAGCACGTCGAAGTTTTGAATATCGCCCGCCTTGAGCTGCTCCTCGAGCGAGAGCCGGGCGTCGCCCATGACGATCTTCTTATCCGCCGGCGAATGCGGATAAAACGTGAACCACGTCTGCGCGATGCCCTGTACCAAAGGGTTGATTTCATAGATGCGCAGATAATCGCCCTTGCGCCCGTAATTGGACAGCACGCCGGCGCCGAGACCGATACTGCCGATGCGGGCTGGACCCTTAGCCTGAATGGCGCGAATCGCCCGGCCGATGCCGGACCTCTCGCCGTAATACGAAGTGGTCACGTAGCGCATGTCCGGATTGAGGAGCTGCGAGCCGTGATTGATGGTTCCATGGGTCAGCGTGCGCTCGGGGTCGGCTTCAGACAGATCGTCGTCGCGGACGCGGAGCACGCCGTAGAAGTTCCGGGCTTCGAGCTGGTAGCCCTTGTTCTCTTCATACTCGTGGCGCACCAGGTAGCCCGCGAGCGCGCCTAATCCCACGCACAAAGCGACGCGCAAGGGCCACACCCAGATTTTGTGATCGATGGCGTCCCACAGGGTAATCACCGCGAGCAGCGCGCAGGCGGCCATGCCGATGGGCAGCTCGAGATAGGTCTTGAACAGGTGCGGCGCGACCAGGGCCACAAGGGTTCCGCCCAGCGCGCCGCCGAGCGAAACCATAAGGTAGAACAGCGTCAAGTGCTCCGCCGATGGCCTCCGGCGGGCCAGTTCCCCGTGGCATAGCATACAGGAGAAGAACAAGCCTCCGGCAAACAGCGGTATCAGGATCCGGATGTGAGTATTGCCGAAATCCTGGTACAGGTAATAAGCCATGAAGCCCAGCAGCGCGGCGGTCGAGGCCACGTAAAACCACCGCCAGCGCACCAGCAGCGCGATGGCCACGAGTGCCGCGATCACCGCCATCTTCACGCCCGGCGTCATGAGTTCCCACAGATGGAAGTACCAGGCGAAACCGGCCAGGCCGATGCTGAGCCCCGAGCCGAGAAGAATCGATCCCAGGCCGCCGTCGCTTTCAAAACACAAGATAAAGCTCAGCAGATACAGCGCCAGCGGAATGACCCACAGCAGCGGGATGGGAGCGACGTTCTGGCTGAGGTGATTCGTGATGGAAACCAGCAGAACCGAAGCACAGGCGGCGAGCGAGACCCAGAGCACGAGTTCCCGTACAGGCGGGCGCGAACCCGCTGCCTCCTGGCGGCGTCCCGGGCCGGTCCCAGGCGCGGACTCCTTGGCAAAGGAGGCAACGGACGCTCGCGGCTCTTCGGCCTTGCCCTGGGACACCCACGCCGCCGTCCCGCACAGCAGCGCGAATCCGACGTAAATCGCGCCCCAGCTCCAGGCCTGATGGCGCGAGGTGATGTTCGGCTCCACCAGGAACGGGAATGTGATCAAACCGAGCATGGAACCGAAGTTCGATAGCGCGAAAAGCCGGTACGGCATCGCGGTTCCGGACCGCCGCACGTACCAGGCTTGCAGCAGCGGGCTGGTGGACGACAGCAGGAAATACGGCAGGCCAATCAACACTGCCAGGACCATCAGGATGCGCAGCGTCGGCACCGTGGTGGCCTGCTCCGGTTTCCAGTAGCTGTAATTGAAGAGCGTGCCGAGCACGATTACGCTGACGGCCAGCATCGTGCTGTGCACCTTCATCTGCGCCCGAGCCCGGAAATGGCGGATCAGGGAATGCGCATAAGCGTAGCCGGCCAGCAGTGACACCTGGAAGAACAGCATGGCCGCGCTCCAGACCGCCGCTGAGCCACCGAACCATGGCAGGATAATCTTCGCAATGAGCGGCTGAACTTGAAACAGCAGAAAAGCGCTGAGAAAGATGGTGAGGGCGTAGATGAACATGGCGCTACGGCAGGAAGTTTCGGACCCAGGCCGGCAGGCCCGTGCTTATCTTAACAATGTTTGAGTAATCGTCGGTCCAGGGTCGAAACCCTGCAGTGACCCGCATGGGACTGACCTCGGGGTCCTGGAAATTCACGTGGTTGAAGAAGTTCTTGTCCGGAGAAAGGATCATCCACGTGGAGGACGTATAGAAGGGCTCGATATCGCCATTATCGTTCACCGTGACGCCGGACCAGCCCAGTTCGGACGCCGCTTGCGCGACCACGGGTTCGAGATCCAGATATCGGTTGGAGATGTTGAACGACAGGACTCCATCCGGTTTCAGATGGCGCAGGTAGATTTGGTATGCCTCGCGGGTGAGGAGATGGATCGGCACCGCGTCGCTGGTGAACGCGTCCATGGCGAGGAAGTCGAGTTGCTCGCTCGGCAGGCGCTCCAGCACCAGGCGGCCGTCGCCCAGGAAGATCCGCTTATCGGCGGGGCATTCGCGGAAAAAGGTGAACTTCGCCTCATCGATCTGCGGAACCAGCGGATTGATTTCGTAGTAGTGCAGAGTGTCGCCGGGGCGCGCAAGCGAGGCCGTCACGCCGGCGCCGAGTCCGAGAATGCCGATACGCACGGGACCCTTTTCCTGCTTGGCCCGGATGGCCCGCGATACGCCGGAGCCGGTCCCGAAATACGAGGTCGCGATGCGCCCGCCGTTGGGCACCAGCAGCTCGGTTCCGTGATTGATAGTTCCATGCACCAGCACCCGCGTCGCCGGGACGTTATCGACGGCTTCGTCGTCGCGGACATGGAGCACGCCATAAAAATTGCGCGCGTTCAGGATGTAATACCGGAAGTCTTCGGCCTGCTGGCGCCCCAGGTATACGCTGAATCCGGCGACGACGATGAGCAGAGAGTAGCGCAGCCATAACGGCCGCGGCACGCCGGCGGAATCGCTCCACAGGGCAAAGGCAGCGAGCAGCGCGCAGGCCGCCACGCCGATCGGCAGTTCCATGTACGTGGGAAAAACGTGCGGCGCAATGATCGCGACGAAGATCCCGCCCACTGCCCCGCCGATCGAGACCATGAGGTAGAACTGCGTGAGATAGCGCGGATGAGGCTTGCGCATCGCCAGCTCACCGTGGCACACCATGCAGCAGACAAACAGGGCGCCGCATAGCGCAAAGATCATCTGCGCGATATCTTCGTTGTTCTCCGACTTGGTCATCGCGTAGGGATACAGCGCGAGCGCGGCGATCAGCAGGGGCAGGAAAATCCAGCGCTGGTAGAGATGGCCCTCGAAGCAGAAGATAAAACTCAAAAGATAGATGCTCAGCGGCACCACCCAGAGCAGCGGAATGGGCGCGACGTTCTGCGTGAGCAGCGTGGTGGTCGAGAGCAGCAGAACGCTCGCGCAGGCCGCCAGCGCGATCCAGTAAATCATGGAGCGGAGCGAAGGCGCGTCTGGTAGCGCCGCCGGGCCCGCAGGCTGCGATTCCTCCGTCCCGGCCGCGCTGGCAGGCGCGGTGCTGCTTCGCCACCCCGCATACGCGCACACGATCGCAAACAGGGCGTATGCCGCGGACCAGCTCCTGGCCTGCGTTCCCAGGGTCAGCCGGGGCTCGATCAGCAGGGGATAGCTGAGCAGCGCGAGCATCGACCCGAAATTCGAAAGCGCAAACAGGCGGTACGGAATCACGCCCTTGCGCGCCCGCACATACCAGGCTTGCAGAAGCGGGCTGGTGGAGGAGAGCAGCATGTACGGCAGGCCGACCGTGGCGCCGAGCAGCAGAAGAATATTCAATGTCGGGTCGCCGCTGGCGGAAGGCTTCCAGTAAGCGGAGGGAATGATCGGCAGCGTGATCAGGCTGAGCGCCAGCAAAGGCACGTGAACCTGGATCTGGCGTTTCGGGGAAAGATGGCGAATCAGCAGGTGCGCGTAGAAGTATCCGGCCAGCAGCACGAGCTGGAAAAACAGCAAAGCGGCGCTCCACACGGCGGCGGAGCCT
The DNA here is from genome assembly GCA_035653295.1 of Bryobacteraceae bacterium. Classification (GTDB taxonomy): domain Bacteria; phylum Acidobacteriota; class Terriglobia; order Bryobacterales; family Bryobacteraceae; genus DASRCB01. The sequence goes on from DASRCB010000239.1 coordinate 4,556, forward strand.
CCGAACCACGGCAGAATGTACTTGGCGATGAGCGGCTGAACCTGAAAAAGAAGGAACGCACTCAGGAAGATGGTCGCGGCGTAAATCAACACAGAGGGACCAGCATACCGTATGTCCGGAGGCGTCCGAATGAAGAGACGTTAAGGAGGGCGCGCTAGAGCTTGCTACGCAGCGGCGGCCCTGGGTGCGGCGGTTGGACGGCTTGTCCCAGTGGCCCGCGGCTAATGCACCATGCGGCGGCGCAGGATCGCGGGCACGTCCAGGTCGTCGAACAAAGGCTCGGGCGATCCGTTGGCGTGAGCGGCGGCGGCCGCCGGGTGCGGCTCCGGAATCGGGTCAGTTACCGGGGCGGCCTCGGCCACCGCTGGCTCCGGCTCGGAGGGCCCAGGAGCGAATGGCGCGGGTTCCGGCTGGGGCACGGGCGCCGGCCGAGGGGTGTCGAGGACTGGCGGCGGCGCAAGCTCCTGGGCTTGCGCCCGCCGTGGAATGGCCGGCAGGGTTTCGCGCTCGAATCCGGTGGCGATCACCGTGATCTTCACCTCATCGCCCAACGATTCGTTGAGCACCACGCCGAAATTGATCTGCACATCATCATTCTGCGTGGCCTCGCTGATCAGCGTGCAGGCTTCGTTCACCTCGTGCAGGCCGAGGTGGCTGGAGCCGGTGATGTTGATCAGCACGCCGCGCGCGCCGCGCACGCCGCCGGCTTCGAGCAGGGGAGAGCTGATGGCTTTGCGCGCCGCCTCGACGGCCGCGTTTTCGCCGGTGGCCGACGCGGTGCCCATCATCGCGTAGCCCATGCCGACCATGATCGCGCGGATATCCGAAAAATCGCGATTGATGATTCCGGGCGTGGTGATGATATCCGCAATGCCCTGAACCGCCTGGCTCAGGACATCGTCCGCCACGCGGAAGGCTTCGAAGAAGCTGGTTCCTTTGGGGACCAGGCGCAGGAGCTGATCATTGGGGATGGTGATCACCGTGTCCGCTACGCCGGCGAGTTCGGCGAGCCCGGCCTCGGCCTGGCGCATGCGTTTCGGACCTTCGAAGGCGAACGGCTTCGTGACCACGGCAACCGTGAGTGCGCCCAGCTCCTTGGCGAGCGAGGCCACGACCGGAGCCGCGCCCGTGCCCGTGCCGCCGCCGAGGCCCGCCGTCACGAACACCATGTCGGAGCCCTCCAGCAGATCAATGATCTTGTCGGTATCTTCCAGCGCCGCCTGCCGGCCGACGGAGGGATCGGAACCCGCGCCCAGCCCGTGCGTGATCTTCGAGCCGATGGCCAACTGATTCGCCACCGAGGAAGCCGCCAGCGCCTGAACGTCCGTGTTCAGCACAAAAAACTCGATGCCGCTGACGCCTTCGTTCAACATGCGGCCCACGGCGTTCGAGCCGCCCCCGCCCACGCCGAAAACGCGAATGCGTGTCCGGGGCACGGACTCTTCCTGAATCACGAATTTCAATGCGTCGAGTGCCATCGTGCGAATCCTCCTACTTCATCACCAGTCCCAATAATCCCGTAGCGCGCCGCTGCGGCGGCTTGTGCAGCTTCAGTTTCGCGGAATACATGCTCAGGCCGGCGGCGGTGGTCCACAGCGGAGTTTTCAGCTCTTCCGGCCAATTGCCGATGCCCTGCGCCAGCCCGTTGCCCGCGGGGCAGTTCAGGACGCGCTCGGCCATATCGCAGATGCCGGTGAGCAGGGATCCGCCGCCGGTCAACACAATGCCTTCGCCGAGCTTCCGGTCCATGCCGGCGCGCTGCACTTCGGCGAGCACGTACAGCCACAGCTCCTCGGCGCGGGCCTCCAGAATTTCGATCAGCTCGCCGCGCCGGGCTTCCCGCGGCGGGCGGCCTTCGGGCGAGGGGACTTCGATCAGAGTGGAATCCGAAGTCAGGCCCAGCAAGGCGCAGCCGTATTCTCGTTTCAAGCACTCCGCATCTTCGTAGCTGACCTTAAAGACCGCGGCGATGTCCCGGGTGAAATGATCGCTCCACACCGGGAGGCTGGCGGCGAGCTGCACGGCTTCGCCGTCGTAGATGACGAGGCCGGTGGAGTGCATTCCCAGGTCGAGCAGCGCGACGCCGCGCGCGCGGTCTTCGGGAAGCAGGCAGGCGTAGGCCGCCGCGACAGGTTCAAAAACGGTGTCCTCGACTTCGAAATGCGCCAGATGCGCGGCGGAAACCAGCGCCTGATGTTCCTGAATCGAACCGGTGATCACGTGAACGTTCGACTCCAGGCGCGAGCACACCGTGTGCGGCTTGCGATGTCCGGCGCGGCCGTCCAGGATGAAATCCTGCGGCAGCACGTGGATCAGCATCCGGTCGCGCTCCAGGCGAACTTCCGAGGCGAGCGTGGCCGCATAGGTAAGGTCCTCGGGGCCAACTTCGCGCGGGCGCCCGAATTCGTACACTCCGCGGCTCTGTGCCCCACAGATATGCGAACCGCCGATGCCCAAGGTGATCGCCTCAACCGAAACCTGCGCTCCGCGCTCAGCGTCCGCGACCGCAGCGCGAATCGAGCCGGCCAGCGCCTCCTGGTCG
>DASRCB010000240.1:0-3517 GCA_035653295.1 Bryobacteraceae bacterium
CGCCCTCCTGGATGCGCGCGCCGCCGGAATCGTTCAGACCGATGACCGGCGCGCCGGTCTTGACCGCGAGGTCCATGATCTTGCAGATCTTCTGCGCGTTGGCCTCGGAGAGCGAGCCGCCGAAGACGGTGAAGTCCTGCGCGAAGACGTAGACGAGGCGTCCATCGATGCGGCCGTAGCCGGTGACGAAACCGTCGCCGGGGACGACCTGGCTTTCCATGCCGAAATCGCGCGAGCGGTGGGTGACGAGCTTATCGAGCTCCTCGAAGGTGCCTTCGTCGAGCAGGAACTGGATGCGCTCGCGGGCGGAGAGTTTGCCCTCCTTGTGCTGGCGGGCGCGGCGCTCGGGCCCGCCGCCCTGCTCGGCCGCGGCGTGGCGCCGGCGGAGTTCTTCGAGGCGATTCACGAAGGATATGTTATCAGGGGTGTAGTTGGGAGGCCGCGGCGCGGGTCTTAGGAGATGATGCGCGCAGTGTGGATAGGGCGGCCACCGTGGAATTTCAAAGGCCCTACTTCACGACATTCCCGACGGTAGGCATCTTCACCACGGATGGGGTTTATGCAGCAGCACTAAACCAGGACGGGACGGTGAACTCCGCGGCCAATCCGGCGCCGCCGGAGACGGTGGTGACGCTGTTCGGAACCGGCGGAGCCTGGTCTTTCGGAACGCTGGATAACGCAGTCGCGACCGCCGCGAATCCGCTGTTTGACGACTGGGGAGTGACGGACTCGTCCGGGAACGAGTTGACGGTTCTTTACGCCGGCATGGCGCCCGGACTGCTCTGCGGCGTGTTCCAGGTGAACGTGCTGCTGCTGCCCAATGAGGTACCACAGACATTGAGGCTGACGACGGCCTTCGGGGCCAGTAATCCGGTGCGGGTCTATGTGAAGTGAGGAATCAGAACGCAGCCCAGCAAGGCAGTTGTTCGGCGCGCCACACGACCTTGCCGGCGCGAACTTCCAGGATCAGGCGATGGCCATCGCCTGAATTGTCGTAAACGCTTGCGCTATCGACCAGCCACACCAGCTCTCGAAATGCGCAGATGCTGCGGGCGTAGCGGCGTAGAATGTCGGAGTCCGGGACGGAGTGGCCTCCGGTGGCAACGCGGTCGCGCACACGGGCCATGCACTGCTGCGGGTTGTCCAGCGCGACAAAAACCAGATGTACGGCGTAACCCCGATCGTGGGCACCTTCGATCAGCTGTCTGATGCTGCGACCAGAAAAGGTCGTCTCGATCGCGAAATCGATGCCGGCCGCAAGGTACTGAGAGGTGCGGAGCGTGCGCTCCCGGCCGGCCGCGATGGCGGCTTTCTCAGGGTCTTCCGGGCAAAGGCGGCGAGCAATGGCATCCGGGTCCAGAAGCCACTCGTTTCCAGCCCACCCGAGCCGGCGAGTCAAAGTAGACTTGCCGGAACCGTTCGGCCCGGCAATGATAGTCAATGTTGGCACAGCCTACGCCGCGCGAGCCTTCAACTGCCGGATGATCTCGTAGGAGAACTCGGCTCCGGAACCCCACCGGATTTCATAGCGGCGGCCGTCAGGGTACTCGATCACGTTCAGGCCTTCCGCATCTACATAGAACACGGGGCGCCCGGCGGCCAGCGTTTCCTCGAACGCTTCATGTCCAGCGGCATAGGCGGCCTTATGGAACGCTTCGGTCCCGAAATCCTTCGGATCGACCATAGCCTGATTATACGCCACTTACCTGCCCCGCAGCCGCGCCAGGGCGAGCCGGAAGCGGTCGAGATACAGGTATACCACCGGCGTCGTATACAGCGTGAGTAACTGGCTGAGCGTCAGGCCGCCGACGATCGCAATACCGAGCGGGCGCCGCAGCTCGCTGCCGGGCCCGGTGCCGAGCGCCAGCGGGAGTCCGCCGAGCAGGGCGGCCATGGTGGTCATCGTGATCGGGCGGAAGCGGAGCTTGGCTGCCTGGAAGATCGATTCCCTGGGTGTCAGGCCTTCCCGCCGCTCGGCTTCCACGGCGAAGTCGATCATCATGATCGCGTTTTTCTTCACGATGCCGATCAGCAGGATGATGCCGATCAGCGCGATGACGCTGAGATCGGTCCTGGTCAACATCAGCGCCAGCAGCGCGCCGACGCCCGCTGAAGGCAGCGTCGAGAGGATCGTGACGGGGTGGATCAGGCTCTCGTACAACATCCCAAGCACAATGTAGACCGCGATCAGCGCGGCGGCCACCAGGATGGGCTCGTTGGCCAGCGAATCCTGGAACGCCTGCGCGGTGCCGGAGAAGCTGCCGTGGATCGAGGACGGGATGCCGAGCGAGCGCTGGATACCCAGGATCTCCTCAACGGCGTCTCCCAGCGGCTTGCCGGGCGCGAGATTAAAGCTGATCGTGACCGAAGGGAACTGGCCGGAATGGTTGATGAGCAACGGGCTGGTGTTGGCCTGGTAGTGCGTAAAAGCGCTGAGCGGCACTTCGCCGCGCGTGCCCTTCACATAGAGATAGCGCAGCCCGTCGGGATTCTGCCAGAACTCCGGGGCGGCCTCCATCACGACGTGGTACTGGTTCAACTGGGTGTACATGGTGGAGACCTGGCGCTGGCCGAAGGCGTCGTAGAGCGTCTGATCGATGGCCTGGGCGGAGATGCCCATGCGTGCGGCGGTCTGGCGATCGATGGCGAGCGAGGCTTCCAGCCCCCTGTTCTGCTGGTCGCTGTTGAGGTCGACCACGCCGGGGATGCGCTGCATGGCGTGCTGCATTTTGGGAGCCCACTCGGCAAGGTCGGCGAGGTTGTCGCCCTGCAGGGTGAACTGGTACTGGGCAGCGCTGCCGCGTCCGCCGATGCGGAGGTCCTGCACGGCCTGCAGGAAGAGCGTGCCGCCGGGGATGTGGGCAGCGGGGCCGCGGCGGATCCGGGCGATCACTTCATCGGCGGTAAGAACGCGGTCCTCCTTTAACGTAATGAACATGCGGCCCTGATTGACACCGCCGCCGCCCCCGCCCCCGCCGGTCGAAGCCAGCAACATCTGAACGTCGGGATCCTGCTGGACCGCGTCCGCGAATTTCTTCAGCAGCGTGTTCATGGACTGGAAGGAAACCGATTGATCGGCGTAAATGGTGCCGGTCAGGCGTCCGGTATCCTGCTGCGGGAAGAAACCCTTCGGCACAATCACATAGAGATAGCCGGTGAGCGCGATCGTGCCCAGCGTGACCATCAGCATCAGAGGCTGGTGGCGCAGCACCCAGGATAGGGTGCGGGTATAGAAGGCAAGGATCAGGTCGAAGCCGCGCTCGCTCAAGCGGTAAATCCATCCGTGGCGCTCCTCGCCGTGGCTCTTGAGGAGACGCGAGCACATCATCGGGGTAGCGGTCAGGGATACCGCCATCGAGATCAGGATGGCGACCGAAAGCGTGACCGCGAACTCGCGGAACAGCCGGCCGACGATTCCGGTCATCAGCAGAATGGGGATGAACACGGCCACGAGCGAAATGCTCATCGTGACCACCGTGGAGCCGATCTCCTGGGCGCCGAGCAGGGTCGCCTGCAT
>DASRCB010000241.1:0-14262 GCA_035653295.1 Bryobacteraceae bacterium
GTCTGTAAACAAGACCGCCTCGCGCAGGCGAAACGCCTGCTCTACATTACACTTGTGCAAAGCTGAGGTTTGGAAGTTATTCCCAAGACTGCGTTTTGTGTCTGCGCGCTCATTGCGGCCGCGGTTCCGGTTGGCGCCATAGCGCCCGCGGGCTGTGACGGAACGCCCGCATATTCGCCCTGCGAGCTGTATTTCGACCTCCCGGCCGGGAAGGCCGATCCGTGGGCAACTGCAAATCTGGATATCGAGTTTCGGGGGCCGAACTACCACACTTACCTCATGCCTGCGTATTGGGACGGGCAGCGCCTGGTGGTTCGGTTCGCGCCAACCCAGCCCGGCAAGTGGATTTACCGAATCTCCGGCAATCTTGCGGCGTATGACGGCAAGCAGGGCTCATTCAACGCGGTCCAGTCCGACTCTCCGGGGTTTCTGATTCCCGCAAACACGCATCACTGGGCGACGTTCAACGAGCAGGTGGTGATCGACCCGAGGAAGCCGCATTTGTGGATCAGCGATGTCGCCGATCGCCTGCCGTTCGCCTCCGATGCCGAATTCGAAACCACGCTGCACAACGCGATCCAGAACAAATTCACCCATCTCCGTATCGACGTCCTGGGCGCGGCCGCCGACTCCGCGCACGTCTTTCCGCAGGGCCGGCCAGACCCGAACTTCTTCGACCAGCTCGACCGCCGACTGCTGGAGGTCAACAAACGCGGGATCGTAACGGACATGGTGCTGGCCGCGAATCCCGACATCATCCGGCATACCTTCCCCGACTGGCAGTCGCGGGCCCGCTTCATCCGTTATCTCGTCGCCCGCTACTCGGCGCTGAACATGACCTGGGAGGGCGTGCTGGAGTGGGAGGATTACACGGGTGCGCGGGCGCTGTTGAAAGAGCTCGGTGAGGACATCAAAAAGACCGACCCGTATGGCCATCCGCGTTCGACGAACGCCAGGATTACCGCATCGCCGCTGATGTCCGACGGGTGGATGAATTTCATCATTACCCGTAACACGCAGCCCGGCGACGAGCAGATCGGCTCGGTGGAGCATCAGCTCTACGCCGTGCCGTTTGTCGCGCTGACCACGGCGGACCGGCTGTGGTCATCAACGGTCAGCGGCGAATATCCGATGTTCGAGGGCGGCCAGACCTTCGAAGCGAAGCACTGGTATGAGCTGATCTCCGACACCAGGCACTGGGAGATGGAGCCGTATTTCGACGTGGACGGCGGCGGCGCCATCGCGCTGCGCGGCATCGAATGCATCCTCTACGTGGATAAGCCGGGGCCGCCCGTCGAAGTGCTGATCGACAAGCACAAATACGATGTCTCGTGGTTCAATCCCCTCAGCGGCGAGTCGATTCCCGTGAAGGATTTCAAAGGCGAGCACTTCACCGGTACGCCGCCGGATACGTCGCACCCGTGGCTGCTCGATATCGCGCGCGAGTCGCACAAGGAATCGATGCTGCACTCGGTGCGCTTCCAGTCAGTGGACGTGATTCTCCAGGAGATCGATCAAACCGGCACGAAAACTCCATACGAGATTGTTCGGCCGACCGAAGATACGCTGCCCATGAATGTCCCCGTACCTTATGAGGCGAAGATCAAAAAGCAGACTCGCGGGACCCGCACGATGATGTATGTCTGGACCGGCGAAGTGGCCGGGGGCACGGAAGGTTTTCGCGTTCTGGGCACCGGCGACCACGGATCATTTACCGTTCCGAAGGTCTTCGCCGGACACCCGGGCGGCACGCTGGACGTGCGCGTGACGGCCATTAACGCGAACGGGAAGGCCTACGTTCTGGACAAGCTGTACACTCTCGGGCAGTGATTCTCGCCGTCGATACGACCTCGGAATTCGGCAGCCTGGCGCTGATGCGCGCGCCGGACATGATCGACGAGTTGCCGCTTCATTCCCCCGAAGGGTTCGCGCACATCCTTTTCGACCACATCCAGCGGCTGCTCGATCGCAACTCCGCCGGCGCGGCCGATGTGCGCTGCTTCGCGGCGGCGGCCGGACCAGGCTCGTTCACCGGTGTCCGCGTGGGGCTCGCCGCCGTGAAGGGCCTGGCCGAAGCGGTCGATCGGCCCGCCGTCGCAGTTTCCAACCTGCAGGCCCTCGCGGTTTTCGGCTCGCGCCCGCTCCGGGCAACGCTGCTGGATGCCCGGCGCGGCCAGATCTACGGCGCGGTTTACGATGCTCAGCTTCGGCCTGTCTTGCCGGAGATGGTCACCTCGCTGCCGCATTGGATTGCCGGTCTGCCGCCCGGGGACCTGGAGTTTATCTCCACCGACCTGGCGCCGTTCCGGCACATTCTGCCCGAAGCGCCCATCGTTGCCGCGCCGCGCGCCCTGGCGGCTGCGGTGGCGCGGGTCGCGTGGGAACGCTGGCAGAACGGCCAGGCGCAGGATCCCGCGGCGCTGGACGCCAATTACGTCCGCCGCTCTGATGCCGAGCTGTTCTGGAAAGAATGAAACGCGTACTGGGCATCGATATCGGCGGGCGCACTACCAAGCTCGCGCTGGTATCGCCGAATGGCGCCACGGAGGGAATCACCTCCATCGAGACCAGTGCGGACAGCTTCCTCGAGCGCGTCTTCGCAGCCGCCGCGTCGCTCGGCCCGTTCGAAGGCGTGGGCATCTCGCTCGCCGGTTTCGTCAATGACGAGCGCACGGCCATGTTCTACAACCCCAACATCGCCTGGCTGCAGGGATGTCCGCTCACATCCGCATTCGAAGAACGCTTTCGCCTGCCGGTGGCGCTCGATGCCGATTCCAACGCCGCCGCGCTGGCCGAGTACCGTGTGGGTGTGGGCCGCGGGTCGAAGCGCTTCCTCTCCCTGGTGATCGGCACCGGCGTAGGCGGCGGCATGGTCATCGACGGCGAAATTGCACGAGTGGCCCACGGCGGCCTGGGCGATATCGGGCACGTGATCGTCGAGCCGTTCGGGCGCGAGTGCGGTTCCGGCTGCCGAGGCTGCGCCGAGGCCACGATCTCCGCGCCCGCGATCGAAGCGCGGGCCGGCGGCATCAGTGTGCGCGAGCTGCTCGCACGAGCCGAGGCCCGCGATCGGGCGACGACCGAGATCTTCACCGAAGCTGGCCGGCTGCTCGGTGTCGCGATCGCGTCCCAGGCCGTCATCCTGTTCCCGGACGTCGTCTCCATCGCGGGAGGCGTTGCCGAAGCGGGGGACCTGTTACTGGCGCCGGCGCGCGAGGCTTTCCACGCTCTTGTTGGACCGTTCTATCGCGACGGTGTGGTCATCGCCAAAGCCGCGCTGGGCTGGCAGGCGCCGCTGGTCGGCGCGGCACTGCCGTTATTCGACTGAGACTACTTCGCGGGATACATGCGGTCGCGAATCTCTTTCCACCCAACCAGCTTCACGTGCTCGGACTCGAGCAGATGCTTGAAATCGTCGCTGGTGATGGTATCGAAGTCGTGCTGCCGCCACGCGCTGCCGTAGGCGGGGTGGTCTTCGGTGATGGCGCGCAGCTCCTCGTTGTCGTAACCGAGGTGCACGATCATCTCCGTCAGGCCGGGCTTGAGCGATTTGATGACCTTGCGGTAATGAGCCATCCAGTCTTCCGGCATAACGTTGTCGGGCATGGGCGTCAGCGCGTCCGGCTCGATATCGGTGTCCTGAAGCAGCCTGCGCATGGCTTCCGGCGCGTTCGGCACGCGCGGCGCGAAGAACGGGATCTTATATTCCCGCGCCACTTTTACGTACGTGGCGAAATACTTCGGGACGAACAGCGTGCCCATGTGGCTGTCCAGGTGCGTCGGCCGGAGGCCCACTTTCAGCGCGCGCTCGATCTGCGCCCGGATCTCGCGCTCCACTTCCTCGGGGCTGGCGTGCTCCGTGACCGGCGCAACTTCCGGCCACAGATACCCATTCGGATCCAGCAATCCTGGAACGTCGGGCGCAAGCGGCCCCCAGCGGTAGTTCTTCCACTCGGCTGTGAGCGTGAGATGCAGGCCGAGATCGGCGCCGGAATGATCCTTCCACCAGGCCGCGACCTCCGTCAGCCATGGGCATGGAACCATGATGCTGGCCGCCGTCGCCGCCCGCTGCTCGAGCGCCGCAAAGCTGGCGCGATCCACCGCATGGGCCACGGCAAGATCGTCGGCGTGAATGATGAGCGCCTTCGTGCCGGGCGGATACCCGAGCTGCTCGGCGCCGTCGCGCCCGAACACTGCGCAGGCACATAAAACCAGAAGAATGTATCGAAACATTTTCACTCCGTTGCCGTCCGGCCGAACTTTTCCGACGCCTCACGAAGAATCTTCAACAGCATGTACACCAGCGCGAGCGTCGCAGCGGCAAGAACCACGTATACCAGCCATGGCAGCCGTTGCGAAAGCGGCTGCGCTTCGGGCTGGTACGCGGGGTTCGCGCGCTCGGCGCCGAGCATGACCCGTACAGGCGCACGCTGCTGGTCGGGCGACATGCGTGCGGCCATATCGTAATGGGGCGCCAGCGCCCTGCGGTTCCCGTAGTAAAGACGCAGGGGCGGGGCGACCGCCGCGTCAGCCTCAAACATCACCTCCCGCGCGGCCCCCGCGGCGCCGGCGTTCGTGATCCGCAGTGGCGCGTTGCGGTCGTCGGTAACGATCAGCTTCAGATGATGCGCAAACGTTTCGGCAAAGCCGATGACCGGTTCCGGCGAGGATGCGTCGTCGCGCCGGGCCAGGTCGCCGGAGGCGATCTCAACCGGATCGGCGGGATCGTCGATGTTCTGCAGCCGAAACGGCCGGGAAAATCCGATTTCCTCGGTCGCGAGCCGCAGCCTGTCCAGCGGGACGCGCGCTCTCAGATCGATGCGCCAGATGGAAGCGGGACGGCCGTCGACGCGATCCGGTTCACGCGATTGCAGCGCTGCCGGATACGAGGCATTCTCGGCCCTCATGTTCATGGTGCGCCGCACGCGGATGTCCTGGATCTCCGGCGCCGAGCGGTCCGCCTGCGGGTCTCGCTCGATACGGACCCGCAGATACCGGAATCGGCTCACGGGATAAACGATCGCCTTCTGCTCTACCGTGCGGTCCTGCGCTGAGAAACGGAACAGGATGGCGTCCCTGGCCAGCGTCGACCAGTGGTCGCCATCGGCGCTGCCCTCCACCTCCGCGGTACGGCGGAAGTTTGAGCCGGCGCTGTCCATATCCACTTCGTTATGCTCCTGCGGCTCTTCGCCGAGATCGCAGGAGATCTCCGCCGATGCGCCCTGCACGGCCTTATTGAATACGCGCGGCTGGAAATCCGTGCTGCTCTCGACGGCGCGCCGAACGCGCAGCACATAAGCGACCTCGCGGCCGCTGCTGTCGTACAGGCGCAGGTCCGCGCCATCCGGCCGGGCTTTGTCCAGCGTCTCGGCGTCGAGCAGGAAATCGACCAGCACGGGCCCGCGCGGACTCTGGATTTCTTTGAAATAGCGCCACGCCGTGAGGGGTTCCGGCGCGCCGGGAGCCTGGGCGCTGCCCGCCGCGGCCAGCGTGACACACACAACGACCAATTTGTTCTTCATGGGGCCTGTTCCCTTCGGGGGCCTCGCTGGTACGTCCACGCCACGCGCAGGAGAATGAGACCAAGCGCCAGCAGTGCGACGATGCGATAGAACTGCCGCATTTCGGAGATGTCGATCAACAGAGCCTTGCACACGGTGATGCCGAACAGAACGAGTCCGGCAACGCGCACCGGGCGCATATGCGCGCGAAACCCGGCCCAGGTCAGTAGCCCGGCGTATACAGACCACAGCAGAGACAACGCCAGTTGGGCGCCCCAGTGCATCTCGCGCATCGTTTCCGCTGCCGTCGGGCTCGAGCTGTCAATCGCGCGGGACGTGAACCAGGTCCACGCCTCGAGGCTCGATCCCAGCCAGAGCACGAGAAACGCTGCCAGGGCTATGGCCAGCGTGCCGCGAGGCGAATCGCCCTCTCGGCGAGCGCGCCAGTGGAGCCACGCTGCGCCGGCAAGGCATGCAACGGTCGCGAGCACTCCCAGGAAATAGCGGTTCAGCACGGGCGTGAACGGCGCCCGGGAAATCCACGGCGTATCGATGAACAGGAACCGGAACAACGCCAGGCAGAACACGATCGCGGCAAAAGCCCGCAGCCCGGCCGACGACGTTTTCAGGCCCGCCCAAAACAGCGCCAGAGCCTCCGCACTCCAGCAGATCGTGATCCAGTTCGATTCCAGCTGCACCGGAATGGCGATCGTCAGCAGCGCCAGCGCCGTCCCGACCGTAACGAACAGCATCGACGAATCGGGCGTTCGCCGCGACATCACCGCCCGCGCAACCCCGGTGTACACGACGGCAATCAATACCGCCAGTGAACCCATCCACGCATGGTGATCGTCATTGAGCTGCGCGTAACAGGTGGCATAGAAAACGAAAGGATTGATCGCGATGCGAATCCATTCTTCCCAACCCGCCGGCCTGCTGCGCAGATGCGGCATCATGTCCGCCAGCAGGAACAGCAGAAATATGACCAGCTGAAAAACAAGCGCCGCAACGCGTTTATCGGGATGGTAGTGCTCGCTGTACCACGCCCAGAACAGGATCTGCGACCCGGCCCAGGCCAGCGATCCGATCCAGCGCCAGCTTCGCGCGACAACCACGGCCAGCGTTCCGATGTCGAGAATCGCGATGTAGGTGAACAACGAGACGTACTGATCGCGTCCGGTGCTGAGCAGAATCGGGACCAGGAAGCCGCCCGTCACCGCCATAATCGCGATTGCCGGCGCGCGATAACCGACCGCGAGCAGATGCGCCTCGGCCACAATGATCGCCAGGAAAATGAATGCGCTGCGCTGGCCGACGAGATGATAATAGGCGAACGCGCCGTAGATAGACAGATAGATAATGGCGATGCCGCCGCCCGTGAGGACCTGCGACAGATATGGCCAGCCTTTGCGGTGACGGTCGTAGCCCGCCCAGATCAGGACGAGCGAACAGGCGATGCCGAGGATCACGCGGCCGAGTTCATCGATCCAGCGGTTCTCGAATGCGTATTTGAGGAAGAACGCGGCGGCAGCGAAGATAAGCGCAATCGCGATCCAGCCCACCCAGCGCCGGCCGATGACCACTTCCACGTTCTCCTCTGGCGCGGAGGGAAGCGGCGGCGGAGAAATCGGGGCCTGCGGTTCTGGCGGCGCAGGCGCCGCTTCCGCAACTGCGGCGGGAATGGGCGGCGGCAACTCCGGCGCCGCCGCCGGCGACGCGCTCTCTTGCTGCATGACGCGCAGCAGCGCGGCTTCTACGCCGGCGAGCCGGTTTTCGAGACTGCGAATCTTCCGGGTGCGAACGATGGCCACAATCGGCAGCACGAGAAAGCCGATCGCCGCCAGCAGGGCCAGCACCAGTAATGAATCCGAGTTCACAGTGTGGTTACAGAATACATGAGTCCGGCACTGTTACGCTCTGACGGCAAATCCACTGGCGCTGAAAGCAAAAGGCCGGCGCCACGAATACGTGACGCCGGCCCTGGGTCTTGTTGGCCCGATTAGAACATGTACAGCGGAGTGCCCGCCGCGGGCGCCGACGATTCGTCTCCCGGCGCGCCCACCGGCTGCTCCTGCATCTGCACCGGACGGCAGTAGATGCCCGCGTCGCCGAGATAAACCTCCAGCTCGGCGGGGCGGGGCAGGGAGCCCTGAATCACCGCTTCTGACAGCGGGTCCTCGATGTACTTCTGCAGCGCCCTGCGCAGCGGGCGTGCGCCGTAGCTGCGATCGGTGAGCGTCTTCTCCAGAATGTACCGGGCGGCGTCGTCCAGCACCCTGATCTTGATCTGCTTCGCAACCAGGTTCTGGTTGATCTGCTCCACCATCAGGTGAATGATCTTCAGCAGGTCATCGTCGGTGAGCGAAGTGAACAGGATCACCTCGTCCAGACGGTTGAGGAACTCGGGGTTGAACGCCCGCTTCACCTCGCCCATCACCATGTCTTCCACCTTCGGCGGGATACCGCCCACCGCCGGCGCCGAGAACCCGATCTGCGTCTTCTTGTCGAGGAAGCGCGCCCCCAGGTTCGAAGTCATGATGATGATCGTGTTCTTGAAGTCGACCGTGTTGCCCAGACCGTCGGTCAACTGGCCGTCTTCGAACACCTGCAGCAGGATGTTATAAACATCCGGGTGCGCCTTCTCGATCTCGTCCAGCAGGATGATCGAATAGGGCTGGCGCTTCACCCGCTCGGTGAGCTGGCCGCCCTCCTCGTATCCCACATATCCCGGAGGCGATCCGATCAGCTTCGATACCGAATGCTTCTCCATGAACTCGGACATATCGAAGCGGATGAGCGATTTCTCGCTGCCGAACAGGAACTCCGCCAGCGCCCGGGCTACCTCGGTCTTGCCGACACCCGTGGGACCAAGGAACAGGAATGAACCAGCCGGCCGCTTGGGGGACTTCAGCCCCGCGCGCGATCGGCGGATGGCGCGGGCCAGAGCGGAGATCGCCTTCTCCTGGCTGATCACGCGCTTGTGCAGCTCCTCTTCGATGCGCAGGAGCTTGGAGACTTCCTCCTCCTTGATGGCGGTCATGGGCACGCCGGTCCAGCGCGCGACGACATCTTCGATATCATCTTTCGTGACCACCCCCGTGGAGGTGTCGTCGAGGTTGTATTTCTCCCGAAGCTGCCGCAGGTTCTCGCGTTCCTTGCGTTCTTCGTCGGAGTAGAAGCGCGCCTTCTCAAACTCGTGGTTTGCGATCGCATTCTCCATGCGGTGCACGATGAACTTGATCCGCTTCTGGATATCGGCCACCTCGGTGGGCAGCGTGGTCTGCCGCAGCTTCACGCGCGCGCCCGCCTCGTCGATGAGATCGATCGCCTTATCCGGAAGGAACCGGTCCGGGATGAACCGCGTGGAGGTGTGCACGGCCGATTCCACCGCTTCGTCGGTATACGCCACGGCGTGGAACTTTTCGTACCGCTCTTTGATCCCGAACAGGATCTTGATGGCGTCGGTTTCGGTCGGTGGCGGAACCTTAACCGCCTGGAAGCGGCGCTCCAGAGAACGATCCTTTTCGATCGACTTGCGATACTCGCCCGGCGTCGTCGCGCCGATGCACTGGATTTCGCCGCGCGAAAGCGCCGGCTTCAGGATATTGGCGGCATCGAGCGAGCCTTCAGCCGAACCGGCGCCAACCAGGGTATGCAGCTCATCGATGAAGATGATGGCGTTCTGATTCTCCATCAACTCCTTCATGATGGTCTTCAGCCGCTCTTCGAACTGGCCGCGGTACTTCGTGCCGGCGACGATCAGCGAAAGATCGAGCGCCAGGATGCGCTTGTCCGCGAGGAACGAAGGCACGTCGCCATCGGCGATGCGCTGCGCCAGTCCTTCCACAATGGCCGTTTTGCCGACGCCCGGCTCGCCAATGAGCACGGGATTGTTCTTGGTGCGGCGGCACAGGATCTGCACCACGCGCTCCAGCTCGTAGTCGCGGCCGATCAGCGGATCGAGCGATCCGTCCATGGCGGCCTGGGTGAGGTCGCGGCTGAATTCGGCCAGCAGCGAGCTTTCCTTGGGACGATTGGATGCCATCTTCTCCGACGAGGACCGCTGGATCTCCTCCCGCACCGTGGACAGGCGCAGCCCTCGCTCATGCAGTATCTCCGCGGCGAACGATTTCTCTTCGCGCAGTAACCCGAGCAGCAGATGCTCCGTTCCGATGTGCTTGTGGCTGAGGCGCTCGGCTTCCTCGGCGCCATAGGCCAGCACGCGCTTGCATTCGTGACTCAGGGGGAGATCCACCGACGTGGACACCTTCTCCCGGATGGTGGTGTGCGCTTCAATCTGCTTGCGGATCGATTCGATTGCGGCGTGCGAGCGCAGGAATCGATTCGCGAGGGCTTTGTCTTCCCGGAGCAGTCCCAGAAGCAGGTGCTCCGTTTCGATGTACGGGCTGCCGAACTGGCTGGCCTCGTAGCGGGCGAAGAAGATTACCCTGCGCGCCTTTTCGGTATAACGTTCAAACATATCCCCTGCTGTGATTATTGGATGCGCTTGTCTGTTGCGGAGTTGCGAGACCCGTCTCGTCGACGAGCACCCCCTTCTCCAGCCTGAATACGCGGTCGCACCGTGCCGCGAAACCGAGATTGTGCGTTACGTAGAGCGATGTGAGCGTATGCGTGCGGTGCAGATCGGAAAGCAAAGAGATGATCATGTCGCCCGTCCGGAAGTCGAGGTTGCCGGTCGGTTCGTCGGCCAGCAGGACCCTGGGATTGCCGGCCAGCGCGCGGGCAAGAGCCACCCGCTGCTGTTCACCCCCGGACAACTCCCCGGCACGATGTTCCGCGCGTTGCCGTAAACCCACTTCATCCAGCACGGCGAGCGATCGCTCCGCCGCCTCCTCCTGGCCGGAGCCCCGAATCAGCAGCGGCATCATCACGTTTTCGAGCGCCGTGAACTCCGGCAGCAGGGAGTGATTCTGCCAAACGAACCCAACCGTTTGGTTTCTGAACTGAGCAAGCGCCGATTCGGGCAGCGACGTTATCTCTTTGTCACCAAAGTATATCTTACCGTTGGAAGGCCTGTCCAGACCACCCAGCATATAGAGCAGGGTGCTCTTTCCGGCCCCCGACTCTCCGGTGATGGCGACGCGCTCGCCCTGGGAGATTTCCAGATCGAGACCGTCGAAGATCACGATTTCGTTGCTGCCGGAGCGGAAGCGGCGGGACAGCGCTACCGTACGGATCGCGATGGGGGTCTCCACCTGTGTCTATATTCAAGCTAACACGGAGGTTGCGGCGGTCAGTCGACGCGCAGTTCCTGGCGGATCCGCTGCCGCTGCACGCGGATTCTGCCCTCGTTCTGACGGGCCAGCGCCAGATCCCAGGCCATCTGCATCCGCAGCCATGTTTCCGGCGTGCTGCCGAAGGCCTTCGCAAGCCGAAGGGCCATTTCCGCACTGACGCCGGATTTCTGGTTCACGACTCGTGCCAGCGCCTGACGCGAAATGCCGAGAGCCTTTGCGCCGGATGTCAGGGAGAGTCCAAGCGGCTCGAGGCAGGCGCTTTTGATGATGCGTCCGGGGTGAGCAGGGTTCTTCATAGGCATAGCTGTTTCCGGCTCAGTGATAGTCGATCAGATCCACGTCGAAAGCGTCCCCTCGGTGCAAGCGAAATATAATCGGCTGTTTGCATTGACAGTAACTGACCAGAATCCCTTCAGCTCTCCTTATAAGCGGGTGAAGACGATAACCGGGAAGTGCCACGTCCTGCGGCCACTCAGCAACATTCAATACAGTCAGGATCTCCCGAACTCTTGTTACCAGGTCCGGCCGAATTCCGGTGCGGTCGTCATCCTCGTACAAGCGCTTCAAACCACGATGCCTGAAGGACCTGATCACCAGCGTACACCCGTACGTCTGTGCGACGACTGGAGACAAATTCTCGGGCGGCGCGGCACGCCCGCCCACTCTTTCGTTGTTTGCTCTCTCAACCTCGGCGGCTTGCCGGTACGTCCGAAGCTGTTGCTAACATAGAGATTCCCCTGCCAATGCTTCGCTTCGAAACAGCCGGTGAATCGCATGGAGAGTGTCTGGTGGCCACGCTTACCGGCCTGCCTGCGGGCATCCCTGTTTCGATCGAAAGCATCAATCGTGAGTTGTGGCGCCGCCAACAGGGCTTTGGCCGCGGCGGACGGATGAAGATCGAAACCGACCGGGCGGAATTAGTGGCCGGCGTGCGCCATGGCCAGACCATCGGCTCGCCGGTGGCGATTATCATTCGCAACGCCGACTGGAAGAACTGGACCGAGGCCATGGCCGTCGAAAATGGCGGCGACCCCGAGAAGCGCAAACCGGTGAAGCGCCCGCGGCCCGGTCACGCCGACCTGGCCGGGGTCATCAAATACAACTTCGACGATGCCCGCTACATCCTTGAGCGGGCCAGCGCGCGGGAAACCACCGCCCGTGTCGCTGTCGGAGCGCTCGCGAAGCAACTTCTCGCGCACTTCGGGATCGAAATCCTCAGCCACGTCATCGCGGTCGGCAGCGTGCGGCTGGAGCGCACGGCGGCATGGGACGAACTGGTGGCGCTCAGCCA
This sequence comes from Bryobacteraceae bacterium, assembly GCA_035653295.1. Classification (GTDB taxonomy): domain Bacteria; phylum Acidobacteriota; class Terriglobia; order Bryobacterales; family Bryobacteraceae; genus DASRCB01. Next base: position 12,051 of record DASRCB010000241.1, read on the forward strand.
AAAAAATGAGGTGCTGCTGGGCTGCGTCGATCCGGAAACGGAACAGCGCATGAAAGCCGTCGTGGATGAAGCCTATCGCACCGGCGACACGGCCGGCGGCATCTTCGAAGTGGTCGCGCACGGAGTGCCGCCAGGTCTGGGTTCACATATTACCTGGGATTCGCGCCTGGACGGCCGCCTGGCTCAGGCCATCGTCTCCATGCAGGCGGTGAAAGGCGTCGAGATCGGATTCGCTGAACAGGGCGCGCAGTCGTTCGGCTCCAAGGTGCAGGATACGATTCACTACAGCCGCGAGGAGCACCGCTTCACGCGCGGCGCCAACCGGGCCGGCGGCCTCGAGGGCGGAATCACCAATGGCCAGGACCTCGTGGTGCGGGGATTCCTGAAGCCCATCTCGACACTCCGGCGGCCGCTCGAGTCGGTGGATCTGGCCACCCGCGAACCGGCGCTGGCCGCCTACGAGCGCAGCGACGTGTGCGTCGTGCCCGCGGCGGGCGTCATCGGCGAGGCCATGGTCGCCATCGTGCTGGCCCAGGCATTTCTGGAAAAATTCGGCGGCGACTCCCTCGGCGAGACCCGGCGTAATTTCGAAGGTTTTATCGAACAGATCAGGAATTTTTGAATGATTTATAACATCGTCAAATATGGCGATCCGGTGCTGGAAACCGAAACCCCGATATTCAAGGAATTCAATACGCCCGAGCTGGACCAGCTCATCGCGGATATGTTCGAATCCATGTACGCGGCCCGCGGCGTCGGCCTCGCGGCCCCGCAGATCGGGCTGTCGAAGCGTATTGCCGTCATCGACGTCTCAGTGGGCCAGGAAGAGAACGAGAAGCTGGTGGTAATCAATCCCGAGATCGTCGGCCGCGAGGGCATTCAGAACAGCGAGGAAGGGTGCCTCAGCATTCCAGGATTCCGCGAAAACGTGAACTGCCCCGCTAAGGTGACCATCAAGGCCCAGAACGCAAAGGGTGAATGGTACGAGAGAACGGGAGAGGGAATGCTGGCGCGCGCCTTTATCCACGAGACCGACCATCTTCTGGGCCGACTCTACATCTCGCGCATCAGCACCCTCAAGCGCGATTTGATCAAACGCAAGATCCGCAAGCTGCAAAAAGCCGGAGAGTGGTAGAGCTGCGTGCGCCTCGTATTTATGGGCACTCCCTCGTTCGCCGTTCCGACCCTGGAGCGGGTGGTGCAGGCCGGTCATGAAGTGCTTGCGGTCTACACCCAGCCGGATCGCCCGAAAGGACGCGGCGGCAAGCCGGCCGCCTCGCCCGTGAAACAGGCTGCAATCGGTCTGGGGCTCGAGGTGCGCCAGCCGGAACGCATTCGCCGGCCCGAGGTTGTCGCCGAACTCGCGGCCATGAACACGGACGCCATGGTGGTGGTCGGCTACGGGCAGATCATTCCTCAGGCCATCATCGATCTTCCGCGACAGGGGATCATCAACGTGCATGCCTCGCTCTTGCCCAAATATCGCGGCGCCGCTCCCATCCAGTGGGCGGTGGCTAACGGCGAAACGTTGACAGGCGTCACCACCATGCGCATTGATGCCGGCCTCGACACGGGTGACATGCTGCTGAAATGGGAAACGCCCATCGGAGCGGACGAAGACGCGCTGCAACTGAGCGCGCGCCTCGCCCCGGCCGGAGCCGATCTGCTGGTGCGCACGCTCGCCGAGGCCCCGGCTCCTCAGCCGCAGGACAATTCCCAGGCGACCTACGCGCCCATATTGAAAAAAGAGGATGGCCTGATCGACTGGAATCAGTCCGCTTCCGCGATATTTAATCGCAGCCGCGGTTTCCTGCCGTGGCCGGGCGCGTGGACGTATCTGCGCGGCCAGGTCTTTCATGTCTGGAGATCGCGTGTGGCGCCCGGTTCAGGCGCGCCGGGGACGGTCGTCGCAGACCGCAGTAAATTAGTGGTCCACTGCGGCGATCAAACTGCCCTCGAGTTGCTCGAAGTGCAGCTCGAGGGCCGCAAGCGCATCGATGCCGCCGCGTTTCTGAACGGCTGGAAACCCGAACCGAACGAGGCCCTCGGAAAATGACCACGCTTCCCGCCGGCTACCGCTACGCCGCGACGCACGCGGGTATCCGCAAAGAGCCCCGGCCCGACCTGGCCCTGATCGTATCGGACGCGCCCGCCACGGCCGCGGCCATGTTCACGCGGAACAAGGTGCAGGCCGCTCCGGTGCGCCTCGCTC
>DASRCB010000242.1:0-20299 GCA_035653295.1 Bryobacteraceae bacterium
AACTACGGCGAGACGGTGCGCGCGAAGACGGACGACTACGCGCAGGGCATGTACTATCAGGACTCGGACTTTGAGGTAGTGAAGCGGGTCACGGAGATCGCGCGGACTCGGGGCGTGTCCAACGCGCAGATCGCGCTGGCATGGGTGCTGCATCAGCCGGGCGTAACGGCGCCGATCGTCGGCGCGAGCAAAATGAAACACCTGGAGGAGGCCGTCGCCGCGCTGCAGATCAGGCTGGACGAAGCGGAGCTGAAGGCGCTGGCTGCGCCGTATCGGCCGCACGGCATTCTGGGGCACTCATGAAACCTACTCGACGCAGTTTTTGATCGCCTCCTCGAGTTGCTCGCGCGTCAGGCTGGTGCTGATGAACAGTTCCTGGCGGGCGCCGGCGCTCAGGGCGATGGCTTTCCAGCCGTTGCTTACGGGCACGGTAACGTGCACGCGCACCTCGCCTTTGGCATCGCGCACACGGCGGATCACGCCGGGGATGACAGAGCGCACTTCGGGATTGCGCGCCAGCAGGCGCTCCAGCAGCTCGCGGACTCCGTCGATGATGCTGTGCTCGATTTTGAGCTTGTTCTGAGCGGTGCGAAGGCGCATGGAGGCGCTATACGTTCAGCGCGTGCATGTACCCGGCGCTTTCCATGGTTTCTTCCGGAGTGTCCACTTCGACGAAGTAATTTTTGATGCCGCCGGTTTTGGCCGCGGTGAACACCTTTTTCCAGTCGACCACGCCCTTGCCGATGGGGACGAATTTCTTCTGCTCGGGCGACCAGTCGTTGCAGTGCATGGAGATGAAGCGGCCGGGGTATTTGTTGAAGAAGTTCTCGGCGTGGTAGCCGATGCTGATCACCGCCACCTGGAACTGCATCTTCACCAGCTTCGGATCGAAGCGCTTCATCAACTCGTCATAGACCAGGGTGTCGCCGTACTTTTTGAACTCGAAATCGTGATTGTGGTAGCCCGCCTGGAAGCCTGCCTTCTGAATCCGCTCGGCGATTGGATTATAGATGTCGACGGCGTGGAGCCAGTCGTCGAGGGTAGCCTTGTCCGACACGCCGAAGGTGGACAGGATCATCTGCTTCAGTCCCATGCCCTCGGCCCAGGCGATACGGTCGTCCAGACTGTTCTTAAACTCGCCGAAACCGAAGTGGCAGCTCTCGCAGCGCAGGCCGGAATCTTCGATCATGCGCCGGACTTCGGAGCCCTTCATACCGGCGAGCCCGCCGAACCCCATCGACTTATACCCGGGGGGCGAGCACATCTCGATGGTTTGGTAGCCGGCTGAAGATAATTCTTTCAGCGTGCCGGGGAAGTCCTGTTTGATGAGCTGCCGCACCGGCCAGGTCTGCGTGCCGACGGGCAGGCCAAGAGGATCGGCCAACAGCGTGCGGACACCGGTGAGCGCCGCCGCGGCCCCTCCGGCCTGCAAAAAACGCCTTCGTGAAACGCTCATTTGTGCTCCTTTCCTGAACCGGCCCTATTGTTTCACACTGAACGAAAAGCGCGCAGGTCTCGTAGTTTCGTATGATCGAAGTTCGTACATTCGCGGCGCAGGCTGGCTTCCATGGGCCGGCATCAGGTTTCCCCTGCGTCGCAGTTTGACAGTCATGAAGGCCTTCCGACCCAATGAGACAATACCGAACAAGTATTACCCTAATCTGCCTCTTGCTGCTGTTGAATTTTTCCGCGCAGGCTCAGAGCGAAATCAGCATCCAGCGCGTCGACGGGACGTTTGGCTGGCTTAAGCGGCCATATACACCCGCGTACGTACCTCCGATCAGCCTCAATAACTCCTCCCGCCTCGAATCGCTGGTGCGGGCGGGCAATCTTTATCTTTCGGCGCAGGATGTGGTGGCGCTGGCAATAGAGAACAACATTGATGTTGAAGTGCAGCGGTATACGCCGCTGCTGGCGCAGGAGGTGCTGCAGCGCGCACAAGCCGGCGGCGCGCTGCGCAGCGTGGGCCTTGGCATCGCCGCGGGTCCGCAGAGCGTCAGCCTGCAGGGCGTGAGCGTCACGAGCACTCCGACAACGCTGTCCGGAGGCGCGGGGGTGAGTTCGGGAGGCGGCATCGTGACCCAGTTGGGTCCGCCGATTCCCTCGCTCGATCCGGTTCTTTTCTTCGTGGAGAACTTCCAGCACACCACGGTCCCGCAAAACAACACCGTGGTCACCGGAACCACCGGCCTCGTCCTGGGCACGCGCACATTCGAATCGCAATACTCCCAGAACTGGGATTTCGGCCTCTCCGGCGTCCTCACGTACCAGAGCGTGCGCACTTCGATCAATAGTCCGCTGTACAACCTGAACCCGTACACCACCGGATTCCTCGATCTGCAGATGACGCAGAGCCTGTTGCAGGGCTTTGGTCGCGCGGTGAACGACCGCAACATTCGCGTGCAGAAGAACAATGTCAAAGTGAGCGACCTGCAGTTCAAGCTGCAGGTCATCACCACGGTGTCAGCCGCGCTCAACCTCTACTGGGACCTGATCAGCTTCCGTGAAGACGTGCTTGCGCGGCAGCGCGAGGTAGAGGCGGCGCGGCAGCTGCTCGAGGACAATCGCAAGCAGGTGCAGATCGGAGCTCTCGCGGAGATCGAGATCACGCGCGCGGAATCGCAGTTCTATACGGCGCAGCAGGACCTCACGGTTTCTCAGACGAACCTCACCCAGCAGGAGACGGTGCTGAAGAACGCGCTCAGCCGTAATGGCGCGGCGTCGCCGACGCTTGCGGAGGTGCATGTCATTCCGCTGGACGCGATCCCGGTTCCGCAGGCGGAGCCGGCGCGCAACATCGAGGAACTGGTGCAGCAGGCGATGCAGAATCGAGTCGAACTGCAGCAGGGCAGGCTGAACATTCAAAGCAACGAGATGAACCTGGTGGGCATCCGGAATTCGCTGAAACCCACGCTGCAGGCCTTTGCCGAACTGACCAACAACGGACTCACCGGCGATCTGGCGCCGGCCGGCCTCGGCCAGCCGGGCATCGGGTATCTGGTGGGAGGCTACGGCAACCTGGCCGCGCAGATCTTTCGGCGCAATTTCCCCAGCTATTCGGCCGGATTCTCGCTCAGCATCACGCTGCGCAACCGCGCGGCGCAGTCCGACTACGCCACCAGCATGCTGGAGCTGCGGCAGAACCAGCTCAATCTTCAGAAGAACATGAACCAGGTCCGGGTGGATGTGCAGAACGCGATGATCGGCCTGAGGCAGGCGCGCGTGCGCTATGAAGCCGCTTTGAAAGCTCGCCAATTGCAGCAGCAGACGCTGGACGCGGACCAGAAGAAACTCGGGCTGGGCGCCACTACGCCTTACCAGGTGATTCAGGACCAGCGCGACATGGCAACGGCAGTCAGTTCCGAGGTGCAATCGATGGCCAACTACAGCCATGCGCGCATCGCCCTGGAGCAGGCTCTGGGGACCACGCTCGAAGATCATGGAGTCACGCTGACCGAGGCGTTGTCGGGCCATGTATCGCGGAAATCCGAGCTGCCGGCAAATTTGCCGCCCGCCACGCCGGAAACGCCGCAGGCGGTGCAGCCGTGAACCGGCGCGGCATGGCCGCCCGGATCCTGTGCTGCGGCTGCTCGCTCGCGCTCGTTACCGGTCAGCAGCAGGTTGCGGTCGCGCCTGTCCCCGCCACGGCGCCGATTGTGCGCTGGTATCAGGCCCCGCAGATTCCGCCTCCGCGGCTGGGCAACTCCGAGCGGCTGCGCGCGCTGATTCGCGGCGGGGCGATCTATTTGACCGTGCAGGACGCCATCGCGCTGGCAATCGAGAACAACCTCGATCTGGAGGTGGCGCGGTACAACCCGCTCATCGCGCAATCGCAACTGACGCGCTTTCAGGCCGGCGGCGCGCTGCCCGGCGTTCCCAGCAACGCGAGCCAGGCGGGCGCAGTCGCCAGCGGGCAGGGTGTGGCCGGCAGCGAGGCGGCGGCGGGCGTGGTCAGCACGGGCGGAACCACGGCCAGCAGAAACAACGTGAACGCGCAGGTCAGCCAGATCGGACCCGTGGTGCCCGTGCTCGATCCGGTGTTTCAGGATGCGACCACGTTCAGCCACACCAGCGTCCCGCAGTTCAACAGTCAGGTGAGCTTTAACCAGCTACTGATCTCGAATACACGGGCTTACAACGTGACCATGCAGCAGGGTCTGATCAGTGGGGGTACGGTGACGCTGACCTACAGCGAGCACTATCTGAATGAGAACGCGCCCACCGATCTGCTGAATCCCTCGTATGCTCCGAACCTGTCCATCTCGTTCCAGCACAATCTGCTGCAGGGTTTCGGGGTGACCGTGAACTCGCGGAATATCCGGGTGCAGGAGATCGGGGTCAGAACCGCGGACCTGAATTTCCGGGTGCAGGTGGAGAATGTGGTGGCGCAGACGCTGAACGCGTATTACGGTCTGGTTGCCGATGACGAGGATGTGCGCGCGAAACAGACCGCTCTGGACGTGGCTCGCACACTCGCACAGGATACGGCCAAACAGATCCAGATCGGCACCCAGGCGCCGCTCGATCAGATCAGCGCCGACTCGCAGGTGGCCACCAGTGAGCGCGATGTGGTGGATGCGCAGACGGCGCGAGAGCAGCAGGAGCTGCAACTCAAGAACATGATCAGCCGCACGGGCGCGTCCGATCCGCTGATCTCGGCGGCGCGGATCGTGCCGGTGGACCGGATCGTGGTTCCCGCGACGGACGACCTGCCGCCGATGAACGCTCTTTTGAATGAAGCTCTGGCCAATCGGGCGGACCTCGCGGCGGAGCGGCTGAACGTACAAGCCGCCGAGGTTTCCTCGGTGGGGACGCAGAATGGCGTGTTGCCGTTCGCGGTGGTATTCGGGAACGCGAGCCAGGCCGGCTTGTCGGGTACGCCTCACTCGTTCGTTACTCGCAACGGGGTGTTCGGCCCGGACCCATATTTCGTTGGCGGCATCGGAACCGCGCTCGGCCAGGTCTTCCGCCGCGACTTCCCCAGTGAAGGCATTGGCGACGCCTTCGGCGCCCCGTTGCGCAATCGCGTGGCTCAGGCCGACTACGGCATCGAGCAGCTCCAGCTTCGGCAGACGCAGCTCAATACCTCGAAGGACATGAACCGGGTGCAGGTGGACATCAGGAACGATGTCGTGGCGATGCGCCAGGCGCGCTCGCGGTATCAGGCCGCGCAGAAGAATCTCGAACTGCAGCGGCAGCTCTTCGAAGCCGAGCAGAAGAAGCAGCGGCTCGGCACCTCGACTCCGTTCGCGGTGACGCAGCAGGAGCGCGACCTCAACGCGGCGCAGTCGTCGGTAATTGCCGCCGAGGTGGCGTGGAGCAACGCGCGGGTGGCTCTGGACCAGGCGCTGGGGCGAACCCTAAAAGTAAACAACGTCTCGATCGACGAGGCCCGCACGGCTCGCGTGGCGCGGCCGCCGGCGCCTCCCGCGGCACAGCCGTGACCCTGCGCGCACTCTCCGTTGTCGCTTCGCTGGTCTGCTGCGCGGCGGTCGCGGCAGATACGCCCGACGCATTCCAGCAGGTCAGGCGAATGGGGCGCGGGGTGAACATTCTCGGCTACGATCCGATCTGGAAGAACCCCGCGAAAGCTCGCTTCAAAGAGCGCCATTTTCAGGCGATTCACGACGGCGGGTTCCAGACGGTGCGGCTTAACCTGCAGGCGTTCGCGCACATGGATGCCGATTACAAGCTGGATCCGGGCTGGATGCGGACCCTCGACTGGGCGGTGAACACAGCGCTGGCGAATCATCTGATGGTGATCGTGGACGAGCACGATTATGTGCCCTGCGGACGTGACGCCGCCTGGTGCGAGCCGCGCCTGCTCGCGTTCTGGACGCAAATCGCGCCGCATTTTCAGGATGCGCCGTCGAGCGTAATATTCGAGATACTCAATGAGCCCAACGGGCAGATCACGGCCCCGGTATGGAATGGGTACGTGAAAGAGGCGCTCGGCATCATTCGCCAGACGAACCCGACTCGAACCGTGGTGATCGGGCCGGCGTTCTGGAACAATATCCATTACCTGGACAGGCTGGAGCTGCCGGTTGACGATCGCAACATCATCGTTACCGTACACTACTATCTGCCGATGGAGTTCACGCATCAGGGGGCGCGCTGGAACAGGGAGACGGCCGGATTGTCGGGCGTCAGCTGGGGGAGCGACGCGGACAAGGGGCGCGTGGATCGCGATTTCGCGGGCGTGCAGGCGTGGGCGAAAGAGCAGAATCGGCCCATCCTGCTGGGCGAATTCGGCGCTTACGACAAGGCGCCGATGGACTCGCGGGTGCGCTACACGGCTTATGTCGCGCGGGCGGCGGAGTCGCTGGGCTGGGCGTGGACCTACTGGCAGTTCGATTCCGATTTCATCGTCTGGGACATGGCCAAAGACGATTGGGTGCAACCGATCTGGCGCGCGCTCGTGCCGTCAACAGAAAGGAACTGACCTATGAAATGGCTGCTGCCTCTGGCCGCGGTTTTCGCTCTCACGGCGAGCGCCGCCGATATTTCCGGGACATGGAAGGGCGCCGCCGAGACGCCCATGGGTAAGGTGGAGCGCACGTTCGTGTTCAAACAGGACGGAAACAAGGTGACCGGCGAGACCACGAGCGACATGATGGGGAAGTCGGATATCGAAGACGGGAAGCTGGACGGCGATGACCTGAGCTTCACCATTAACGTAAACTTCCAGGGCAACGAAGCGAAGATCAACTACACCGGTAAGGTCAAGGGCGACCAGATCGAGATGCACGTGGAAGTGCCCGGGCAGGATTACAAGATCGATTACACCGTGAAGAAGGTCTCGGGCAGCTAAGGCCTGCCTGGCAGAGCAAACGCGACGTAGGCGCCGTGAATTGGCTGCTGCGTCGCAGCCGTCAGTCCGGCCTGCGCGGCGGCGCAGAAGACCACGAACTCGCGGCCATCCACCTCGTAAACGGCGGGGATGCCTTCCATCGCCGCATCCAGCTCGTGCTCCCAGAGCACATGGCCCGTATCCGCATCGATCGCGCGCACCTTGCGGTCGCGCGTGCCGGTGAAGATCAGTCCGCCGGCTGTGACTACAGGGCCAACTTTCGGAAAATGGGAGCCGGTGTTCCGGATCCCCTTCGCCGCCAGTTCGGGGACATCGCCCAGCGGGATCTTCCAGCGGATGGTTCCCTCATTGAGGTCATAAGCGGTGAGCGAGGTCCACGGAGGCGCGATCGGGGACAACCCATCGCTGGCGATCATGAATCCGAAGCCGCTGTAGTAGCGTTCCGCCGGCGCCAGTTCACGGTCAGCCTTCGGATCCGGCGCGAGCTTCAGCATGGCGGGCAGATCCTTGGAAACAACGAACAGCCGGCCGCGCGCAGGATCGACAGCGGCGCCACCCCAGTTCGCTCCTCCGTTGTTGCCCGGCATCTCGACCGTGTTCCGCCGTCCCGGTGGCGTGAACATGCCCTCGTTGCGAGCGCTCAAAATTTCGTCGCGGAATCGCGCCCGATCGGCGGCGCTCAGATACGGGCTGAGGTCGGCGGCGGTGAATCGCTGCCGCGCGAACGGCGGCGGCTTCACCGGAAACGGCTGCGTCGGCCATGTCTGCTCGCCCGGCATGTCGGATCGCGGCACGGCCCGCTCCTCGATGGGCCACAGCGGCGCTCCTGTCACGCGGTCGAAGACCCACACGAAGCCCTGCTTACTGACCTGCGCCACGATGTCCACCGATCTACCCTCGTGCTGGACGGTGAGGAGTTTGGGCGCGGTCGGGTTGTCGTAATCCCAGATGTCGTGGTGAACCATCTGGAAATGCCACAGGCGTTTGCCGGTGCGCGCGTCGAGCGCGAGCAGGCAATCGGCGAACAGGTCCGCGCCGGGGCGGTCCACGCCGTAGAAGTTGTATTTGGCGCTGGCAGTAGGCACGTACACGATGCCCCGCCGCGTGTCCAGCGACAATTCACTCCAGGCGTTGGCGCCTCCGACGCGCTTCCACGCGTCCTTCGGCCAGGTGTCGTATCCGAACTCGCCCGGACGCGGGATTGTGTGAAAGGTCCAGACCAGCTTCCCCGTGCGCACGTCAAACACGCGGATGTCGCCCGGGGCCGAACCGTAGCCCTGGTTTGTCGCGGACCCGAGGATGAGAAGATCCTCGAAAACACGCCCGGGCGTGGTGGACTGAACGAGTTTAATGGTCCGCGGATCGCGGTCGAGCCCCTGCCTGAGATCGACCTGCCCATGATTGCCGAAGGAAAGAATCGGCTGCCCCGTGCGGGCGTCGAGGGCGCGCAGGCAGTGATTACTGCAATACAGCAGCCGCCGTTCGGAGCGGTCCCTGCTTTCCCAGTAGTTAATGCCTCGATCGGTGATGATTTTCGTGCCGGGGTCCGCGGCGTGGACCCAGATCTCGCGGCCGGTTGCGGCGGCGAGCGCAAGTATGGAGTTGTTGCGCGCGAGCACGTACATCACGCCATCGACGACAAGCGGACCGAAGAAATACCGGTTGCCGTCGCCGGTGGGATATGACCACGCGACCTCGAGACGGCTTACGTTGGAGCGGTTGATCTGGCGCAGCGCCGAGTATTGCGCCGCGTCGGGAGCGCCGCCGTAATCGGCCCATGTGGTGTGGTCCTGCGCGGCAAGCAGGGCGGCGACGGAGAGTGCAATCGGAATGGCCTTCATCAGCGGCTATTTGGGGTCCACGGTCGCTTCGATCACCTCTAGCCTGCGCTTTGGCGTCTCGCCGTCCACTTCTTCCTTGTCGAAGGCATCGAGTACGTCCATACCGTCGACCACTCTACCGAAGGCCGAATACTTGCCATCCAGACTCGGCGCCGGACCGAGGACGATGAAGAACGATGTCGTGGCCGAATCCGGATCGTCGCCGTGGGCCATGGACACGATGCCGCGCACCTGCTGCACGTCGGTGCGGAACTCGCCCTTCACCGGATGCACCCAGCGCCCGGCCGGATCGCCTCCCCCGCCCTGCACGACGAAGCCCTTGACCAGGCGGTGAAACGGCGAGCCGTTGTAATATCCGGTGGCGACCAGGCCGAGGAAGTTGCGTACGTTCTCAGGCGCCCAGTCCGGCTGCATCTGGATCCTGAGTGTGCCCAGCGTTGTCTTCAGCGTTACCGTCCTCCGCAACTCATCGACGGGGGCATCCGAGAATGGCTCTTTGCGCTTCGGCTCGATGACGATGCTCTGAATGCGCACCGGCTGGTCCGCGATCCCGCCCGGGCCGGCGGGGATGTGCGAGATTTTCTCCACGACATCCATGCCTTCGGTGACCCGGCCGAATGCGGAATATTTGCCATCGAGCGAGGGCTGCGGCGTCACGCAGATGAAGAACTGGGCGCCGTCGCTGTCCGCCTTGCCCGGCACGCTCACGGTAGAGACGACGCCGCGCTCGTGCTTCATGTCACTGAACTCGCTGGGCTCGAGGCTGAGCCCGCCGGTGCCCCAGAGCTTTTTCGGCGTCCCTGGATTTTTCAGCAGCGGGTCGCCGCCCTGGATGATCCCGTTCGAGATGACCCGAAAAAACGCGCTGCCGTCGTAGTAACCCTTGCGCCCTCGCTCGATGAACAGCGCGACATGTTTCGGCGCTTTGTCAGGCGCGAACTCGAACCGGAACACGCCCATGCCGGTGGTCACCACGGCCTCGAGCTGGTCCGGACTCTGGCCGAAAACCCAGGGTGCGAGCAGCAGCGAGGCAAAGATCAGACTGCGCATTGGTCCCATGTTATCCTTCCCGAATTGAATGACCTCCGCGATTGAAGTGCGCGAGTTACGAAAGCGTTACCCGCAGTCGAAAACGGACGCGGTTGATGGCGTGTCGTTCGAAGTGGCGCGCGGCGAAGTGTTCGGTCTGCTGGGCCCGAACGGCGCCGGTAAGACCACCACCATCGGCGTGCTGACCACGGCCGTTGCGCCCACTGGCGGGGCGGCCACGATCGCCGGTCACGACGTCGTATCGGACCAGATTCTCGTGAAGCAGCGCATTGCCGTGGTCCCGCAGCGCAGCAATCTGGATCGCAGCCTGCGGGTTCGAGAAATCCTGACCTTTCATGCCGCATACCACGGCGTCCCGCGGCGAGAGCGTGAACAGCGCGCCGACGCTCTGCTGGGGGAACTCGGACTGGGAGAGCGCCGCAATGAGAAGGTGGATCGCTATTCCGGAGGCATGGCGCAGCGGCTGATGATCGCCCGCGCGCTCATGCACGAACCGGAAGTGCTCTTTCTGGACGAGCCGACGAACAATCTGGACCCGCAGTCACGGCTGTTTCTGTGGGAACGGATTCAGGCGCTCAACGCGAGCGGCCTTACGATCCTGCTGACCACCCACGATATGGACGAAGCGGACCGTCTCTGCCACCGAATCGCCGTAATGGACTATGGCCGGATTCTCGTGAACGACACGCCATCCGAGCTGAAGAAACTGATCCCGGGCGGGAACGTGCTTGAGCTGCACGTCCAGGCTGAGGCTGCCGCGCGCCAGAGTCTTCTTACGCGTTTGCAGCAGATCGCGGGCGTCAGCAAAGTGGAGGAGGTCCGCGGGGCCAATGAGGAGCAGGACACGACCAGTTACCGGATCTACGCCGCGGAGGCGGGCGCTCTGGTCGGCGCCGCGGTGCAGGCGACCGTCGCCGCGGGCGCTCGGGTGCACGACCTGAGCGTCAAGAACGCCAGCCTGGAAGAGGTGTTCATCTATCTGACCGGGAGGCACCTGCGATGAGCTCCCCCATGCCCGCGGCGATCGCGGTCAAGGAACGCCACGAAGCAAGTCAGACCAGTCTGGCGATGACTGCCTTTTTCGCCATTCTGGTGCGTGATCTGGTAGTCACAAGGCGTGAGATCGTTTCCTTCCTGCTGCAGGCGATGATGCAGCCGCTCTTTTTTCTATTCATTTTCGGGAAGGTCCTGCCGGGCATTGGACTGGCCGCGGGCGGTTTCGCCGGGCTGCTGCTGCCGGGTATCGTGAGCCTTTCCGGCATGCTTGCGGCGATCCAGGGCGTGACGCTGCCGCTGGTGCTGGACCTCGGTTTCGCGCGCGAGATCGACGACCGTTTGCTCGCACCGCTTCCGGTGTGGATGGTGGCCGCCGAAAAGGTGCTGTTCGGGACCTTCCGCGGCGCGTTCGCGTCGGCGTGCATATTCCCAATGGCCGTGCTGATCCTCGGCTCGTCCTATTCTGTCCGGACCGACCGCATGGGCATGCTGATCCTGATGATTCTGCTGAACGGTCTGGTGGGCGCGGCGATCGGCATGCTCATCGGCACTCTCGTCCAGCCGCAATTCATCAGCCTGATGTTCACGCTGATTTTTACGCCGCTCATCTTTACGGGGTGCGCCTATTATCCGTGGACGGCGCTGGGCCATATTCGCTGGTTTCAGGTGCTGACACTCTTGAACCCGCTGACCTACTGCTCGGAGGGATTGCGCTACGCAATGGTCCCACCGACGCGCCTCGGCGAAGTGCCCACCCTCGACATTCGCATCGTGTTGGCGGCGCTGATTGTTGGTTTTGCGGCGTGCTTCATCGCGGGCACGCGTACGTTCCACAAGCGCGTCGTGAGCTGAGTCTCGAGCGGGCCCAGGCCCACTCCACACAGGGCGAAACGGGCATAGAATCAAGGCAGCCATTTTATGTCTGTGCGTTTTCTGTGCAACACGTTTACTGTCCTTGCTGCCGCGCTTTTCCTGTCTGCCTGTTCCGGGTCGCCGGAAATGAATGCAGCCAAGGCCACTGTCGAACAAGCCAAACCACAGCCGACACCGCCGCCCGAGCCCGTGGCGGCGCTGACCGCGTTTTATGAGATGTACCGGCCGGCGCGCACGTGGGCGCCGGACCTGCTTCCGCTCAGCCTTGCCGCGAACGACCTGCCGGGAATGAAGGCCACCGGCGGGAAGGCGGGGCTCTGGACCGCCGTGTTCGTTTCTCCAGGCCGCCGGGAAGCCCGCACCTATTACTACGCCGTGATGGACAGTCCGCTGGCCCCAAAAGGCGCCACTGCGCGCGCCGTGCAGGCATGGGGCGGACCGACCCGCGATAATCACCCTTTTCAGAACACGGAAATCATGGTCAACTCCGACGCGGCGTGGAACACCGCCGCGACAAAGGCGGCAGCGTGGCTGAAGAAGCATCCGGACAAGCCAGTGATGCTGCAGCTGGTGGCGAGCGCGCGTTTCCCGTCGCCGGTCTGGTTCATCATGTGGGGCGACAAGAAGGACGGCTATGCCGCCTTCATTAACGCGACTACGGGCGACCCGATGAGCGGGAAGTAACCGCTTCGGTGCGTGTTCCGCGGAAGCGTTCCATAAACTCGAGGAAGGTTCGGGCGTATCGATCAAGCACATCGCTTCCGCCACCGTCGCGCAGGGGCGAGCACATCTCGTACGCCACCGGCCCGTCGAAGCCACTGGCGCACAGCTCGGTGAGGAACGCGTCATAGTCAATGAAACCTTCGCCCAGGGGAACGGCGAGGGTGGCGGCGGTGGCGCGCTCGAAATTCACGGCCGCCGCATCGTAGCGGTAGCGTGGGCGGAGCTGATAATCGGCGATGGTGGTGTAGACCGAGACCGCGGCCATGGTGCGCGCGGCGCGCCGCAGATCGTCTCCGTGCAGAGCGGGCGCCCAGGCGTCGAACATGGCCCGGCAGTTCGGCTCGTTGACGGCGCGGATCAGATCGCGCATGGACTCGAAGCCACAGGCCACGTCGTGATGATTCTGCACGCCGACGGTGACGCCGAACGGGGCAGCGCGGCGGGCGCACTCGCGCAGGCTTTCCACTACCAGGCTCCACTGCCTGCCATGAGGCGCGGCCGGCGTATCGTAACCGGTGAACACGCGGACCAGGTCGCAGCCCAGATCCCGCGCCGCCGCGGCGAGTTCTTCCACGTGACGGATCTGGAACTCGCGGTGCGGGATATCGGCGTGCTCGAGGTCGGCGGTGAAATTGGTGTATCCGGCCAGGCAGGCGCAACGCAGGCGCCGCTGGTCGAGTTGGGCGCGCAGTCTCGCACGCTCGGCCGGCCCGTAATCGAGCACAGAGAAATGCGGCCGTTTGGCCATGATCTCGAGGCCGTCGAAGCCGAGCTCCGCGGCTTTATCGATTACGGCTTCGAGCGGAAGGGACTCCTGGCCCCAGAAGCCGGCGTAGCTTACCGAGTGCAGGACAGCGGCGGTGATCATTACCAGGCCATCATATCCGCTTTCCTGTCTGGTAATCCTGCCGGCGCGACGCGCAGGAACTCAGTTTGGCAATGGCCGGACGGCCGCTCTGTCGATATGCACTGCCACAGACCGTTGCAGAAGCTCGACGGACAGCACCAGCCGGTCACTGCCCTTGATAGTGACGAGGTAACCTTCCACACCGGAAAGCGACCCCTCTTCAATCCGGACTCTCTGCCCCTCCTGCAGGAAGGGCCATGGTCGAGCATCCGCGCCGGAATCGATGAGGCGCTGGATGGCTTCCATGTCGCGGTCCTCCACAGCCTGCGGAGTTTTTCCGTTGCCCACGATGTATTCGACGGACGGGGTTGTCAGGATGGGGAGCCGCTTGGTGGGATCGAAACGGCAAAAGATGTAGCCGGGATAGAGGGCCATCTCTACTTTGCGGATCCGGTCTGAGTAGCGCCTCTGGTCGGTGTACGTTGGAAGCAGGGTTTCATAGTTCTTCCCCCGCAGGACTGTCTCAACGGCCAGTTCGTTCTTGACACGAACTTTGACGGCAAACCACTGATGACTGTTCTCCTCTGACTGCATCGCTCCTCCGAACGCAACAAACAGATGGATTCCGTGTCTCTGAGGCGTTTTTTCGCCGGCACGGTTAGTGTTTTCAAATGTCTAACAGTACTAAGTATACGAGTGTACGACAGAAGCGGAGCGTATGACAACACCAGATTTCCGCGATGGGCTCAGGCGGGAAAGCACGTAAGAGTACTAGAACAGTGTGACGGTTAAACCTGTGTGCGGTACAGGTTACAGCGGCTGGAGGGCACAATCAGGTTGACACCCGGACCGGCGTTGTCGTAATCTCAGAAGACCCGTCAAGCTCACCCGCCGTATTACACAAGGACGGTCGTGTGACGAAAATGGCGGTAGCCTGCCCAAACCCGAGCGCTGGCACAGCGTTACCGGGCTCCACTACAGTCCTGGGAGCACACCCTGCATGAATACAACCGTGAGTCGAAGGGACAAGATGATTAGTTTTCGTCTTTCGGCCGAGGAATACGAAGCCTACAAGGTGACCTGTTCGCGGGTCGGAATGCGAAGCCTTTCGGAATTGGCCCGCGTCGGTCTTCAGCAGGTATTCATGGGTCAGCATGGCTCCGGGATCAACAACCGGCTGAATGAGCTTCGCGAGCGCATCCAGCACCTGGCATTGGAACTGGAGCGAATCACGGAAGAGGTGCGCAAGCACGACGCCACAGGCGCACGTTTGAACGGCAATCATGAGGAGCAGATATGAGCACGCGGTGGTTTCTTGCGTGGACCTTCACACTGGCGGGTCTTGTGGGACAGCAGGTAGCTGTCGTACAACCGGCCCCGGACGCCGTCAAGGAGGAAGGCAACCTCCCGATGCAGAAGATCGGGGTGGACGATCTGGTGGGTGTTTCCGTTTACGGAGCGCCTGAGCTGACGCGTACAGTCCGTGTGGCTTCGGACGGGTCGATCCATTTGCCCATGGTGAAGTCGAAGATTCCGGCGTCGGGGTTATATCCGGTTGACCTGGAAAAATCGATTGCGGCGGAGTTAGTGAAGGAAGGGTTGTTTGTCGATCCAGCGGTGACGGTCACGGTAGCCGAATACCGCAGCCGCCCGATCAGTGTGGTCGGAGCCGTGCGGCAGCCGCTCACTTTTCAGGCGATGGGAGAAGTGACATTGCTGAATGCGCTCGCCCGCGCCGGAGGACTGAGCGACAATGCCGGCTCTTTTATTCTGGTCAGCCGGCAGGTGGACGAGAACGGCGCGTCGGTGCCGCTGGTCCGGCGCATTCCGGTGTCCGGACTAATCAAGGATGCGGATCCCGAGTTGAATATCAGTCTCAAAGGCGGGGAGGAGATTCGGGTGCCCGACGCCGGTCAGATTTTTGTCGTCGGGAACGTGAAGAAGCCAGGAGCGTTCACCATCAACCGCGACGCTCAGACCAGCGTGCTGAAAGTCCTGGCCATGTCGGAAGGCCTGCTCCCGTATTCGCAGAAGAGCGCGTACATTTACCGCTCGAACGGTGATTCGGGCCCGAAAGCACAGATCCCGATCGATCTGAAGAAGATCATGGACCGTCAGGCGCCCGACGTCGCGGTGCTTCCGAACGACATTCTGTATGTCCCTGAAGACAGCAGCAAGAAGTGGAAGGTGGAAACCGCGGGGAAGGTTGCGCTGGTGGGAAGTGGATTGGCCGCAGCGCTGGTCTATGTGCTAAAGTAACCGGCGGTTAACACGTATTTGCCCGCGCAAAACTGTCGTCTGAGTTATTAAACCACGGTATTACACATGTCAGAACTATCACGATTGCCTGTTGCATTGCCGCCCGAGGTTCCGGTCACCTATGGACCGGCGCCCGTTGTCCAGATGGAAACGGGGCCGGAGCCGGCCGGAATTCCCTTTTCACACTACGTGTGGATCGTACGCCGCCACCTTTGGGTCATATTGGCGTTTATTGTGAGCTGCGTGCTTCTGGCATTCATCGTTTCGATGCGCATGAAGCCGATTTACGAGTCCACGGCCGCGATCGACGTGGACCGGCAGGCGCCGGCGGAGATTCTGGGTCAGGAGTCCACTCGGGGTGATGCACCCTCGGATTCCGATCAGTTCCTTGCAACGCAGATCAGGCTGATTCAGTCGGATGCGGTGCTCAGGCCCGTAGCGGAGCGGCTCGGGCTGCTCAAAGAGGAGAAGCAGCTGGTGGAATCCGATCCGGAGAGGGCGATGCGGGTAACCAACGCGCCGATCCGGCTCAACCAACTGTCCGTCACGCGCCCGCCCAACACGTATCTGCTGTTGATCAGTTATCGTTCCTCGAATCCTCAGCTCGCCGCGGATGTGGCGAATGCGGTGGCGAACTCCTATCTGGAGCACATCTACGAACTTCGGACGCGTTCCTCGGGCCGCCTCTCGGTATTTATGGAGAAGCAGCTCGATGAACTCAAGGCCAAAATGGAAAAGTCCAGCATGGCGCTGGCCTCGTTCGAGCGTGAATTGAACGTAATCAATCCGGAGGAGAAGACGAACATTCTCTCCGCGCGGCTGCTCCAGTTGAACCAGGACTACACCACCGCCGAGGACGACCGGGTGCGGAAAGAGGCTGCCTACAACAGCATGAAGAGTGGCACGCTCGAAGCGGCGCAGATATCCACTCAGGGCGAGGGTCTCGCAAAGCTGACCGAAAAGATCAACGAGGCAGAACAGCATTTTGCGCAGGTGAAAACGGTATACGGCCCTAACCATCCCGAATACCGAAAAGCGGCGTCGGAGTTGGCTGAGCTGCAAAAGCAGTTCAACGGGATGCGCAGGAACGTCGCGGACCGAATTGAAGTGGAGTACCGGCAGGCGCTGAACCGGGAGCAAATGCTGAAGGCCGATGTACTCCAGACCAAGGCGGAATACGATCAGCTGAACGCCCGCTCCTTCGAATACCAGTCACTCAAGCGAGAGGCGGACGCGGACAAGACGCTCTACGAGGAACTCGTCAAGAAGATTAAAGAAGCGAGCATCAATTCCGGATTTCAGGCCAACAATATCCGCATTGCGGATATGGCGCGGCCGGCGCTGAGGCCGGTTTCCCCGCGTGTGTTTCTGAACACCGTGGTTGCATTCTTTTTCTCGACGCTTCTGGCCATCGGCGGAGCGATTCTGGTCGACGTGATGGATACGACCATCCGGGACGCGGAGCAGACCAGCAGGTATCTCGGCGTGGACGTCATCGGCGTATTGCCGTCCGTCAGGAAAACCCCCGACCTGGCGGTGCTGAACAGCCCGCAGGAGGCTGCGGCGGCGCTGACCATCGATCCGGTGAAGCATCAGAACGGATACGACAGGAAAAAGTATTACCGCACGATCTCCAGCTTCGAAGAAGCGATTCGGACGCTGCGCAACACCATTCTTCTGGGGGATATAGAAGGCCGGATGCGGGCGGTCCTGATGACCAGCGCCTCGCCTTCGGAAGGAAAGACCACGGCCGCCGTGTTCCTTGCTGTGGCGCACGCCGAGCAGGGCCGGAAGACGCTCGTAGTCGACGGCGATCTGCGTCGTCCCAGCGTTCATCGCAAATTCGGGCTGTCGCCGGAGCGTGGCTTCTCGAACGTGCTGACGAATGAGGCGACGTGGGATGAGGTGCTGATTCCAATCAAAGGGAACCCGAACCTCTACATCATGCCTGCCGGCCCACCGACGCACCGGGCGGCGGATCTGATCAGCCAGCGCATCAGTGAAATCCTCGACGAGTGCTGCAAAGGCTTCGATCTGGTGATCATCGATGGGCCGCCGCTGCTCGGCTTCGCCGAGTCGCTGCAAATGGCGACGGCGGCGGATGGCGTTCTGATCATCGGCAGAGCCGGCGTGACGCAACGGAAACACGTGCGGAGCGTTCTTCAGGCGCTGCATCGTATTCGGGCCAACGTATTAGGCGTGGTGCTTAATCAGGTGAAGAGCGACAGCTCGGACGGTTACTCGTATGGGTACTACCGTTCATATTATTCGGCTTAGGATGGATGGACTAAACGAGCGCGCCGCCCGCCGCTGTGAGAGCGCGTCGGGACCTCTTGTAACCGATCGTTTGGAGCGATAACAACTGATATGTGTGACGCTTGTGAAAGCGTTTTTGCCGAAGTAGCGTATCGGCCGCTCGGCAGCAACCAGGACGATGCGCCACGGCTCAAACAGCTGGCCGCCGCGAACGCCGGAGTTCAGGCGATCAGGCTTCTGCCGGGCTCGAATGGCGAGTCATGGCTGCTGAAGACGCCGTGCCAGCTGGCGAATTACACCGTACTGCGTGGGACCCCTCAGACCAGGATCGTTCAGAGCATTACCTCCGGAACCGGGAATCCGCTGATGGCGGGTTTCTACGCCATTGGCACGAGTCTCGGCAATATCAGCGTGGCGGCCAATGCAATCATCGGCTCGCGGCAGCTCTCGATCAGCAGCAGCGTTGCGGTGGGCACGTATCTGCAGATCCTGCGCAACGCTCCATCGACGGGCGGCTTTCGCCAGGCGCTCTACAAGGTGCTGGCGATTTCCGGCGCCGGTCCGTTTACGGTAACGCTTGACCGTCCTGTTTTCTACGCATTCACTGCCGGGGACCAAATCGTCATTAACTCACCAGTGATCGGCATTTGTATCCAGGGTAACGGCATGACGATGACGGGTACCGGGTCGCGCTACCTGGAGTTCATCCAGGGCGTCGTGAACTGTTGTGTCTCCGACATCAATATCGATGCGAGCGCCGGCGGCGTCAGCGAGAGGCTGTTCTCCTGGGACGAATCTTCGTATAACTGTCACGCGCGCGGCATCGTGGCTAATGCTGGAAATTCGGCAGTGATTGGTTTTTCGTTCGAAGGCGCCGAGCACTGCTCCTTCGAGGATTGCACCGCCCTGTCATGCCAGAACCCCGGATTTTTGTTTCAGGACGCCGTCGATTGCCGGCTGGTTAACTGTCAGGCGTCCTATTGCGGAAGCGGCGCCTCCTTCATTGCGGTAAACAACACCGAAGGCGCTAATTATAACGAGATCAACGGCGGGGATTACAGCAATAATTACGTCGGCATTGTGCTGGACAAGGGGTCGTCATACAACCTGATCGTCGACGCCAATGTCTACAACAACAGCACCGATGGCGTGCAGTTCGCCGCGGGATCCTTTACCCTCAACGATAACCGCCTGCGGAACGTGACGGTGGTCAATAACAACGGGGCTCAGGGTGTGGATCTCAGCGCGGCGTGTGTAGGCACCATCATTGAAGAGTGCGTCATCAACAACCTAAAGGGCGTTGGCATCCGGGTCACCGCCGGGTCGTCCGCGACCCGGATTTTGTCCTGTGAAGTGAATACCACCGGTCTCGGCGTGGAATCGGACTGCGAAATCGCAGGACTGCGCGGAACCGCTCCGAACACATACATCAGGGTAACTCCCACCGGATACGCGCGGATCCGCGATCTGGACGTCTTCTCGACGGCAAACAGCAGCGGCAATGTAATCCAGGTAGCTGGCCTGGCGACGATCGAGAATACGCATGTCACTATATGCCCGGGCTACAATGCGTTCGTCGCAGTCAGCGGCGGCGTCATCAGTGTCAGCGACGTACGAGTTGACGTGAGCGGTTCGGGATCATGCGTCGGCCTCTTCTCGGATACCAACAGCACCATTCGCGTTGGGAACCGCGTTGATGTGACGCGGACCTCGATACCGCAATATGGCGCGGGTTTCTTTAGCCGCGGCATGTCAATCAAAGCTGTCGGGGGATCTCCGCAGGATTTCAGCTGGCCGGATATCAAAGGCACGGACCGCGTATTGTTCCGGCTCATCTCGGCTGGCGGTACGCCGACGCCCTATTCACCACCTTACACGATTACGCCTGGAGTAAAATTTACGGTTACCTTTGCCGCCGGCGATACGTCATCCTACGAGCCGATCATCGTTTGATCGTAAGAAACGATCTAACGGAGCAAGAAAGGAAGGCTCGAGGATGAACTGCGCCCCTCGGAATGATGTCCTCAGACGATCCGGTGTGCTCTGGGCGGGGCAGCTTGTGATCCTGTTCACTCTCGCCGGAATCGCTGGGTTGGCGCAGACATCCAGAACCATTCAGCTCGCCTGCTCGGGGGATGGCGCGGCCGATGACAGTACGTGCTTCCAGAACGCGATAAACAATGCACACGGAGCAACGCTGCGCGTTCCAAAGCCTGCGGTCTGTTATCGCCTGGCCCACAGTATTTCCATTAAGGCCCCTGTTCACGTTCTGGGGAGTGCGAGCCGGATCTGCATGGACATACCGCTGTCCGGAAACAGCACCGCTGGGCGATTATTCGACATCTCGTCATCCGATGTCACTCTCGAAAACTTGTGGATTGACGGGTCCGGAGCGGCGACGGGAATCCCCTCGGGAGACCGGTACGCGTTCTTTGCTGCCGGCTCTGCGGCGCAGCACATCGCAAACGTTCACGTGTTGAACAGTCGCGTTACGAACCTGACGGAGAGCGATGGCCGCCGCCCGGCGACGCACACCGCTTCGTTTGGCGCCTATTTTCAATGGGTAGACGACTCGTCGCTGATCAACAACGTGATCGAGAATGTCAGCGCTGACGCGATTCATTTCGTGTCCACCCAACG
>DASRCB010000243.1:0-2636 GCA_035653295.1 Bryobacteraceae bacterium
GCGAAGGGCGATGTTACGGACTGGAAGCAGGCCGGCGGCACTCTCGACCAGTTGCAAGCGCTGGTCGACGAAGCGCCGCCAGTGGACGCCCCAGGGCTCGCCGCGCTCAAAGATCGATGGGGACTGGCCGATGCGCCCTCAGAACGGCCCACACGCGCCCAGATTGGCGAAGAATGGCCACCCCCCGAGCCGTTGGCGGAAACGCTGCCGCCCGTGCTGCCTTTCGATCTGGACCTCCTGCCCGAGGCTTTCCGCTACCTGGTGGCCGATGTTGCCGAGCGCATGCAGGTGCCCGCGGATTATCCGGCCGCGGTCGCCGTGCTGTGCCTGGCGGGCGTGGTGAGCCGGCGTGCCGTGGTCCAGCCCAAAGCGCGGGACGCGAGTTGGGTGGTCGTGCCGAACCTCTGGGGCGGGATCATCGCGCCGCCGGGCTTCATGAAATCGCCGGTGATGGCGGCCATGGTGAGGCCGCTCGTGGACATTCAGGCTGACTGGCGGCAGCAGTACGAAGAGGAACTGGCCGACTACGAGCGGGAGAAGGAGGAGTACGAACTGCGCCGCGCAGCCTGGCGCGACCAGTTCAAGGCGGCCGCAAAGAAAGGACACGGCGCGCCGGAGCGGCCGGAGGATGCGCCCGAAGAACCCACGCTCCGCCGCCTGATCATCAACGACGCCACCTTTGAAGCGCTGCACCAGACGATGAGCGAGAACCCCGCGGGCGTCCTCGTCATCCGCGACGAACTCACGGGCTGGTGGAGCCAGCTCGACCGCGCGGGGCGCGAAGGCGAGCGTGCGTTCTGCTTGCAGGCCTGGAACGGCGATACCGGGCACACCATCGACCGCATCGGCCGCGGCACGATCCACGTCGAGCACTGCTGCATGTCGATGGTAGGCGGCATTCAGCCGGGCCGCCTGCGCTCGTACCTTGTGGATGCGCTGGAGGATGGACCGTCGAACGACGGGCTGGTGCAACGGTTCCAGGTGTTGGTTTGGCCGGATACTGCGTCCGACTGGCGTTACGTGGACCGGCCGGCGGATGCCGCCTGCCAGAAGCGCGCCGAGCAGGTGTTCCGGTCGTTGATCGAACTGGACGCCGAGGCGCCCGCGCGATTCCAGTTTGATGCCGGAGCGCAGGAACTGTTCGTTGCCTGGCTTGAGGAACTCGAAACCAAGGTCCGCGGCGAGGAGTTGCACCCGGCGCTGGTTTCGCACCTTTCCAAGTACAGGAAGCTGATGCCCGCGCTGGCGCTGCTGTTCGAACTGGCCGAGCGCGCCGGCCGGAGTTCTGAAGGTTCTGTAGGCGCGCCTCGTGGGGTTGACCTGAAGATTCGCCTCGATCAGGCCCGGCGTGCGGCGGCCTGGTGCGAGTATCTCGAATCTCACGCGCGGCGGGTTTACTCCTGCGTGGTCACGCCGCAGCTTCGGGCGGCGCGCGAGTTGGCCGAGAAGATTCGCTCGCGAAAGGTTGGCGCCGGCGGTTTCTTCTCTTGTCGCGAGGTTTATCTCAAGGGCTGGAGCGGCCTCGATTCACCGGAAGCCGTGAAGCTCGCCGCCGAGGTGTTGGAAGACGCCGGATGGGTTCGCAGCCTGGCTGGGGAATCTGGCCCCCTCGGCGGCCGGCCCTCCAACCGCTACGAAGTCAACCCGCGGGTCTGGGAGAAGCCATGACGAGCAAGTGGTTGGCCTGGACGCCTCAGAGCGAGCCTGCGAAACCAACAGAACTCGCACCATTCAACCTCAGCGGCCACGCCGTGGAGTTCGAACGCAACGGCGCGCGTCATTTTCTGGTCGCCGATGAAGCTGACGCCCAACGGCTGATCGAACTCGCGCGGCTCTCGCGCGGCGAGATCTGGACCGTCGCCGAGGTGGACCTGATGGCAGCCGTTCCGGACCAGGCGGCGCGGGATGAGATTGCGCAGTGGAAGCGGATGTTCAACGGCGTACTGCGCCCGGATCGTTTTAACAAACCCCATTTTCGAAAGGAGACGAAACGACGATGAAGCACACGGACAAAGCCATCTCTGCGGTGCGCCGCATCGACAAGCGCATCGCGGAGTTGGAACAACAACTCACCATGACCGGCCAGGAAGTTCAAGCGGCCGAGGCCGAAGCGGCGGCGCTGGCCGGAGAACCGGGCTTCGATGGCGCGGTGGACCGGATCGCACGAGCCAGCGCGCGGCGCACGGCTCTGGGCGCTGCGCTGGCCAAGTTGAGCGAGGAGCGCCATAGGGCGGTGCTTGCCGTCGCCGAAGCTCGGCGCGCCGAGATCACGGTCGAGGCCGAGAAGCTGGACGGCGAAATCCTCAACATCCACAAAGAAGCCCAGCGGATGCTCGACAAGCTGGCCGCGCTGATGGAGGTGGAGGTCTTTCCGATCTCGATCCTCTTCGGGCGGACGGTAACGCCGGTTGACCGGCGCAATCTCGATCCGGATGCGCTGCCGATGGACTTCATCTAGCTCACGCCGAAGACCGTCGAGATGCGGCGGCGCTATTGGAACCTGCATGCCGAAGCCAAGCGCCTGGAAGATCCGGTGGAGGCCCAGCGCGCGGCCCGGCGGCTGCTGGGTGAGGAGGCGGCATGACGCGGGCCGAAATCGTGACCGTAGTTGCGCTGGCAGGACCAGAGGCACAGAG
>DASRCB010000244.1:0-12627 GCA_035653295.1 Bryobacteraceae bacterium
CGGCCCGGAAATACTCCCAAAAGCTGATCTCAATCCCTTCCTGACGCGCGCGCTGCACCACGATCAGGTTCGCCACCGAAGCCACGATGGTGAAGTTTCCGGCCAGCGTCGAGGCCATGGCCAGCACCAGCCAGGCGTGTCGCGGGTCGTGGAAATGCGTGACGAACGGCCGCAGCATCAGCACCGCCGGGACGTTGCTCACCACATTCGACAGCACCGCCGTCACCGCGGTCAGCACCGGCGCGCTCTCCAGCGGAAATTGCGCGCCGCCCCGCAACAGCTCCTGCACCCACGCCGTGTTCTCGATTCCCGCGACGACGACAAATAACCCCGCGAACATGACCAGCAGCGGAAAGTCGATGTGAATATAGAAGCGCTCCGGCTTGATCCGGCGCGTCAGCAGCAGCACGGCGCCGGCGATAATCGCCACCTTCGGAACCGGCTGTCCCGCGAAAAAGAACCCCACCATCGCCACCGCCACCAGCACCGACTTCCAGAGCATGGGCCGAATCACGCGCTTTTTCTCCTCCACGGCTTCCAGCCGGCTTGCGCCTCCGAATTCGGTCCGGTACAGCGCCATCAGCAGGGCTACGGTGATTGCCAGGCCGGCGGCGGCCACCGGCGCCAGCGCGAGCGCGAACTCGCGATACGCGATATGCGAAGCGTTTCCAATCAACATGTTCTGCGGATTCCCGGTGATGGTCGCCGTGCTGCCGATGTTCGATGCCATGGCCACGGCCAGCACGTAGGGCACGGGGTTGCGCTTCAGCCGCAGCGCCACGTCGCACACCAGCGGCGTCAGCACTACGCAGATGGTGTCGTTCACGAAGAATGCCGAGAACACCCCACTCGCCGCGACAATCGCCATCAGCAACGCCGCCGGGCGCCGTACGTGACGCGCTACCCAGGCGGTCACCAGGCCGAAGAAGCCGGAAATCCGCAGGCTGGACGCCACGATCATCATCCCGAACAGCAGAACAATCGTGTCCAGATCGATCGCCTGATAAGCCTGCGCCGGCGAGAGCACGCCGAAGGCGACCATCAGCGCCGCCCCCACCACGGCCGCGCCCGTGCGGTCGATCCTCAGCCCTGGAAACCGGCCCAGCGCGAGGACGAAATAAGTAAGGGCGAAGATCGCTGTCGCGGCGAGGGCCTTCAGGTCCATGCCTGTATTGTCAGCGCAGCCGAATCAGTGCCGCTGCTATGATGCCTGAGGCGGTGGCGGCTTCAAGCCCGGCCGGATCGAGCTGAATGGTTCGATTCGCCTCTCCGGGGCTACCCCGGGGGAGAGCGTCAAATTGGCATTTCGTCGCGTGAGCCTCACTGCGCTGTGCAGGCAGATTCGCTCACGCAAAGTCAGACTTGTTGGAGCCGCCCACCGCCACTGTACCGATGACGCGTATCGTCATCAGCGTGCTTGCGCGCAGTCTCATGGCCGGAGAGCAGTCCGCGCAGGCGGCGTACGCGCGCGCCGTTCGCACCCTCGGACGGCCATGGCGATGGCTCCGGCCCCTGGCCGGCCGCTACGCGGAAGCATTCTCGGTCGGCGTGCGCCCGCGGCATCGCGATGTGGTCCGATTTCTGCTCGAAGATGGCGAGTTCGCGCGCGCCCGCCGGAAGTATCGCCACGCGATCTCCATCGCCGAATGCATTCCCGAACCGTCGCGCATGCAGCCTGTCGCCGCCGCGACGGCCTGGGATCTGCCGCGCATCGAGACCCTCGGCCATCTCTCCGACTGGCTGTGCCTGAGCCCAGGCGAACTCGACTGGTTCGCTGATCTGAAAGCGCTGGGGTACAAGCTCAGCCAGCCGAAGCTCGAACATTATCATTACCGGTTGTTGCCGAAACGCTCCGGCGGCGTCCGGCTCATGGAAATTCCGAAGCGTAATCTCAAGGCCGTTCAGCGCCGCATCCTGGCGGGCATTCTGGACCGCATCCCGGCGCATCCGGCGGCTCACGGCTTCATCACAGGCCGCTCCATTGCCACCTTCGCCGCGCCGCACGCCGGAAAGCAGGTCCTGCTGCGCCTGGACTTTCAGGATTTTTTTCCGGCATTTCCAGGAGCGCGCGCCCAGGCGCTCTTTCGAACCCTCGGTTATCCCGAGCCGGTCGCCGACCGCCTCGGCGGCATCTGCACCAATTCCGTTCCCCGCCGGGTTTGGTCCGGGTGCTCAGCAGATTTCGAAACGAGAATGCTGTATGTGCGCCCCCACCTGCCGCAGGGCGCGCCGACGTCGCCCGCCCTCGCCAACCTCACTGCCTGGCATCTCGATTGCCGCCTCGCCGCGCTCGCCGAATCCGCCGGCGCATCCTACACGCGATATGCGGACGACCTCGCCTTCTCCGGCGATCGGGATTTTGCCCGTGCCGTCGAACGATTCGCAGTCCATGCCGCGGCCATCGCACTGGAGGAAGGATTCTCGGTAAATCATCAGAAGACGCGCATCATGCGCCAGGGCGTGCGCCAGCACCTGGCAGGAATCGTGGTCAACGCCAGCGTCAGCCCATACCGGCGCGATCGCAAGCTGCTCGAAGCCATTCTCACCAACTGCGTGCGCCACGGTCCGGCATCGCAGAACCGCGCCGCTGTCCCTGACTTCCGCGCCCATCTCGAGGGCCGGGTCGGGTGTATGGAGATGATCGACCGGGAGAAGGCGCGCCGCCTGAGAACCCTGTTCGAGGCCATCAACTGGGAATAAGCGTCACCGATTGTAGTGCGAGCCTTTGGCTTGCACGGGCGGGCCCTCAGCCCACCACGCCTCAAACGGCTATTTGTCGCGCTGTTCCGAACCGGGGAACAGGCGGCGCCGAACCCTCGACCCCGCCATGCATTATGGGGGGCAGGCCCTCGGCCTGCGGCGGGGCCTCGCCCCGCCCAGTTCGGTTGCAAACGACGCCAACCGCGGGCCGAAGGCCCGCCCTGCGTGCACCTGCAATCACGCACCGGAACTCTGCCCCGCCCGCGGGAATCGGACCGCGAAAACAGTCCCCTTCTCGCGGCTCAGGCTGACTTCCCCATGCAGTTGCTCCGCCAGTAGATAAATCAGCTCCAGCCCGGTAGTGCCGGCCTTCTCCGGATCAATATCCGCGGGGAAGCCGATGCCGTTATCCGCCACCTCCAGCAGGCAATCGGTGTCGCTGCAGGAGAACGTCACGCGCACCGTGCCTTTCCGGTTTCCCGGGAATGCATGTTTGAGGCAGTTGGTGAGCAGTTCGTTGACAATCAGTCCCGCCGGAACTGCGTCGGTCAAATCCAGCATGGCGTGTTCGGCTTCAACCTGAATCTTGATTCGCGAGGCATCGACGTCATGAAACACAGCGAGATCCTGTATCAGGCGGTCGATGTAATCGCCAAAGTCGATGTTCGACACCGTCGCGGAGCGGTACACGAATTCGTGAATGGTCCCCAGTGATCGCACGCGCGCCTCTGTTTCCGCGAGCACGTCGCGCAGAACCGGATCAGTGATGCGTTGCGCCTGCAGGTTCAGCAGGCTGGTGATTACCTGAAGGTTGTTCTTCACCCGGTGATGCACTTCCTTCAGCAGAACTTCCTTCTCATGCAGCGACCTCTCCAGCTCCTCGTGCATCTGCTGCCGCGCGGTTACATCGCGCATCACCTTGGCAAAGCCCAGCAGGCGCCCCGCGCCGTCCCGCACCTGGGTCAGCACGCCGCTGGCGAAGAACCGCGAGCCGTCTTTGCGTACGTGCCAGCGCTCGTCTTCGGCGCGCCCCTCCTTTCGCGCCGTCGTCATTTCCTTTTCCGGCTCGCCTTTCTCCACGTCTTCCGGCGTGAAAACAATCGCGGTATCTCTTCCAACGATCTCCTCCGCCCGATAGCCAAGCAGCCGCTCCGCTCCGGCGGTCCAGTTCACAACCCGGCCCTGCAGATCGGTCTGGAACAGGGCGTGATCGCGCACGCTGTCCACCAGCAGCCGGAATCGCTCCTCGCTCTCGCGCAGCGCCACCTCCGATTTTTTCCGCTGCGTCACGTCGCGCGCATTGACCTGGATAATGGTTTGCCCGCCCTGCAGGTACCGGTTGGCCACGATTTCCACAATGCGCCGTGAGTTCTGGCGCGTGATTACGGGCACGTCGTCGTAATGCGCCACTTCGTTGTCGATCGCTTCCTCCACCAGTCGCAAAAACACGTCGACCGGCTGAAAGGCGCGGACCTGGGCCACTGGCTGTCCCACGACTTCATCGCGCGAACAGCCGGTAAGCTCGAGGAAGTACGGGTTAACGTCGATGGCCTTGCGGGTCTCGGCGTCGATGATGGCCATGCCGTCTTTGGCCGTCTCGAACATGCGGCGATACCGCATTTCGGCATGCTGCAGCGGCTCGGTGAGGTCTTCAATCGCCACCAGAATGGCGCGCGGCTCGCCTGGCGGACGGGGCAGCGGCCGCCCGTTCAGGCGCATGGTGCGCATTTCCAGGTGCGGGAAGTTGTGCACCACCTCGTATTCCTGGAACGGCTCGCCCCGGTACAATGCATTCCCCAGCAGTTCGCGAAGGCGCGGGCGGTTCCACTGGCCGTTGCCGAGGTCGTACAGGAAGCGGCCTTCCGTCTCCTCGCGCGTTACCTGAAAGGTTTCGTAGAACGCCGGCGTGGCGCGCTCGACGCGCAGATCCGCATCCAGCACCAGCAGGGGCTCGCGCACGGTCTCGATCATGGCCTCGGCGTAATCGCGAGCCTGCTCGGCAAGGGTCAGACTGCGTTTGAGCGGGTCGATGTCCTGCAGCGTGATGACCGCGCCGTTGATGCGATTGTCTGTGGTGCGGTAGGGGCGAACGGCGAGGCCGTACCACGTGCCGTTGCGGTCCTGCACCTCTTCCTGATGCACGGTCAGCGTCTCTATAACCGTGCGCGCGATTTTCTCGACGTCCGGGAGGTTGAACAGTCCGAGATGGCGCAGCGGCCGCCCGATGTCTATGGGCGCAAGCTCCAGCAGCTTCTCCGCCGCCGTCGTGAACCGGCGCAGACGCAAATCCTCGTCAATCATGAGAATGGGGATGTTCACAGCGGCCAGAAGATTGTTCAGGTCGCTGTTGCTCGCGCGCAGCTCGCTATTGCGGATGTGCAGCTCTTCGTTGACCGTTGTCAGTTCTTCGTTGGCCGACTGCAGCTCCTCTTTCGTGGTGCTCAGCTCTTCGTTGGTGGACTGCAGCTCTTCATTGGCGCTGCGCACCTCTTCGTTGGAGGCGCGGAGTTCTTCCGAGCTGGCCTCGTGGTCCTCGGTCAGAGCGCGCAAATAATCATGCGCGTCGGCGAGTTCGCGCTCCAGCCGCGCGATTTCGCCGGCGGCGGCCGACGCGTCCGCGGCGCCATCGCCGGACACGCCCGGCTGCTCCTGCGCGTGCGACTCGCGGAAGATTACCAGAAAGTACTGCTCGCCTGCCGATGAGCCGGGAACGGGGGCCACTTCGATGCCGATCCTGCGGCGCTCGCCGCGGTGTTCGATAACCGCGTCGCGTTCGATTGCAGGCGCGTTGCGCGATCGCGCCTCGTGCAACAGCCGCCGCAGAGGCATGACCAGGGACTCGCGCGTCATGCGCAGCAGGTTCAGGGTGGCTTCGCCCGGTGAGGGGTCCAGATAAGTGCTGGTGTGCCCCCGGAATTGCACGATCTGGAAGTCCGAATCCACTACCACCGCATCCGGCGTGTAGCAGCTCTGAATCAGCCGATCCACCCGGCGGGCTAGATCCATCCCCGGCACGGGCGCCGGGGCCGCGTTCTCTCCTGCCGCCGTGAGCGGGCGCGGCGTGCGCATTTCGATGGGCATGCGCACGGGAACATCCCGGCGCGAAAAGATGCGGTGGTCCTTGTCCACTACCGAGAACAGGTCGGATGTGGCGGCCGTGGTCTCCGCGCTTCCCAGGATGAGGAGCCCCTTCGGCTTGAGGCTGTAATGGAAAACGGACAGCACCCGCCGCTGCAGCGACGAATCCATGTAGATCAGCAGATTGCGGCAGCTGATCAGATCCAGATGCGAGAACGGCGGGTCGCGGGTGATATCCTGCCGCGCGAAGATGCACACTTCGCGCAGGGTCTTGCTGATCTGGTATCCACTGTCCACTTTCGTGAACCGGCGCCGCAGACGCTCGGGCGTGACGTCGTGGGTAATAATGTCCGTGTAAATGCCGCTTCGCGCGCGGTCCAGCGCGGATTCGCTGATATCCGTTCCGAAGATCTGAATGGGAAGGTGCAGTTGCAGCTCTTCGGTCACTTCCTCCAGCAGGATGGCGATGGAGTACACTTCTTCACCGGTGGCGCAGCCTGGCACCCACACGCGAAAGGCCTCCTCCGACGAGCGGCCCGGCAGCGCGGCCCGCAGCACGGCGGCAAGCGCGTCGAACGATTCCGCCTCGCGGAAGAACCGGGTAACGCTGATCAGCAGGTCGCGGTACAGCTCGCGAACCTCTTCGGGCCGCTCCTGCATCAGCGCGACGTAATCGGACACCGATTGCAGGCGATGCACCATCATGCGGCGGCTGATGCGGCGGCGCACCGTGGTCAGCTTGTAATGCGTGAAGTCGACCTTGCTCGTCGCCTCCAGCATGGTGAAGATCTTCCGCAAATCGCCATCGCCCTCGGGCAGAATCTCGAGCACTCCCGGCGTCGGCGGAACCAGGTAAGGATTCCGCGCAATCCGCGCCAGTTCCCGTCCAATGTCCGCCGGCGGGAGTACGAAATCCACCGAGCCGGTAGAGATGGCCGCTCGCGGCATGCCGCTGAAGCGCGCCGAAGACTCGTCCTGCGCGAAGGTGATGCCGCACTCCGCTTTGATGGCGCGAATGCCTGCACTCCCGTCCGCGGCGTTGCCGGAAAGCACGATGCCAATCGCCCGGCCCCCCTGAACCTGAGCGAGCGACCGGAAAAAAATGTCCACCGGCAAATGCAGCCCGGGAAGGCGCTGCAGCAGGCGCAGGCTGCCATCCTGAATCACCATGCTGGCGTTCGGCGGAATGATGTAGACCTGGTTCGGCTCCAGTCGCATCCCGTCTTCCACCACGATCACTGGCATTCTCGTGGCGTGCGACAACAAACCGGGCAGCAGGCTTTCGTGACTGGGATCGAGGTGCTGCACCAGCACGAACGCCATACCGGTGTCGTCGGGCAGCGCCCGCAGCAATTGCGTGAAAGCTTCCAGGCCTCCGGCCGAAGCGCCCACCCCGACCACCGGGAAGCGATTGCCGCGCGGTGGGTTGGCGTCCTCGTGGGTCGGGTCCGGATGGTCCAGCAGTCCCCCCGGCGGAATCTCAGGAACGGTCTCGGCGCTCGGCTCCCGTTTGTCGTCTTCCTCGTTCTCGATCATCGCGTCATTCCCCATGATCGTCTCCCCGCTGACGATCCAGTCGTCCAAATTCAGTTTAGTGCCTGATTCCCGCGGCGGAGCAGGAAATCGGCAGTACCCTTAAGGTGTGGACGAACGCGAGCGAGAGCGTTACCAGGAGGCGCGCGAGCGGACCGCTTACGACCGAATGGATTTCATCGATGCCGAACTGGGCACCGGTGCGGCGTTCGCCGGCGTGGCCGAATCCCATTACTGCTCCGGCCAGAACAGGGAGGCGCGACGCGCTCGGGCGCAGGCGGCCAAAGCCCTGTACAAGGCTGATGACGCCATGCAGATGGCGCGCGACAACGGGCAGGCCACAATGCACTTCACCCAGCGCGCCGACCGGCTGCGCATGCGCGTTGAGGATCTGTATGTGCGCGACCTCCGCCCCGATGAGCCTTCCGAGGCCGCGTGATATTCGGTGACTTGTAGCGCAAGCCTTTTGGCTTGCAGGCTGGCGGCGGCGGTTTCAGCGTTTTCGCGTTCTGGTCGGTTCCCCCAATCCAGCGCATCTGCTGTGTGCTTTTCCTCAGCTTTGACGCACAGCAGGAGCCTGCGCTGAAGTGCCTAAGTTGCAATAGAATCATCACCGAAACCCGGGCTCCACGGACTGGTCCACGACGTGCATCTTCGGCCGGGTCACAGGAGAACTGCGCACATGGACTCGGCCCTGGCCGTTCATCGCCTGCACTTCGCTTTCACAGTCACCTTTCATTACCTG
The DNA here is from genome assembly GCA_035653295.1 of Bryobacteraceae bacterium. GTDB lineage: Bacteria > Acidobacteriota > Terriglobia > Bryobacterales > Bryobacteraceae > DASRCB01. Next base: position 8,057 of record DASRCB010000244.1, read on the forward strand.
TTCCCGCAACTCACCATGGGGCTCGCCCTGCTGCTCTTCGTCATGAAGACGCTGGCGCTGCGCACCGGCGATCCACTGTGGAACAACGCCGTGCGCTTCTGGGCGAAGATCTTCGGCATTAACTTCGCCATCGGGGTGGTTACCGGTATCCCCATGGAATTCCAGTTCGGCACCAACTGGGCGGCCTTTTCCAAAGCCGCCGGCGGGGTGATCGGGCAGACCCTGGCCATGGAGGGCGTGTTCTCGTTCTTCCTCGAATCCACTTTTCTGGGGTTGCTGCTGTATGGCGAGAAGCGCCTCGGTCCGAAGCTGCACTGGGTCGCGTCGCTTATGGTTTTTCTCGGCTCGTGGATGTCGGGGTTCTTCATCGTCGCCACCGACGGGTGGATGCAGCATCCCGTTGGCTACAAACTCGGCCCGAACAACGAGATCATTCTCACCAGCTTCTGGGGACTCGTGCTGAATCCGTGGTCCTGGTGGCAGTACGCCCACAACATGATGGGCGCGGTGGTGACCGGCAGCTTCGTCATGGCCGCGCTCGGCGCGTTCTACCTGCTCAACCACGAACATGAGCAGTACGCGCGCCGCTTCGTCCGCGTGGGCGTGATTGCCGGCCTGGCCGCTGCGTTTATCATGCTCTTTCCCACCGGCGACCGGCAGGGCGTGAATCTCGCGCGCAATCAGCCGGTAACGCTCGCCGCCATGGAAGGTCACTTCGAAACAGCGCGCGCGGCCGGCATCGCCCTCGTCGGCCAGCCCGACATGGACAGGCTGCAGCTCGATAACCCACTGATTATTCCCGGCGCCCTGAGCTTTCTCACATGGCGGCACTGGACCGCCGAGGTGAAAGGCCTGCGCGACTTCCCGCGCGATCAGTGGCCGGATAATGTCCCGCTGCTCTATTACGCGTACCACATCATGGTCGGGCTCGGAACCATTTTCATCCTGATCATGATCGCCGCGGCCCTGCTGCTGTGGCGCGGCGCGCTGTTCTCTTCGCGCGCGATGCTGTGGGTGTTGATGCTGGCCTTCCCATTTCCCTACATCGCCAATACCGCCGGATGGATCACCGCTGAAGTCGGCCGCCAGCCCTGGCTGATTTACGGCCTTTATCGCACTGTGGAAGGAGTCTCGCCGCGCGTCTCGGCCGGCAACGGCCTCTTCACGCTGCTGGGGTTCATGGGATTGTACACCGTGCTCGGCATTCTCTTCCTGTTCCTCGTCTGGCGCGAGATAGAGCATGGCCCGGAGGCGGAGATCCGCGATGAAGGCTCGCGCCATCCCGCTGCTTCGGAGCTTCAGGGGGTGCATTGATGGAAACCATCTGGTTCTGCCTCGTCGCCATCATGATCGCCGGCTATGTGATTCTCGATGGCTTTGATCTGGGCGCGGGCTTCGTGTCTCTGTTCGTGGCCAGGAACGAACGCGAGCGCATGGCGATCATCGGCACGATCGGCCCCGTGTGGGATGGCAACGAGGTGTGGCTGCTGGCCGGCGGCGGCACGCTCTATTTCGCGTTTCCCGCGCTGTATTCCGCCAGCTTCAGCGGCTTCTACCTGGCGCTGATGATCGTGCTCTGGCTGCTCATACTCCGCGGCGTTTCCATCGAGATTCGCAACCACGTGGACAACCATCTCTGGCGGCCGTTCTGGGATTTCGTCTTCGGCGCCTCGAGCGCGCTGCTCTGCCTGTTGTTCGGGGTCGCGCTGGGCAACGTGATTCGCGGGGTTCCGCTCGATGCTTCCGGATTTTTCTTCATCCCCTTGTGGACCGACTTCGCGCCGGGCTCCTACGCCGGCATTGTCGACTGGTACACCATCCTGATTGGCGTGGCCTCCTTCACCGCCCTGGCCGTGCACGGCTGCCTTTGGGTGGCGCTGAAAACCACGAGCGAGCTGCGCGATCGCGCCCGCCGCACCGCGATGGGCGGCTGGTGGCTCATCGTGGTGATGACTTTCGTGATCACGGCGCTCAGCTTCCGCCTCCAGCCGCACCTGGCGGTGCAGTTCTCCGATTACCCGTTCGGCTTCGTCTTTCCGGCCATCGCACTCGCCGGCCTGGCCGGCATGTTCTGGTTCACACACGCCGGCAACGATCGGAACGCGTTCCTGTCCTCCTGCGCGTATCTGCTGGGCATGCTGACCAGCGTGGTCTTCGGCGTGTATCCCCTGGTGCTGCCGGCCAGCACCAACCCGGACTACAGCCTGAATATCTGGAACGCGGCTGCCCCGAAGTACGGCTTGATCGTCGGCCTGTGGTGGTGGATCCCGGGCATGATTCTGGCCGGCGCGTGGTCGGTCTTCAGTTACCGGCGGTTTGCCGGCCGCGTAAGCCAATTCGGTCACCCGTAGCCCGCTTTCTGGACCACGGGCGCGGACCACGGACCACGGGCCATCGACCCGCCGTGGTCCGCCAATTGCAGTCTCTCCGTTGAAAGAAGGCTCAGCTCATGTTCCGAGCGATTATCGCTTCCGTCATTCTGCTGCTTTTTGTTCCTGCGGTTTGCGCTGCCGGCCGCGATCCGAGTACGGCGAATATCACCCCCATCATGAAAAGTGTCGATCCGGACACAGCCAAAGCCGGATCCGACGCTACTGCTTCCGGCACCAACCTCAACAAAGAGCAGATTGCTTCGGTGTACCTCTCCCAGGGCGATCTGATGGTCAAGGTTAAAGTTGTCGAGCAGACAGATACGGACCTGAAATTCACCATCCCGGAGAGCGCCAAGCCTGGGCGCTACGGCATCACCGTTCTCACTACCGGCAAAGAGCCGCGGTATATCGACGAACCGCTTTTCATCAGCGTCGAGTAACTGCCCCCTTTCTCAGCACTCGACGTACAAGCCGCCACGCGTCCTCCAGCGCGCGGCGGCTTTTTTTGTTTCCCCGTCTGGGAACAATTCCCCAGCAAATGGGTGTAGCTGGCCGAAAGTGCGGGTGAAAATGCTCAGACCAGCAGGAGCCGCGCTTCCACCGTCTCCGCGTCCGTCCCACTGCCCAGATCGAACCCCAGTTTCCTCAGGATTTTCAGCATGGCGTGATTCTCGTAAAGGACGCTGGCGTTCAGCCGCCGGATCCCCTCCTGGCGCGCCACCTCGATCAGCCGCTGGCTGAGAAGCGTTCCCAGACCGCGCCCGTGCGCGTCATCACTGATTACCACCGCCACCTCGGCGCAGCCCGGCTCCTGCGAGCGAACCAGCCGCCCAACGCCCAGAATTTCCGAACGCATGCCCTCGGTGTGTTCCGCCACCAGCGCGATCTGCCGATCGTAGTCGATAAAGCACATGCGCGTCAGGCGTTCGTGCGCGGTGCGCTGGTCCACCTTCATCCAGTGGAAATAACGCATGTACACGCTGCGTTCGGACAAGGTGTGGTGAAACGCCACCATCATCGGCTCGTCCTCGGGACGGATCGGGCGTACCGTGATGCTGCTTCCGTCCCTCAGTGTGGCTCCGGAGACATACTGCACAGGATACGGGCGGATCGCGGGGCGGGGAATCGATAACGGATCCGTTCCAGGCGGCTGCAGAACCGCGCGGGCATCCAGCGCAATCAGCCGGTCGCCGCCGGCCAGCAGCGGATTCATTTCGATCTCGCGGATCAGCGGCTGCTCCACCACGAGCTGGCTGAATCGCACCAGCAAACGCTCCAGCGCCCGCATGTCGACGCTCTCGGTCAGAGCGCGATAGATGCGCGTCTGTTCCATCATGCGCCGCGCCAGCGTGGTGTTCAGCGGCGGCAACGCCAGCGCACGATCGTCGAGAATCTCCACAAGGCGGCCGCCGGCCCCGAACAGAAGCACCGGTCCGAACTGAGCGTCCACGCTGCTGCCCAGGATCAGCTCGTACCCGTCCGCGCGGATCATCTCCTGCACCGAGACTCCGTGGAAGTCGTCGCCTGCCGCCTCGCGGATCGACCGAAAAGCGGCGCGTACGGACGCCCCATCCGCAACCCCGAGCTTCACCCCGCCCGCTTCGGCCTTGTGCGCCACTGTGTGCGAGTGGAGCTTCAACGCCACAGGCCAGCCAATCTCCTCGGCGGCGCGCACCGCGGTGTCCTCGTCGCCGGCGATGCGCATGGCGGTGACCTCGATTCCATACGAGGCCAGCAGCTCTTTCGTTTCGGTCTCGCTCAGTATCGACCTGCCGTCCTCGTGCGCCGCGGCGATGATCGCCGCCACCCGCTCGCGGTCCACGCCAACGCCCGCCTCTTCCGCGGCGGCCGGGGTCTCGTACAACCCCCGCAGGTTGTAGCTGTATCGCCACATGTAATGAAACGCTCGCGCGGCCGCGTCGGGAAACGGAAAATTCGGGATTCCCGCCCGGGTCAGGATGCGCTCCCCTTCCGCCGTCTCCACGCCGCCCATCCAGCTGGCCAGGATCGGGCGGCCGTTGCCAAGCTTCGCGTACGGCCGCAGCGCTTCCGCGATCTCCGTGGGGCTGCCGACGCCCTGCGGGGCCATGATGGCGAGCAGCCCGTCTCCCTCCGGATTCCGGGCCAGCGCTTCCACCGTCTTTACGTACCGTGTGGCGTCCGCGTCGCCGATGATGTCCACCGGGTTGTTATGGCTCC
>DASRCB010000245.1:0-10888 GCA_035653295.1 Bryobacteraceae bacterium
TCGGTTCGCAGGCGATGGTAAAGCGGGTACGGATTCGCAAGTACCTCATCGTCCATCAAGTGGTACAGGCTGAGCATGTCCATCACTGAACTCATGAGCCCTCCGGCTGGGTAATGGAAGTTATGGTACCTTATGCCGGACCGAAGTGCTGCGCTTGCGCCTGCTGATCACCCGCGCTCCGCTGGCAGGGGTGCTACTCCGCTAAAGCATCGAGCCAAAGTCGAGGAAGCGCAAGGCCGAGTGACACCCTTGCGACCCGGGTCGGCGATGGCCCCAATTGTTCTCGTCACTAATCGGGATTCTCGGTCCTGAGTGGGTCGCGGCCTGGGCGCGGAGCCGGATGAGGGGGTGCGGGGGAGAGACCGGCAGGGTCTCGCCCGCCGCTTTCAGCAGCAGCTTCCTCAGCAACTCCCGCTCGCGGCAACAGCAGGATGACGCGAGCGTCACAGAACGGCAACATCAATCACTCGCCCAGAAGAAGGCGTCAACGCCAGGCGCCGAAAAATACCTCAACAAACAAAGACGGACCTGTAACTGCCAGTACTTTTCCATGTGCGGCGAACGAAAGCTATTCGAACTTTTTACATCTGCTCCAGCCGTTTTGAGCGAAGCTAACGAGAAGGTCGTGCTCTCCTCCGACAGCGCCTTCCCCGCACAAGCCCGGACAACCTGGGAAGGCGATGTGTGCCCCAGCTGCGGGCGCGAGATTCACCGCTCGCATCGGTCCGTTGTCGAACGACTCTGGTGCGCTCGAGCCTGGAACTGCCGCGGGTGCGGAGAACGGTTCCGCGAGCGCCGACCCTCTTTTCAGGCGTGGGCCTCGTGCCCGCGCTGCGGGACCGCTCGCATCACCACTTTACGGAAACGCGATCCCGTCGACCGCATGCACCATGGGGCGCTCAGCTTCATGTCCCGCCTGCTCGGCGCTTCCCTGTACCACTGCAACTTTTGCCGGCTCCAGTTCTATGATCTTCGCCGGCCCCGCACGTCCAGCTAATACAACAAGCGCAGTGCTTTAATCCGGCAGCATCGGCACGATCCCACCGGCCGCCTTGTAGCCGCGAAAATCTCCGGACGAACTTTCGCCCGAGGGCCGGACGAGGGGGTGCGGGGGAGAGACCGGCAGGGTCTCGCCCGCCGCTCTCAGCAACTCGCCAGCGAATGCGTGCCCCTCGCGCCTGCACAGCGTGGCCTTTGCCGAAGAACCGGGTGAAGCTGGGGAATCCCAACCAGTGGCGTTTCATTCTGGCGCCAGACGTCTCATCCTGGGACAGTCGACCCAAACACAGCCGCTGAAAACACACCGTTTCGGCAGACGCGGTAATGGTCGGCCACGTGTATCTTCGTGCGAACGACACTCTCGAAGAAACGTCAGGTCCGGCCTGAGCACGTCCCCGGGGAAACGGGATGATGCGCGCAGTTGCCGCGAGACGTTTTCGAGGAACCTTGTACTTTTGCAGCAGAAGAACATGAGCACTGAAAACAAACCAACCGTTCACCAGCAAGCACCAGAACCGACCAAGGCCAAGACCGGCGTGAGGGGCCGTCCGTTCCAGCCAGGGAACAACGCCGGACGAGGGCGCCCCAAGGGCAGCCGCAACAGGAGCCGGTTACCATTCCAGGAACAGCTGGACGAAAAAGCTGAGGCCATCATAGGCCAATGCATAGACATGGCTCTCAAGGGCGACATCGGAGCAATCCGGCTCTGCGTCGAGCGCATCCTTCCGCCACGACGAGATGCTCTGGTCGAATTTGAGTTGCCAGAGATCAAAGAGCTCGCCGACGTCGATGCCGCCATCAATGCGGTTTTCCAGACCCTCAGCGCCGGCGAGATTACGCCCACCGACGCAGCGGTTATCCAGGATATGCTGCGAAAGCAGAGGGAGGCGATGGAGATTGCTCCCCTTGAGGACCGGCTCCGTAAAGTCGAGGCAGTTGTGGAACGAGAGGAGAAGCGATTCCCGAAGTGGGGCGGCCAGGAATGACGCTGAAAACCTACCGGCTGAACCAACGCATCACACGCGTCGAAAGACACTTCAAATCGCGAATTGACGAGGATCCTATTTCCCAGTTAGCCTTGCGTCAGCTGACTCCCGAAGAATTCAATGTAATTCTGGCCTACGCAGCAAGCTGGAAGCAGGGCGTCGCCCATTTGACTCGCGAAGTGCTCAGAGCATTGGAGCGGCTTCGGGCTTTAGAAAATATGTACGCGATCGAGCGTACGGGCGCGCCATACGAGGACAAGACCTCGGCCCCACGCATCGATAAAATTCTTGTACCCGTCGTGTCCGCACCGGAGCAGGGCGAGAGAGACGCCATCGTAGCTCGTGTCAGGGCGTTTACGGGACCGGAGCCAGTTCCGAACTCGACGGAGTCTGTCGCAATCACGCGGCTCTCGGATGCGGAACAAAAACTGCACAAATGCGCCGCCGAGGGAATCAAAGCGGGCCGCCTGTTTTGGACTGAGGAGCTTGACGCTGCCGCAAAACGATATATGGAGTTGCGCGACAGTGTGGCCATCGAGCGGACCGGACGGGATTTCGCTGCGTTGACAACCTTCAACGGATGGTCCTCCGCCCCTTCTTATGACCCTGATTTGCCGCTCATAATTTTCTACTACGAAGAACCGACTGTGGATACGAGCGATACGACCGCCGGTTCCGAAAAGGCAGAAACGGAGCAGCAGAATGCGCCATCCAGCAGACCTGAGAAGCCCACACCGGCGAGTGCGCCGGCTGCTGGAGCAGCGGCATGAACGCAGCTCGCACTCACGACATCACACGATTGGCAGATGTAATCGACAGTCTGCAGCATCTTGCGGACGCTGGAATCAGATGGGACAGCGTCGACGAGCTGAGGCGCAGTGCACGCCGTGGGCCGCTCCAGCGGCGAAAGTCGAATGATTCCACGCGTCACGAGTGCTCCCCTCGCCAACCAGGAGATCAGCTCACCAATAGCGTCGAACTGCTGCCGAATTCGTCATCGACTGCTTCTGACGTCGGTGGCCGGCAATCGCGCCGCCTGCCGGAGCCGGATTTCCGGACATTGGCTCTGACCGATGAGCTCGTCTCGTTCCTTCAGCGAATCGAACCAGCCGTTGAGCGCCGGCGTGCGGTTGATGAGCAGCAGGAGCGCATCCGGCGCCGGCAGACCAGGATTCTCGCAGCGCAGAAGAAGAAAGAAGCCTGGCGTAAGGCCAAACTGACCAGCCCCCGCATGAACGACGTAAAGCGTGAAGAGCTGCGAGTACTGTGGCTGCAGCGCCCGCCACAAAATCAGACCGAGAATGACGTATTTCCGTTTTTTCTGTCGCTGTGGTGGACTCGGCCCGAGTTGCTTCCCCGCAGGAAACGAGGCAGAGATAACCAGTATTATGGCTTGTACCCAATTCTGCGACGGCTGATCCGTCCGAATTTCGCGCTCTCTCAGCCAAAAGAACTCGTGACAGTCACGCCGCTGCGGAGTCCGGAGGTTGAGAGAGAGTTGATTCGCACGCTACATGTTGTGCACTCGATCGCGACCAGGCGCGCTTACCCGATGTCACTTCGCGCGAAGGGCGCCCCATGAAGCCGCGCGGCAAACGACAGGAAGAGGATTGGTGGGCGGCCTGAGAAACCGATACAAATGTCTCTCCGTATCTCGCAGGTCAAAGCTGATTGCTTCGACCGTTCCAGAGAGAAGCCTGTGTTGTTGTGCAGCGTTTTTTCGCGTTATTTTAACGCGGGCTCCCCGCCAGCGCACCAGCATATGAGACCAAGAACTGCGGTCCGCCGTTCGAGTTCAGGACCGGTTACCGATAGGGCGCACGCACGAACGGCGAACCAACGCCCTACGCCGAGAAAAGCCTCAACATATGACCGGAAGAACCTCGCAACCAGCGCCGCCAGGCAACAGTGCACAACAAACAAGTTCGACGCTCTTCACTCCAATGACATCGGTGCGACAAATGCGAACCGGCCCACTCTCGCCCGCGCGCCCGCAATGCAGATAGGGCGCACGCACGAACGGCGAACCAACGCCCTGCGCCGAGAAAAGCCTCAACATATAAACATCGTCCAACCCGGCGTGCCTGCCAGAACAACCACGCCAGGAACAAAGCCACGTTTCGAAACACTCCCCCCCAACCCGCCATGCCTGCATCGTCGTCCCTTCACCGGCCAAACCGATACCATTTCCGTCGTGGTCTGGGCAGCGGGGGCGAAACCATCACCGGAGCTCCGGTGATGACTGCTCCGGGGTTGTTCTCGAAGAGCATTTCCGCGGCTTCGTTTCCCGCCCGCTCGGCGACCGCTGTCCGGACCTCGTCAAGTCTGGCATGCCGGTCCTCGGGATCGTGCGCATCACTGGCCACGATATGCGCGGCGCCGCTTTCAATCAGCGCCCAGGCGGATTCCCGCGCGGCCTTTCCAAAGCGACCCAGCAGCGACAGCCCGGTGACCTGCACCAGATAACCCGCCGCGGCCCAGCGCTTTACTCGCGCCAGATCGCGCTGGAGCACCAGGTTTCTTTCCGGATGAGTGATCACCGGAATCATGCCGCTCTCCCTCAGGCGCCCAAGAATGTGTTCGCTGGCCGGCGAAATGAACATGTCGGGAAACTCCACCAGAAGGTAAGGGCCCCCGTTGATGGTGTATTTGGCCGGATTGTGGAGCGCATCCTCGATGTTCTGGGCGGACAGGTGAAAATCGCAGCCACGGTGAATGCGCAGCGAACCTGCGGACGCGATCTGGAGCTCGGCAATCCGCTCGGAGATGATGGCCGGATCGAAGTGAAACTCGTCATTGGCGTGCGGAGTCGCGACAATATGCGCGGTTCCCGCGGCAGCCGCGTCCGACAACATACGCAGACTCTCGTCCATCGAGCGCACGCCATCGTCAAGGCCCCACAGAATGTGACTATGGATATCGACTATGCCGGACGGGTGTTTCTGCGCTGGCGCCGTCACTCTCACCAACGTACCCTATGCGATAACGAGTGCGCGATCCGTGCAGGAGACGATGGACGGCTTTGTGGCGGTAAACGCCCACCTCAAGACGAAGGGTGCGCCGCGCCTGCGCTATCGTTCTGCCGCCGCCCGCAGTGCGGCGTGATCTGCCGGCTCAAAGTGGCTCAGACCGGCAGCATACTTCTCAACTCCGGCGCACAGCGCTTCCGCAAGCCTCTGGCGCTGGCTGGGCTCTCTCAGCGATTGCTCTTCCTCTGCATTACTGATGAAGCCGATCTCAGCGAGTATGCTCGGCATCTCCGCCCCCAGAAGGACAATGAATGGCGCCTTCCGCACACCGCGGTCACGCGTGCGGCCGGTCCTCAGCGATCCGGCGTAGAGCGCCGTCTGGACATTCGTCGCCAGATCCCGCGATTCATTCACCTTATCGGCGAGGGCCATATTTCGGATCAAGCCCTGCAGATCGAACATGCTCAGTCGGGCGGTGCCATTCTCGCGCTCGGCGACGTCCATGGCCCCTTTCGAGACGGTCACATTCGGGTAGTATGTTTCGACGCCCATTGTCGAAGGCAGCGGTGACGAGTTCGCGTGAATCGAAACAAACAGGTCCGCGTGCGCCTCGTTCGCGATCCGGGTCCTCTCCTCCAGTGGAACGAACGTATCATCGCTTCGCGTGTAGAGTACGCGGGCGCCCACACGCCTGGAAATCAAATCTCCGAGCCGGTGTGCGATGTCGAGCACCAGATCCTTCTCCATCAATCCTGTTGGCCCCACCGTGCCCGTATCGCGCCCGCCATGACCTGCATCGATAAGGATCGTCCCGATCTTGAGGTCCAGTGTGCGAGTGATCGACCTCCGCCCCGTTTCGTCACGCCGCGCGGCGGAAGCAACCTCTGGAGCATCTGACGGCGCCGCCGAATTCGCTGCTGATACGGCTGGACTCCGGACGTCAACGTCACTCGTCCGTGTGCCGGCGGTTGCGGAATCCTGCTTCGTCGTGGTGGGCGCCGAGAGCCTGGCCGGCGTTTGTGAGCGCGCATCAGTAATGACAAGCGAGACGTCATCGCGGTTCGGCGCCACAGGACTGGAATGCGCTCGCTCCCCTCCCGGTCTGCCAATCGAGGCCACAAGTTCGCTCGGCGAGAACTCTGCCGTATCGAGCGCAGCTCCGGGTTCACGAAGCTCGATAACGAGCCGCTCCGGATCATTCAGGCGAGCGGTGCTGACATTTATCTTCCGGGTAAGATCGAAGACAACGCGCGTCACACCCGGCTTCGTTTCCGCCACACGTATCCCGCGCAGGCGTTCATCATTGATCTCCACCCGGGCGGAACGCCGCTTTCCGAGTTCAGGAACAGCCCCGGGAAAGTCGAAGAAGATACGTTCCGGACCCGAGATGTGGTCGGACGAATACTGGAAGTCGCTCGCAATTTCGATGACGACGCGGGTTGCCTGTTTGCGTGACCAGCACTGGACGGACGTTATCGCCACAGGCCTGGCCGCGGCATCAGGCCGAGCCGCCACACCGTTCGTACCAAGGGCAGCGCAAAGGATGATTCCTACCTGCGCAGCGCGGCCGCGACACCAGCACGCTAACCGGATCGGCCCAGGGATGGCGAACATTACGAATACCTGATCAGTAGATCGGATTGATAAGGCGTTTACTGTAGACGGTCTGCCCTGCACGAGGTCCGACGAAGCTCAGTTCAGCGCCGTGAACGAGCTCATTATGCGTGGACTCCCGCTTCGGGAAAAGGCGAACTCACACGGACGCCTTTCCTCGGCTCGGGCGCATGTTAACGCAGGTTGTTCGCCCGTGATCCCCGACATCACCGCCGTAAGCCTTCGTCCGCGCCCGGAACCAGACTCGAAACACCGCATCACGCCGAGTCCGCCGACTTCAGGATCGTTGTTTGCCAATGGTGCAAGGTTGCCCTGAGCACCATCCAGGTAGTTTTGGGAGGTGACTGCCCAAAAGCAATCACCTCTCACCCTTCAGAACGAACTACCAGTACTTACTCACCCATAATGAGGATGCCGCCATCCTCAGCCACGTTATTCGCCGATGAACCCCATACGACGGCGTTGCCCCAGATAATCGCGAGCGCCGGGACGGAGTCAGTTCCCCACAAGATGGCGTTCGCCTGCGTGGAGCCCGCGGCGGCAACGCCCGGAAGCACCGTATTGCCCCAGAGGATTGCGCTGGCCCACGGGGCGCTGCTGCCCCAGAGTACGGCGTCCGCGTAGGTCAGGCTATATTGGCCGGGATTGCCGGGCACGGGCACGATGGCCGGCGAAAGCGCCAGCCCGGCGCCAGCGTCGCTGTTGGCAAGCGCCGCGCCGATATCCAGATATCCGGCGCCCACCGTGAAGATGTCGTACTGATCCGTGTACACTGCCCCCGTTACCGGGTCCACCACCGTGCTGCTGGCGGGGAAGGTCTTATAAGCAGTCTTCATCAGGCGAGCCTTGACCTGATCGGGCGTGAGGCTCGGGTTCTGCTGAAGTAACAACGCCGCCGCGCCGCTTACAACCGGTGTCGCCATGCTGGTCCCACTCATGGTGAAGTACACGGGCGTCGGCAGCCCGATATTGATCTGCGTGTAGTACGAGAACGGGACTGCGTTCTTCGGCCAGGCCTTGAACAGGGACGCGCCGAGGGCCAGATCGGAAACCACGCGGTTGCCGGGAGCCACGATGTCCGGCTTTACGATATGGTCAATGAGGGTCGGGCCTTTGGAGCTGTAGCTGGCGATGGTGTCGTCGCCGCGGTCGGGTGTCCCGTTGGTCTTCATCGCGCCAACCGTGATCACATAAGGATCGTTGCCCGGCGCGGTTATCGTCCCGTAGCCATTCGTCCCCTGGGAGTTGTCGCGCCCGTCATTACCGGCGGCGACCACCACCACAATGCCGGCCTTCCACGCGGCTTCGACAGCCTGGCAAAGCGGGTCCTGCGTGTAGCTCTCGAACACGGGCCGGCCAAGTGACAGGTTCATCACACGAATGTTGTACTTGCTCTTCAGGGCAATGGCCTGTTCGATGCCCGCGATCACGGTGCTGTCGCTGCCCTGGCCATTGTTGTCGAGTACTCGTATGTTGATCAGGTTCACTCCTGGCGCGATTCCGCGGAAGGTGCGGGTGAAGAACTTTCCTTTCGAATCGGCGCCGCTGCTGCCGATGATGCCGGCGACATGTGTCCCATGGCCAAACTGGTCATTTGTCCCACCGCTGACCTCGGTGACTGAGTAGGCAATGTGTTTCCCAAGGTCCGCATGCGGGCTGATTCCGCTGTCGATAACCGCCACGCCGATGCCCGTACCGTCGAGACTGTACTGTTGTTGCGCGACGGCGGCATTCACCGCCGCGGCGCTGAGGTCCAGCATTGGATGTACGGGGCGATCCGGGCTGATGTAGGCCACGCTGCTGTCGTTCGCCAAAGCGGCGACAGCCGACGCCGGCAGACTGACCGCTTCGGCGGCGATGGACTGAAGGTGGCCGTTATGCCTGCCCCCGAGCGAACTGACCCGTTTGTGTTCGTTTTCGCCGGGCTGATGCGTGTACTGAACAATTACGTTCACCGCATCGCTGCCCGAAGATTGCTGCAGCTCGCGCGCGACTTTCCAGTGGCCGCCAAAACAGAGGCTGGCGCTCGCGACGAGCAGCGCCGCGCTCCGAAGATAATGACCGCAATAATGTTCTCTGATCATGGTTGGCCTCAGTTCGTGTCGCCCTGAATGGCGGTTGAAGAGGAACCCCAGAGCGTGTTGTCCGCGCTGCTCGAAGTGCTTCCCCACAGTGCGTTCGTACCCCACACCGCGCCGCTGCCCCACAAAACATTCCCACGCATCGCCGATACGGTGCCCCACACCGCACTGGTTCCCCACACCGCCGAATCGGACTGTATTGCGTTCGTCCCCCACACAGCGCTGCTGCCCCAGAGCACATTGCCACGAGAACCCCAGATCACGTTCGAACTCGTGTCGCCCGCGAAACTCAGGGTTACGGCGCCTGTGCTCGGATCGAAAATCGCTGTTGGAGACGGGGCCGGTGAGCTTACTTTCTCCGTGCTTGAGAGCGCCGTGGCGATATTCAGGTAACCCGCGCCCACGGTGAAGATGTCGTTTTGTTCGGCGAAGGTCTGCCCGCTCGTTGGATCCGTAATGGTGTAGGAGAGAGCGGCGAATTTGTCGGCCGTCTTCATCAGCCGCGCCTTGATCTGGTCCGGCGTAAGCGTCGGATCCTGTTGGATCATGAGGGCGACGGCCCCGCTCACCACCGGCGTCGCCATGCTGGTCCCGCTCAGAACGAAGTAACTGCCATCACCGGTATCGCCGCCGTTGATGTACATTTTGTGCGGCACGCGATTTCCGGGGTACGTATTGTCCAGCCACGACCCGTTATCGCGAACCGAGTAAATGCGGTTGCCTGGGGCGACAATGTCCGGCTTGGCCGTGTGGTCGAGCAGCGTCGGCCCTTTCGAGCTGTACGTGGCGATCACGTCATCGGTCTTCGTTTGCGTCCCTTCAGTGTTCATGGCGCCCACCGTAATCACGTATGGGTTGTTACCGGGGACATTAACTGTGGCATACCCGTTGGTGCCGTACGTGTTGTCGCGGCCGTCGTTGCCCGCCGCCACCACCACCGCGATACCGCTTTGCCATGCCTTCTGCACCGCCTGGCAGAGCAGATCATTGGCGCAGTAGTCGCCCACCGGCCGTCCAAGCGACAGATTCATGACGCGGATGTTGTAAGTGGACTGAAGCTGGATGGCGCGGGCGATGGCCGCGATTACCGCGCTGTCGGAACCTTGTCCCTGTGCATCGAGTACGCGCAGGTTGATAAAGTTCACGCCCGGGGCCACGCCGCGAACCGTGTACGAGAACTTCGAGCCCGTGGAGTCCTTACCCGTCCCGCCCAGAATGCCGGCCACATGATTCCCATGGCCGTACTTGTCCGCGGGGGAAGTATCGCCGGGAACGAAGCTCTGCTGGTAAACGATGCGGTTCTTGCCGGTCGGATCCTTCAGATCGTCCAGATTGTCCATCCCGCTGTCGATTACGGCCACGCCCACTCCGGCGCCGGTAAATCCAAAGACGCTGGTTGCCAGATCAGCGCCAATTGCGTGCCAGCCGTTATCGGGCTGAGCGCCAATCCAGGGCGGCGCCGCCGAAGCTTTCAATACGTGATCTTTCGCGACGAAGTCGACGTCCGGATCGGCGGCGAGCAGCGGCACCATCGTGCCCGGAATCGAATAGGCCGCGGTGTTCAGAAGGCCGGGAACATTCTTCAGCAGCCCGCCGAGAGCGATCACATGCTGATGATGTTTAGCTGCCGGGGGTACTTTAAAGCGAACGATAACGTTCGCCTCAGCAGCAGTTTTGGTATCGACGTCTTTCGCGATCTTTGCCGTTCCGCCGAACGCGACGGCGGCCGCGAAGGTGAGGGCGAGAAAATGTCTGCACAACATACGGCCTTCTTTTGGCAGGTCTGGTTCCACGACTATCGCCCAAATTACTCAAGCACATGCCTTCAGCATCTACATACGTTGGGCCACTTTGTCCCGAGAGGGCGCGCCATCGCGTCTGTCACCCGCGGCGATCGAGTCCTGGAGAGGCACGCGGTGCCGTACCAGTTTGCCCGCGGTCGGCGCGATGTGTTCAAATGGCAAAGAAATGGCGAATACAGGTGATCTAAGCCTCGGCCTGTTCGACCACGCGCGAGGCGGTGGGCTGGACGCCGCCCTGGCGCGCTTTCAGCAAATGACCGCCCTCCCCGACTCACCGATTCGGGCCATCCGCCATGAGCCCGCCCGTAAAGCCCGCTTTTCGGCGCTGCCGGATGCATTGCACGCGAGCCTGCGAACCATGCTCGGCGCGCGCGGCATTCCCTCGCTTTACACGCACCAGGCAGAAGCGTTTCGCCTCGCTTGCGCGGGCCGCAATT
>DASRCB010000246.1:0-8554 GCA_035653295.1 Bryobacteraceae bacterium
TGAGCGCCGAGCCGCGGCTGCGCGGCTTCAGTTCCAGCGTCTGCACCAGGCTCCAGGCGATGGGCGCCATGATCGCGGTGCGCACGGTCATCGACGGAATGCCCAACGACAGCAGCAGCCCGATCAGGAAGAAGGCGGAGACGATGCCGGCATAGGTTCCCGGAAACAGCGACAGGATGTAATACGAAATGCGCTCCGCCAGGCCGGTCTTCTTCATGATGAAGCCGTAGTAGACCACCACCAGCAGGGTCCACCACGCTCCGTCGGAGAAACCGCTGAGCGCGCCGCTGACGTCGCCCGAGCCCTGCACGGTCAGCAGCGGACGCACGCCCACCACCATCAGCATCGCCATCATGAGCAGCGAGGCGACGCCGTTGTTCATCACCTCCGCGGCCCACAGCACCACCGTCCCGCAGATGATCGCCAGCACGAGCTGGGCAGGCCGGCTCAGCCCCTGCGGCGTCGGAATAAGGGCGACGACCAATCCGACGGCAAGGGCGAGCGCCAACCATGCCCACTTAATCGTCGGCTTCGTGGCAGCAGCGGCAACCGGGGGTGCGGCGACGGGGGTGCTCATAAGACGCCTATGTTATCAGGCTGACTCCTTCCGGCCTATCGCGGCCGGGCTTTACCGCGCGGTCTTCAGCACCGCCTTGCCCTCGCGGCCCACGCACTGCTCCAGCCGGTCCAGCGTCCGCATCGCCGCCAGGCACTGCTGCACGCTGGCGTTGGGCTCGCGCTTTTCTTTGATGGCGGAAATGAATTCGCGGTCTTGAAGCTCGATGCCGTTCATCGATACGTCCACCTTCGACAGATCGATCTTGTTCTTGTCGCCGTCCTCCAGATCGTCATAATAGGCGACGTAGGTGCCGTTATCGCAGATGTAGCGGAAGAAAGTCCCCTGAGGACCCTTGTTGTTAAACGATAGCGAAAGCGTGCACACCGCGCCCGACGGCACCTTCAGCAGAATGCCCATGTCCATGGCGATGCCGAGTTCAGGATGCAGGGGCCCCTGCACGGCCTGGGCGATGGAGGCCGTCTCTCCGGTCTGGTATTGGAACAAATCCACGGTATGACAGGCGTGGTGCCAGAGCAGGTGGTCCGTCCAGCTCCGCGGCTTGCCCGCAGCATTCATATTGGTGCGGCGGAAAAAATACGTCTGCACGTTCATTTGCTGGATTTTCAGCTCACCGGCTTTGATTTTCTTGTGAATCCACTGATGGCTGGGGTTGAACCGCCGGGTGTGGCCCGCCATGGCGACAAGCCCGGTCTCTTTCTGCACTTGCACGATCCGTTCGGAGTCCTCAAGCGAATCCGCCATGGGGATTTCCACCATCACGTGCTTGCCCGCGCGCATGCACTGAATCGCCTGGGAGGCGTGCAGTTGCGTGGGCGTCGTAAGGATCGCCGCCTCGACGCCTGGCTGCTTCAGGCTCTCTGCCAGGTCCGAGGTCCAATGCGGAATCTTGAATCGTTTGGCGACTTCTTCAGTGCCCGCGGGATTGCCGCCAGCCAGCGAAACCACTTCCACATCCGGAATGTTGGCCAACGCTTCCAGGTGCTTGATGCCGAAAGCACCTTGGCCAGCCACGATGATCTTCATATTGCTCTCCTTCCAAAATGTCCAGAATATCGCAGCCCTTCCCGGCGCTCCCGCCGCCCAGCCCGCCGCCCCTTCGCCCACGCCTTATAGTGAAACTAGAAGATGAAACAGCCCGCTGCGGTCGCTGCTTCCCTGCCCGAGGTGCACTCGAGCGTCGCCACCGCGCGGCCGACCCTGCTTCGCCGCATGCTGGCTTTTGCCGGCCCCGCCTACCTCGTCAGCGTCGGCTACATGGATCCCGGCAACTGGGCCACAGATCTGGAAGGCGGCGCGCGGTTTGGCTACCAGCTTCTGTGGGTCATCGTGCTCTCCAACGCGATGGCGATTTTGTTGCAGACGCTGGCCGCACGGCTGGGGATCGCCGCCGGGCGCGACCTGGCGCAAGCCTGCCGCGAGGCGTACCCCAGGCCAATTTGCCATGCGCTGTGGGTGCTGTGCGAGATCGCCATCGCCGCCTGCGACCTGGCCGAGGTGCTGGGCGCGGCCATCGGATTGAAGCTTTTGTTCGGCCTTCCGCTGGTTGCGGGAGTGCTGCTGACCGCGCTCGATACGGTCCTGGTCCTGTGGCTGTCGCGCTTCGGAATCCGGGTGATCGAGGCCGTGATCCTTTCGCTGATCGCCATCATGACCGGGTGCTTTTTAGTGGAGCTGGGATTCGCGCACCCGTTGTTCCGGGATGTTTTCTCGGGTTTGGTTCCGCGGCTGAACAACGAAAGCATTTATATCGCGGTCGGCATTCTGGGGGCGACCGTCATGCCGCACAATCTGTACCTGCACTCGGCCCTGGTGCAGACGCGGCGCATCGGCCGGAGCGCGCAGGAACGGCGCGAGGCGTGCCGCTTCAACCTGATCGATTCGGTGGTCGCGCTCAACGGAGCGCTGATCGTCAACGGCGCGATCCTGGTGCTGGCCGCGGCCGTTTTCTTCCAGCGGTCGATCGTCGTGACGCAGATTGAGCAGGCCTACGAATTGCTTTCTCCCTTGCTGGGCACGGCGCTGGCCAGCGGGCTGTTCGCCGTCGCCCTGCTCGCCAGCGGGCAGTCGTCGACGCTGACGGGAACCTATGCGGGCCAGATCGTCATGGAAGGCTTCCTCGATCTTCGGATGCGCCCCTGGATCCGGAGGCTGATCACGCGTCTGATCGCCATTGTTCCGGCGGTGATCACGGTCTATTTTTATGGCGAAGGCGCGACGCTTCAATTGCTGATCTTGAGCCAGGTGGTTATCAGCATGCAGCTCCCCTTCGCAGTGATTCCTCTGATCCGTTTTACCAACGATCCGGCGCGCATGGGCGAGTTCGCCAACCGCCGCACCGTGAGGCTGCTCGCCGGCGGCTGCGCGGTGTTGATTGTAGTTCTCAACGCGTGGCTAGTATTCGAATCGGCCGGGCACTGGATCTCCGAGTCCGCCTGGCATGGCTGGCTGGCGCTACCGCCCACCGCCGCCATTATTTTCGTGCTCGGATGGATCACGTTCGGGGGCATCTCTCCGCAGCGGCGCAGCGAGCCCCACGCCGAACCCGTGGCCGCGGACCTTCCCGAGCAGGTGTACCGCAAGATTCTCGTGCCGCTCGATCACACCTCGCGCGACCGCGCCGCGATTGCGCATGCCGCCGGTCTGGCGCGGCCCCACCGCGCGACTCTGCACCTGCTGCACGTAGAAGAAGGAGCCACCAGCCGGCTCTTCGGGCCGCTGGCCTCGACGGCCGAGGTGTACGCCGGAGAAGAATATTTCAAGGGAATCGTCGCGGCGCTTGCGGCGCAGGGCGTGGATTCCGAACTGACCGTGGTTCACGGCCGCCAGCCGGCCGAAGAGATCGTGCGTCTCGCCCGAAAGCTCCAGCCGGACCTGATCGTGATGGGCGCGCATGGGCACCGCGGCCTGAAGGACTTGATTTTCGGCAACACCATCAACGCCGTGCGCCATGAAGTGCCGGTTCCCGTACTGGTGGTGGGAGATGAGCCAGCGTAAACTCTCATATATGCGAATCCTGGTGGTGGAAGACGAAAAACGGATCGCCGACTTTTTGTCGCGGGGCCTGGAGAGCGCGGGCTATGCCGTGGACGTGGCTCCCGACGGCGCGCGCGCGATCGATATGGTCCACGCCACCGAGTACGATCTTGTCATTCTCGATCTCGGCCTGCCGGATATCGACGGCCTGACGGTGCTCCAGAAGATCCGCAACCGCAAGGTCAGCCCGCCGGTTCTTATCCTGAGCGCGCGGGACGCTGTAGACGACCGGGTCAAAGGTCTGGAGGGCGGCGCCGACGACTATCTGGTCAAGCCCTTCGCCTTCGTGGAACTGCTGGCCCGCGTCCGGGTGCTCCTGCGGCGGGGCCAGCCCACGCCGGAGAGGCTCCAGGTGGGCGATCTGACGCTCGATTGCATCCGCCGCAAGGTCACCCGCTCGGGCGAAAACATCGAGCTGGCGCCCAAGGAGTTCAGCATTCTCGAATACCTGATGCGCAACCGCGGCCGGCCGCTCAGCCGCACTATGATCGTCGAGCACGTGTGGGACATGGATTACGACGGACTCACCAATATCGTGGATGTCTACATACGCCATCTGCGCAGCAAGATCGATGATAAATGGCCGCAGAAGATGATCCAGACCGTCCGGGGAATCGGCTACATGCTCGAAGCTCCGGAGGGCGACCTGGCCAAACACGCCCACTAATATGGCCCGATTCACACGCGTCTTCGGCATTCCCGACCTGCGCGTGAAATTTGTCCGCGGACTCCGCTTCCGCCTGATGCTGAGCTATGTCGTGTTCTTCAGCATCCTGCTGGTGGTGATCGGGCTCGTCTTCCGCCAGACGCTGCAATTTCAGCTCGAAAGCGATGTGCAGGCCGCGCTTGAGGAGGAGTGGGGCGCGGCCAAGGGATATCTTCAGATCGATAACCAGCGCCCGGAATGGATCGCCGATCTCATCGATCCGGAAGACGCTTATATCGTCTCGCGCCTGCAACACGTTTACCTCATCACGGATCAGAACGGCTATGTGCTGATGCACGACGATGGCGGCATCTACGAATCCATCGGCTTCGATTCGCCCGCCGAAGTGCGCCGCATCCTGAACCTGCCCACGAAAAGCGAAGTCCACGTGCGCTACACCCGCGACGGCGAGCCCTTCCTGATCAAGGCCGGCATGATCCCGGACACCCGGCGGCGGCCCTACTTCTTCGCCATTGGGCGGTCGCTGGCCGACAGCCAGCGCAACGTGCGCCTGTTCACGCGCCGCTATTTTCTGTTTCTTCCGGTTCTGATCGCGCTGTCGAGCGTGCTGGGCTGGGTGCTGGCCGGGCGGGCGATTCAGCCCGTCAACTCGGTCGCACAGGCCGCGCAGAACATCACCGGAGCCAACCTCTCGATGCAGATCCCCCTGCGCGGCGCCGGCGATGAGCTGGATCACCTGATCGACAGCTTCAACCGCATGACCGCGCGCCTGAACCAGTCCTTCGAGCAGATCCGCCGCTTTTCGACCGACGTGTCACATGAGCTCCGCACGCCGCTCACCGCGATTCGCGGCCAACTGGAAGTGGCGCTGTTCACCGCCGAAACGCCGGAGCAGTACCGCGACGCCATGGTCAATGCCCTGGAAGATGTCGAGCAGCTTTCCAGCATCGTGCGCGCGCTGCTGCTGCTCTCACAGGCCGAATCCGGGCAGTTGGCGCTCCAGAAGGCTCCTCTGGATTTGGGCAGCGTCGCCATGGAGGTGGTCGAGCAGTTCCAGATTCCCGCGCAGGAAAAAAATCTCCGCCTGAGCGCCCGGACGGTCCCGGGTTCGGTTGTTCCTGCGGACCGCGTGCAGATCGAGCGGCTGTTGTCGAACCTGCTCTCAAACGCGGTCAAGTACACGCCCGCCGGCGGGTCCGTCTGTGTGACGATCGGGCCGTCGGAATCGCTGGCTTTCGTCAGCCTTGAGGTCGAGGACAGCGGCGTCGGCATTCCGGCCGAAAATCTTCCCCACATTTTCGACCGGTTCTATCGCGTGCGCAGCCCGGAGACGAATAAAATCTCGGGCCTGGGGCTCGGCCTGAGCTTCGTTTCCTGGATCGTGGAGGCGCACGGCGGGCGCATCGAGGTGACTTCCAAGGTGGGCGAAGGCACGCGGTTCCGCGTTCTGCTGCCGCGCGACGCCGAACCGCCCGCGCCGCCGCAGCCGGTGGAGGCCGGAGCCACGCTCGCCCACTGAAAAACGCTAAACTGGGTCTTTCCCCCGATGAGTCTCGAGATCAGTGAGAGCATGCGCGAAGGGATCGTCATTCTTTCGCTCAAGGGCCGGTTGACCGTCGGCGAATCGAACAGCATCCGGGAAAAGATCAACCAGGAAGCCGCGGCCGGCCATGTGAACGTGATCCTGGATCTTTCCGGCGTCGACTACGTCGATTCCACCGGACTCGGCACGATGGTGATTTGCTTCACATCGCTTAAAAAACAGAATGGCGCGCTGAAGCTGGTCAACCCCAACAAGCGCAACGTGGAATTGCTGCTGCTTACCAAGCTGCACACCATCTTCCAGGTCTTCACCGACCTCCAGGATGCAGTCAACAGCTTCTTCCCGGATCGCGCGATCAAGCAGTTCGATATCCTCCAGTTCGTAAAAGACCACACCGCCGAAGAAACCGACTGATGTCCGACTCGATCACCCTGGAACAGCAACTTGAGAAGATGCGCCGCGATTGGGACGATCGCGCGCGCCAGAACGCCCGCTATTTCGTGGACACCAGCCGCACGGACTGGAGCGACCAGGAGTTTTTCCGCTCCGGCGAGAAGGCGATCGCCGAGGATATCCTCACCGACACCACCAACGTCTATCAGGGCAAGGACCCGAAACAGATGCGCGTGCTGGAGATCGGCTGCGGCGCCGGCCGGCTGACACGGGCCCTGTCGAATCTGTTCGGCGAGGTCCACGCGGTGGACGTGAGCGGCGAAATGATCGCGCGGGCCCGGACCGCGCTCGCCGGGCGGCCCAACGTGCATCTGTACCAGAACAACGGCTGCGATTTGTCGGTGATTCCCCCGCTGGAGTTCGATTTCGCGTATTCGGCGATCGTGTTCCAGCACATCCCGAGCCGGGAGATCATCGAGAACTACGTACGCGAGGTGGGACGCCTGCTGCGGCCGGGCGCGCTGTTCAAGTTTCAGGTGCAGGGCGACGTCAATGTGCAGAGCCACCCCGAGGACACCTGGGTCGGCGTGCCGTATTCGGAGGCGCAGGCACGGGCGCTGGCGGTCCGCTGCGGCTTCGAGCCGCGGTATTTCCACGGTGCAGGCCAGCAGTATTTCTGGCTCTGGTTCTTTAAGCGCTGACGCCGCCAGTCTTGCGGGTTGCACCCCTTTGCCCGCAGCCGAAGACGGCCCGCGCTACTTATGTAAGAACGGCCAGTGCCAGGTGAAGTGGTAGTTGTATTCCACCACTGCGACAACCATGGCCAACGCAATCACGCCCGCCACCACCGCCAGCCACCTCAGGAACGCGAGCCATGGGAACCTGCGGTTTTCGCGCCTCAGCACCAGCAGATAGCTTGCGAAGATGCCCAGGAAGAAGAGCAGGCTCATCGGCACCGCGAACAGCATGAGGTTGAAAACATCCGGGGTCGGTGTGATGATCGCGGCGATGATAACGATGGCCAGGATCGCGTAGCGCGAATGGGCCAGCAGAAACGACGGCGAGACGATTCGCAAGAGCGAAAGGAAGAAAATCAGCACCGGCAGCTCAAACACCACGCCGATGCCAAGCATCACGTCGACGAACTTGTCGAAATAGTTATCGATCGTAATCATGGGCGTGACCGCATTGCCGCCCATGCCGCCGATTCCGAACAGGAACGACATTCCGTAGGGGAACGCAACGAAGTAGCCGAAAACACCGCCCAGAACAAACAGTCCCGCCGTAAACAGCACGAAGGGAACGGCCCATTTCTTCTCGCGGCGGTAGAGGCCGGGCGAAATAAAGGCCCAGACCTGATACAAAATCCAGGGCGAGCCCAGAAACAGCGACGCCACCAGCGGCGTCCAGACCCAGATAATCGAGAACTGCTCCATCGGGTCGATGGCAATAAAGCGGGCGTTGGGATTCCCCGTTGCGGCCAGAGCTCTCAGGCCGGGCGCCAGGACCACTTTGAAGAGCTGGTTGCTGAAGACGATGCATGCCAGAAAGATGATGCCGAAGCCGTAGAGCGCTTTGAGGATCCGAGCGCGAAGCTCCTCCAGGTGCTCCAGGAACGACATGCGGAGCATGCCTTCCTCCTCGTCATCGTCTTCATCATCCTCGGAGGGCGGCGGAGGAACGCGCCCGCCTCCATTGCCGAAAGCCTTCTCTAACGCGGTAGGCGGCGGAGACACAACAGGCGGGGACGGCCCGAAGGGGTCGTCTGGGAATCCGCTGGTCTGATCTCCTGTTACCTCAGCAGGCGGCACTTCCCCGCCCGCCGAGGCGTTGGTTTCGTCCATTCCTGTTTTAACTACCGATCTTAACGATTAACTGTTCTGGGACGCGTTCGGAGCGGCTGACCGGGGCACGGTGCCCTCGACCCCCGCCTGCGCGGCCTTGCGATAAAAATCGGCCCACAGATCCTCGGAAACTGGCGCCGCGGAAGCGGCGTCGGCGGGAGCGGGCAGCTCGGCAACGGCCGTGGTGGTCCCATGTGATTCGGCGCCCGGTACTTCTGAAGCGCCTACCGTGGAGGGGTGAGTGGTCTCGGAAGAAACGTTCTCGCTGGCGTGGCCGTTATCGTCGTAGCCGTAACCGAAATTTACGTGATGATAAATTTCGTTGGCGGTCTGATGCGTCACTTCTTTAAGAGATTCGTCTTCCCGTTCCAGATTTTGCATTTCGCGCTCGAACGTGGATCGCAGATCGCTCGAAGCGCGGCGGAATTCGGTCAATGCTTTCCCGATTGTCCGCCCCAGTTCTGGAAGCTTTCTCGGGCCAAACAGAACGAGGG
>DASRCB010000247.1:0-11632 GCA_035653295.1 Bryobacteraceae bacterium
TCGTGGCTTGCAGGTCGTGGACGTGGACGGGATTTTCGGCGGCGTTGTAGCCCAGCTCGTCAGTGGTGCCGTAGGTGAGGCCGCCTTTGATGCCGCCGCCGGCCATCCAGATGGAGAAGGCGTGGGGGTGGTGGTCGCGGCCGAGGAACTTGCTGCCGTTGCGGGCCTCGTTCATCGGCGTGCGCCCGAACTCGCCGCCCCAGATCACCAGCGTTTCATCCAGCAAACCACGCTGCTTCAGGTCGAGGATCAGAGCCGCTGACGGCTGGTCCACGCTCCGGCACTGCAGCGCGAGGTCGCGCGGCAGGTCGTTGTGCTGGTCCCAGCCGCGCTTGTAGATCTGCACGAACCGGACGTTGCGCTCCACCATGCGCCGCGCCAGCAGACAGCTTGCCGCGTAAGTGCCCGGCTTGCGGGAATCGGGGCCGTACAGATCGAATACGTGATCCGGCTACTTCGATAGATCGGTCAGCTCCGGCACGGAGGTCTGCATCTTATACGCCATCTCGTACTGCGAGATGCGCGCCTCGATCTCCGGATCGCCGTACGATGTCTCGCGAATCTGGTTCAGTTCTTTGACCGTATCGAGCATGCGCCGGCGCGTGTCGCGATCGATGCCCGGAGGATCGGAAAGATACAGCACCGGGTCCCCGCCGGACCGGAAATTCACGCCCTGATACTTCGACGGCAGAAAGCCGCTGTTCCACAGCCGCGCGAAAAGCGGCTGATCGGTATTCAGCGCGCTCGACTGCACGATCAGCACGACAAACGCGGGCAGATCGTGATTCTCGCTGCCCAGCCCGTAGCTCACCCACGCGCCCATGCTGGGCCGGCCCGGCTGCATGAAGCCGGTCTGGATAAAGGTGATCGCCGGGTCGTGATTGATCGCATCGGTATTCACCGTTTTGACGATTGCGATGTCGTCCACGATCTTTCCGTGATGCGGCAGCAGCTCGCTCAGCCACGTTCCGCTCTGGCCGTACTGCTTGAAGTTGAAGATGGACGAGACCACCGGGAACGAGCTTTGGCCCGAAGTCATGCCGGTGATGCGCTGGCCGTTGCGGACGCTGGAGGGCAGTTCGCTGCCGTGGTACTTCTTCAGCGTGGGCTTGTAGTCGAACAGGTCCATCTGCGCCGGTCCGCCCGACTGGTGCAGGAAGATGACCCGCTTCGCCTTCGGCGGGAAATGCGGCAGCCCCGGCAGTCCCCCATCCGCGGAGGCGTCCGCGATCTTTGCGAACCCCGATGGCGACAGCAGCGATGCGAGCGCCGCTGTGCCGATTCCGGTGCTGGTCAGTCCGAAGAAGTGCCGGCGCGTGAGCGCGAGGGCCATTTCTTTGTCAGGGGGCATATTCGACTACTCCTTCGTGATCGTCTCGTCCAGGTTGAGGATCGTGCTCGCCACCGTCGTCCAGGCCGCGAGTTCCGCCGGCTTGAGCCCCGAATCGGGCTTCGATTCACCCACCGCGATGAGCTTCGCCGCCTCGTCCGGATGCGCGCGGTAAGTCGCCGCTTCCTTCTCTTCGAGCGAACGCAGCATCCGCACTTCGCGGGCGGTGGGCTCGCGCGACGTAGCAAGCCGGAACGCGAGCTCGATGCGGCGCGCCGGATTTTGCGGCGCCTCGCGCAAGGTTCGCGCGGCGAGCGCGCGGGCGGCTTCGATGTAGGTCGGATCGTTCAGCAGCACCAGCGCCTGAAGCGGTGTGTTGGTCACGCCGCGGCGCGCAATACACTTCTCGCGATCCGGCGCGTCGAACGTGATCAGCGCCGGCGGCGGGCTGCTGCGCTTCCAGAAGGTGTACATGGTGCGGCGGTACAAGTCGTCCCCGTGGCTCTGAACGAAGGTCTGCGCGGAGAAGCCGTCGCCGAATGAGACCTCTTCCCACAGCCCCTTCGGCTGGTAGGGGAACACGCTCGGACCGCCGACTCGCTCCTTCAGCAGCCCCGCCGCGGCAAGCGCGTTATCACGAACCATCTCCGCGGGCAGCCGGAATCGCGGGCCTCGCGCCAGCAGCCGATTCTCCGGGTCCTTCTCCAGCAGCGCGGGACTCACTTCGGAGGATTGCCGATAGGTCGCGCTCGTAACGATCAGCCGCTGCATCGCGCGCACATCCCAGCCGCTGCGAATGAACTCCGTCGCCAGCCAGTCCAGCAGCTCCGGATGCGTCGGCGGATCGCCCTGCGAGCCGAAATCCTGCGGCGTCTTCACGATCCCGTTGCCGAAGTACATCTGCCAGAAGCGATTCACGGCCACGCGCGCCGTCAGCGGATGCGACGGATTCACCAGCCAGCGCGCCAGCGTCAGGCGATTGGCGGGCGCCTCCTTCGGCAGCTGTGGCAGGATCGACGGCACGCCCGGCGTCACCACTTCGCCGCGATTGCGGTAGTCGCCGCGGCCGAGAATGGCCGTCTCGCGCGGCTTTTCCATTTCCGCCATCACCATGGTCGTGGGGACAACCTTCAGAAGCTCATCCTTCTGCTTTTTGAGGGACTTCAGTTCGGTCCAGCAGGTGCGGTACGGCTCCGGCGCTTCGTTGCTCAGGTAGTAATCGCGCAGCGCCGACTTCTCGTCTTTGGTGCGGTTCGACGGCAGCTTCGCCAGGACGGCGCGCAGCGGCTCGTCTTTGGCGAGGGTTTCGATCTCCGCCGCTTTCAGCGTGCGCGAGTACAGCCGCAGATCGTCGATCTGCCCCCGGAATCGCGGACCGAACTGCGCGTCACCGATTTCCAGCGGCGCATCGTTGGCGGCCGGACCAGAGAGCGTATCGTGCAGCACGTCAGCCTGAGCCCGCTGCCCGTCAATCCAGACTTCCAGCCCGGCCGCTTTGCCGGACCCGTCATAATTAATCGTCAGCTGATAAAAATCGCCGGCAATCAGCCGATTCCGCGCTCCCAGTTCGATCGCCGCGCCATCCTTGCCGCCCAGCCGCACGAACACACGAGGGCTGCGCTGCTGTATATCGGTGAGGACGTAGTCGTCGAGATAAATCTCGAACCCGCGACCCTCCGCCGTCAGCTTCGTGAACACTGGGTTGCGCCGCGCGCCTTCCGGCGCCAGCCACATGGACAAGGAAAACGGCTTGTCCCCGCCCACTCCGAGGTTCCCGAAGCTCACCTGCGTCTGGCCGTCGAATCCCGCCGATTTGCCGGCCTTGCCGTCCTCCCACGAGGGATCGCCCTTCAGGATGCGTCCATGCCGGTAATTGCCGGTGATGTCGGCAAGGCTGCCGTCCATCTCATACCAGGCGATCAGCGAATCGCGCGGGCCTTCCTTCAGGGTCGGCAGCTTCTCCGGCTCCCACTTCGCCTGAAGATCGTTGACGATTTTATCCGGCAGCCCTTCGTTGTGCTGTTTGATCGCCGCTTCGATGCGATCGAGCGCGGCCTTCTGCTCGGGTGAAGGCAGGCGCAGAATCGGCTTGGCGTTACCGCGTCGGCCGTCCAGCCCTTCCTCATCGATGGTGTTGAAAAAGGCGTAGAACCGGTAGAAATCCTTTTGGCTGATGGGATCGTATTTGTGGTCGTGGCAGCGGGCGCACCCGAGGGTGAGGCCCAGCCATGTCGCTGAGGTGGCCTCCACGCGATCCACCACATATTCGTTCTGATATTCCTCCGGGATCGCGCCGCCCTCGAAATTGATCATGTGGTTGCGGTTAAACCCGGTGGCCACCAGCTGCGCCGTAGTGGGATGCGGGAGCAGATCGCCGGCCAGTTGCTCGACCGTGAACCGGTCGTACGGCATGTTGCGATTAAAGGCGTCGATCACCCAGTCGCGCCAGTGCCACATCTCGCGATGACTGTCGATGTGGTAACCGTGCGTGTCCGCGTAGCGAGCCAGGTCCAGCCACCCAAGGGCCATGCGCTCGCCATAGCGAGGCGAGTGCAGCAGGCGATCGACAACCTTCTCGTACGCGTCTGCGCTTTTATCCGCTGTGAAGGCGTCCACTTCCGCCGGCGTGGGCGGCAGCCCGGTCAGGTCGAAGCTGAGCCGGCGGATCAGGGTCACGCGATCCGCTTCCGGAGACGGTTTCAACCCCTCGGCATCGAGCTTCGCCAGCACGAACGCGTCAATCGGATTCCGCACCCACGACGGATTCGAAACCTTCGGCGTGTCCGGCCGTTTCGGCGGGATGTAAGCCCAGTGCGTCTCCCATTTCGCGCCCTGATCGATCCAGCGGCGGATGAGATCGATCTGCTCGGGAGTCAGCGTAATCCCGGAATAGGGCGGGGGCATGCGACGGGCGGGCTTGTCGGCGCTGACGCGCTCGTACATGCGGCTGTGCGCCGAGTCGCCGGGGGTGATGACTCGATACCCGCCACGGTCGTCGAACGCGCCTCCGTCCTTCGTATCGAAGCGCAGGAAAGCCATGCGGTGCTTGTCATCCGGCCCGTGGCAGGTGAAGCACTTGTCTGAAAGAAGCGGCCGGATTTGACGATCGAAATCGACGCGCGCCGGAGGCGCCGTCGCTTCGAGCATCTGCGCGCCGGCGAGCACGGCGAGGCAGAGATAGAGCGACTTCACGGTCTCTGCCAGTCTACTATGTTTAGGCTGTCAGCAGGGATGAGCGTGCTTCAACTCGCGCTGCAAACGCCGCGCGGCGCGCTCGCTGATCAGATTGGCGACATCCTCCAGCAGCCCGGGGACGTCTTCAGGCTCGATCAGCACCTCGGGCTCGCCGGTCGGCGACGATTCGTGATAGCTGGCCACCAGCGCGGTTGCGGGCTTGTAGTCCATCATACGCGCGTGCGCCAGAACTTTGAGCCCCGCCTCAGGCGACTCCATCTGCATGTCGCTGAGCACCAGCTCGTACACGCTCTCGTCCATTTTGCCCACGGCCTCGGCCGCCGATGCCGCCGAATCAACGTGATAGCCACCAGCTTCAAGGACCGTCTGGAGCGTCAGTCGGGCTGCCGGATCGTCGTCCACCAGCAGGACCCTTGCGACTTCGAACGCTCCGCCGTTGTCCCGAGTCTTCATGGCCTCATCTAGATATTAATCGAAGGTCGCGATTATTCGACCTGCGATTTTTCGGCCATCGCCCGAATCGAGCTCTATAACGGTAAGTGCTTGGTACTAAATGGTAAAACGATCGCAGCGCTTGCCCGGCCGGGCAGTAAGTGTAGGAAATCTAACACATGTAGTACGCGTGCGACGCAGGCGCTCGCTAATACTTCGGAACGGTCGGATCCACCTTATCGCTCCACGCCAGGATCCCACCCTTGAGATTGCGGGCCTTCTTGAACCCGGCCTGCTTCAGGAAGTCCACCGCCTTCGCGCTGCGCGCGCCGCTCTTGCAGTGCGCCACGATCTCCGCTTCGGGATCCAGTTCGCCGACCCGCTTCGGAAGCTCACCCAGTGGAATCAGCTTCGACCCCGGAATACGGCAGATCTGGAACTCGTGCGGCTCGCGGACATCGATCAGCGCGAAGTCGTCGCCCCGATCCTGCTTCGCCTTCAGTTCCGCCGGCTCGATGTCGCCCGTCGCGGCCGCGGGTTGCTCCGCCGCAGGCTTGGGAACGCCGCAAAACTGCTGGTAGTCGATCAGCTTCGTCACCGTCGGATGATCGCCGCAAACCGGGCACTCCGGATTCCGCCGGATCTTCAGCTCGCGGAAGCGCATGGCCAGCGCATCGTACAGCATCAGCCTGCCTACCAGCGGCTCGCCGATCCCCAGAATCAGCTTCACCGCTTCCGTGGCCTGAATCAGTCCGATCGTTCCAGGCAGAATGCCCAGCACGCCTCCCTCGGCGCAGCTCGGAACCAGCCCCGGAGGTGGCGGCTCGGGGTACAGGCACCGGTAGCACGGGCCGCCTTCATAAGCGAAGACAGTGGCCTGACCTTCGAACCGGAATATCGACCCGTACACGTTCGGCTTTTTCAGCATCACGCACGCGTCGTTCACCAGGTAACGCGTGGGAAAGTTGTCCGTCCCGTCGATGACCAGGTCGTAGTCCTTCAGAATGTCCAGCGCGTTCTCGCTCGACAGCGCGGTCTCGAACCGGTCGATGCGCACGTGCGGATTGATGTCCTGCATCGACTCCGCCGCCGAGTCCAGCTTCTTGCGGCCGACGTCTTTGGTCCCGTGAATCACCTGCCGCTGCAGGTTCGTGAAGTCCACCACGTCGAAGTCGACGATGCCGATCCGCCCGATACCCGCGGCGGCCAGATACAGGCCCAGCGGCGCCCCAAGGCCACCCGCGCCCACCAGCAGCACACTGGCCTGCTTCAGCTTCAGCTGCCCCTCCATCCCGACCTCGGGAATGATCAGGTGGCGGCTGTAGCGCAGGATCTCGTCCTTGGAAAGCTCCGCGGCGGGTGCTTCGGCGAGGCTCGTCGCGCCGCCGGCGATGCTGGGCACGATCGAAACCGTATCGCCGTCCTTCAGCGCGGTCGCGTCCTTATTGAGATAGCGAATGTCTTCGTCATTTACGTACACGTTGACGAAGCTGCGCAGCCGCCCGTCGTCGGTGTACAGATGTTTCTTCAGGTCGCCGTACCGGGACGTGAGCGCGCCCAGCGCTTCACCGACGGTCGCCCCCGGCAGTTCGACCGTGCTCTGCCTGTCGGCATACTGCCGCAGAGCGGTTGGAATCAGAATCTTGGCCATAAATTTATTGTCAACGCGCGGCTTGCGCCGCGGGGATCCTGAGCTCTTCCCGATCCGCGTGTGTCTGCTCCGCGTTCGGCAGAAAGCTGTTGGCGTGATCGAAGCGCCCCCCGCGGATCGAAAGCACCACGAACGAATACCACGGGCAGGAGTTCTTCAGATCCGTCTCGGAAAAATACGCGTCGCAGTCCGGATGCGAATGAAAAATGCCGATCAGATCCATCCCCTGGCGGCGCGCCTCGCGGTCGGCGTTGAGCAGGTCCTCAGGCCGCAGCTCATATCGCGCCGCCTGCGAGCCTTCGAACGCGTTCTCCAGCTTCACCGCTGCCCGGACCGTCTTCCTGTCGCCGTCGATGTCGCCCAGCATGGCCCCGCAGCACTCGTTGGGGAAAGTCGCCTCCGCATGGGCCACCATCACATCCCACGCGTCTTTCTCGATCTGAATCATTCCCCTTCGTCCCAGAATGGCTCGCTGAGGTACTTGTCGGCGTTATCGCAAAGCACCGTGACGATGACGCCCTGCTCCCCGCGCTCCACCAACTCGCACGCTACGGTGCGAGCCGCGGTGACGTTCGCGCCCGACGAGATCCCCACCAGAATGCCTTCTTCGCGCGCGATGCGCCGCACCATGGCGTAAGCGTCCTCGGTCTCGATCCAGATGTTCTCGTCCGCCAGCGAGCGGTCGTAGATGCCCGGAACGATCGCCGTGGGCATGTGCTTGAGCCCTTCCAGGCCGTGAAATCCGGAGGAGGGTTGCGCCGAGATACAGCGCACCCCAGGCACGTCGCGCTTCAGCCGTCGCGAAACGCCGGTGAACGTCCCGCTGGTGCCCATCGAAGTCACGAAGTGGGTGATGCGTCCGCCGGTCTGTTCGATGATCTCCGGGCCGGTGGTCTCGAAATGCGCCTTCCAGTTGGCCGCGTTGTTGTACTGGTCGGGGTAGAAGTAAAGGTCGGGATCGGCTTCGTACACCTTGCGGCACTTGAGAATCGCCCCATCGGAGCCTTCCGCCGGATCCGTGAAAATGATCTCGGCCCCATACGCCTTGAGCATGCGTTTGCGCTCTTCCGAGGCGTTCTGCGGCAGGCACAGTCGCACCCGGTATCCGCGCGCGGCGCCGATCATCGCATAAGCCAGCCCTGTGTTCCCGCTGGTGGCGTCAAGAATGATGCGCCCCGGCTTCAGGCGGCCGCTCCGCTCCCCATCCACGATCATGTTCAGCGCGGCGCGGTCCTTCACCGATCCACCGGGGTTGAAGAACTCAGCTTTGCCGTAGATCTCGATGCCGGGCAGGTCCGCGGTTATCTTCTCCAGCCGGATCAACGGCGTATTGCCGATCTGGTCAAGCAGTCCGGTCGCGTTCAGGCGATGTAAAGCGGGGAGGGGCGCCAGGGGCATGTTCTTCGAGGATACTACTCTTTTCCTGTCAACAAAGGGGCGATTGAGCCGTCTGTTACTTGGATGCGGACGCCAGTGCGGCGGTCGCGACCCTTTGCCCTCTCGGGGATTTGGGGGAAGGGGATTTGGGGGCTTTCGAACTCAATGGCTCAAAAGTACAATGAGTACTAGAACTATGCTTACTCGGGACGAGTATGTTGTAGTTGTCGACCACGCGCCCTTGTTGATCTGGCGCGCGGATGCGAGCGGCGCCTGCGATTATTTCAACGAACGCTGGCTTCAATATCGGGGCCGATCTCTGGATCAGGAGCAGGGTGACGGCTGGGTCGAGGGGGTCCACCCGGACGACCGCCCTGCATGCGTGAGTGCCTGGCGCTCTCACTTTCGGGCCCGCACGGCCTTCGAAATGGATTTCCGTCTTCAGCGCCATGATGGCGAGTACGGCTGGGTTCACGATTCGGGCGGTCCGGTCTGTGATGGCGGCGGCCATTTCGCCGGCTTCGTCGGCAGTTGCATCGAGTTCAACCTGGTGGCGCGCTCGTCTTCCGAGGCGCCGCGCGACTTCAGGAACCTTCGTGGTCTGCTGTCACTGTGCTCGTGGTGCTACCGGGTGGAGGATGAGGGAGGCGCCTGGATGCAGATCGAGCGCTACGTGACTGAGCATTCCTCAATCGGGTTCACGCACGGCATCTGCCCCAATTGCCTGGCGCGCGCCGCCGCCGAACCATAGCAGGATTTGAGATACTGGCGCCGATGGTTTGGCGCGGATTTTGGTTATTCCCGGCGCTCGCCGTACTGGCCGTCGCGCAAAGCACTCCCTTTCCGCTGGAGAAATTCTCCGTCACCGGCACCGCATTATCGAAGGAACTGGTGCTCCAGATGTCGGGCCTGAAGATAGGCGCGCCCCTGAACAAGGCGGCCATCGATGAGGCCTGCCGGAAGCTGGACGCCACCGGCCTGTTTCAATCGATCAACTACCATTACGGTCCCGCGCCGAAGCACGGTTACGCACTCACCCTCACGCTGGCCGATTTTCACCGGATGTCGCCGGCCGCGATCGATGTCCCCGGGGCGGACCAGGACGCGCTTTGGCGCCGCCTGATGGCGAAATACCCGGAGTTCGACCATAAGGTTCCCGAAAATCAGGCCGCGCAGGAGTTGCTTGCGCGCGAAATTGGACAGATGGCCGGCGCCGAGCTGGTGATAAGGCACGAAGAGGATCTGCTGGGACACGGCGGCTCGACGCTCGTGTTCGAGCCGCCCACCCTGCCGCGCGTTGCAAACATGACCTTCACCGGGAATCACGAGCTGACCTCGCAGCAGCTCGCCGCCGCCATGGACAAGGTGAATGCCGAGCAGGAGTACACGGATCGCCGCTTTCGCAGGTATGTCGATCTCAATTTGCGGCGCGCCTACGAAGAGCACGGGATGTACCGCGTGAAGTTCCTGTCGCTGACGGCGAAGAAGGCGGATGACCGGACCGTGGACGTGAATGTGGCCATCGAGGAAGGGCCGCAGTACACGCTCGGAAAGGTGGAAGTAGTCGGCGAAGACCTGCCGCGGAAAGAGATGCTTCAGGCCGGCGCGTTTAAAATCGGGCAGCCGGCGAACTGGACCGAGATTCAGAACGGCATCTGGGCCATGGAGAAGCCGGTCAAGCGCAGTGGCTATTTCGATGCGGCAGCCGTGCCGGAGCGCATCTTCGATGACCAGCATCACGTGCTGGACGTGACTGTGAAGGTGCGGAAGGGACCGTTGTACCGCTTTGGCGAGCTGTCCATTACCGGCTTATCCCCGGAACTGGAGGCGAAGGCGCGCGGCATGTGGCGCGCGCATCCGGGTGACCCGTACGATTTTATGTACCCCGGCGAATTCCTCCGTGAATTCTCGAAAGTAGTGGATTTTCGCCAGTTCTCGAAATATGCCGCCGCCGTTGCGCCACAACCGAATCACGTCATGGACGTGAAGCTGGAGTTCGCACCCCGGGGATAGTTCCGCTCCTTGCCGTCCTTGCTCGTCAGCCAGGCAACAGGGTGCCCCACCGTGAACCGCCGTTGGCCCGAGGATGAATGATCCCGGCCGTGTCCCATGTCGCGCGTGAGTTGCGCATTCTTGGCCATCCCACGCCAAAGTGGGTCGCGCGCCCGATTGGATGTCCGATGTGTTAGGCGCAAGCCAGGCGATCGGCCTTGAACAGGCTCGCGTTACGAGGGGGCGGAAAACACGTCGGGAGAACACCAGAGCTCCAGTGGGAGTCGGCGAATGCTGACATTCTGTGCGTTGCGGCCGCGAGCTCCTGTCTAACCGCCACGAAAGAATATCGCGGCTAGTACCCAGCGGGCAATCATGCCTCCAACGAGCTCGACGCACCACGAGAGCCAACTCCTCGGCAGGCCGGCGCCCGACAATTCTCTATACTTGAAATGAATATGAATGCGTCGTTTGAGGATCTGCTCAACGAAGTCCCAAATCCTCCTCAGGACTTGAAGACGACGACCCGACGTGACCTTGACACCGTCAGGCGTTGGGTGGAGTGGATCTTGCTCGGCGTTGATCGCCTCAATAGCCGGTTCCTGGTTGATTCGGATATTTCCCCAGTTCAGCGTCAGGTGGTACTTCAAAACGCGTTCCTCGTTTACCTTTATTCGTGGTCGGAAGCAGCCGAGATCGGCAAAGCATCGCTGATCGAAACATGGATTAACTCATCTTTGTTAATTGATCCCCAGAAGGAGATTCTGCGGAGTATTCGGAACAGGTGGGCTCATCACCTGCCGGCGCACAAGCTGACGTCCGATGATGGTGAACTACTCGCTATTTTCAATGCTGCCGTTGCGGAGCGGTTCCTGGCTGAGGGAGCCGCATGGCAGGGCCGCCAGATCGTGCGTGATTTACTGGTGCGGCTCGATGTGACGCGCGAGGAACTTGCATCCATGCTGCGCGTACCTGAGAAGGCCGTGGAAGACTGGGAATCCGGCCGCGCAACGATTCCGAAAAACAACCTTGATCAACTGCAGCATGCTGGGACAGCACTAACGAAACTTTTGAGCATCTTTCGCCCCGAGCGATTGCCGCAGGTTATTCGCCGCAAGGCCAGCTTGTTCGACGGCCAACGTGCGATTGACTGGATTGTACATGGCCGAATCAGCGAGGTAGCAGAGCGGTATGAGAGTGCGTTGGCGTATCAGGCATGACAAGATTACCTTTGACGGTTGCTCACGAGCATACGCCGCTTTATCGTGTTGTTCGCCGCCAATGGTCTGATCCTATCGACGCTTCGTACTCCCAACGGGACTCTGCCGACAATCGCTGGAATACACCTGATTTCCCGGCGCTGTATTGCTGTTGCAGCGAGACGGTCGCTCGTGCGGTGGCGCGAGATGTTTTTCGCTTAGCCGCCGTCGATATCGACGATTTACAAGATGCGTTCCTTCCTCAGTTATGCGAGATCATTTGGAGGGGTGAGGTCGTTGACGTAGCGTCAGCTGAAGGTGTACTTGCAGCGGGGTTGCCGTCAGAATATCCAATCGGCAGTGACAAATCCGAAACTCGTTCTCTCGCAGCGGTTTGGCATGCTGGCGGGTTCTCTGGGATTGTCGCCCGAAGTGCCTCACTAATGCGCCTCGGTC
>DASRCB010000248.1:0-2679 GCA_035653295.1 Bryobacteraceae bacterium
CACCAAGTGAACCTCTGGCTTACACAGATCCTTGCCGTCATCCGGCTCGAGTGGAAGAAGACCTTCTTCGCCAAACGCGGCATCTGGATCTATCTGCTCGCGCTGTTCCCCACCTTCGTTTTCTCGATGCATTCAGCCTACTCGATCCATCGCGGCGAGTCGCCTGACCTCGGCCAGGACACCAACATCCTCGCCACCATGTTCCAGTTCTTCTACGTGCGTCTCGCGATCTTCTTCGGCTGCCTCGGTATCTTCATGAACCTGATCCGCGGCGAGATGCTCGACCGCAGTTTGCATTACTATTTCCTGGCCCCGATCCGCCGCACTGTGCTGATGGCCGGAAAGTTCATCGCGGGCCTCATCGCGGCCTGCACCATTTTCGGCGTGGGTTCGATCTTACAGTTCGTCGCGTGTTACTGGTACTACGACTCACAGTCACTCCGCGAGTTCATTGTGCAGGGTGATGGCCTGCATCAATTAGCGGCTTACTTCGGAGTCACTATGCTGGCCTGCGTTGGCTATGGCAGCATCTTCCTGGCTGCGGGCGTTCTGGTCCGCAACCCGATCATCCCCGCCGCTGTCATTCTGATCTGGGAATCCATTAACTCATTCCTGCCGGCGTTCCTGCAGAAGGTCAGCGTGATCTATTACCTGAAATCTCTCTGCCCCGTGGAAGTTCCGCCGCAGATCCCACCGCCCTTCTCGCTGCTGGCTGTGAATCCCGACCCGATCTCACCGTTGATCGCAGTCCCCGGCCTGCTGCTGCTAAGCGCAGCCGTAGTGCTCTTCTCGGGTTACAAGATCCGTCGTCTGGAAATCAGCTACAGCGCCGACTAAGTGCGGCGCAGCCGCTTGCGAAGGAAGAACACGACAACGCCAAATCCGGCGAAATCGGCGGCCAGTACCGCCGCAGTCGAACTCTCCGGTGCAGTCACTGAGGTCACCATGTATTCAGTGGCGGGGCCGCTGCTCGGAGTCACCGTGACCATGTATGTGTTCCCAAAACTACCCGGGCTAAGGTGCTGACCAGTGACCGTAGTCTTCGCCGCATTCAAAGCGGTCATCACCGTGCCCGACGTGAATGCGTTCTGATCGAACACGTCCCACAAAGCGTCGCTTAACGTCGCCTGATACGCGGTGTTCCCTTGCTCCATCGCTTGAAGAATCTCGGTCGAAAGATACGCCGCCACCGTATAGTCTGTCGTCTGCTTCGAGGTCGACGCGCGGTCGTACAAGACGGTCTGGTTCGGCGTTGCCTCGCCCTGCAGTTGCGTCATGCTGGTCGTGGCCACCTGCCACGGCGTATCCACCGTGTTTACGTCAGTAGTGAAATCGTCGCAGATGGCGAGAACGGAAACCGTCGTCGGGACCACCGGCGCTGTATTCGGGTTAACTACGGCAACGTAAGCGCTGGAATACAAACCGAGATTTGCAAGCTCTTGCGCCAAGGTGGTGGCGCGGGCGGACGGTGCGAACCAAAACAGAAGTGCACCGACACTAAGAGTGACCCCGCGCAAAGCTTGTCGCATCGTTCTTTCCTATCCTAAACGTAACTGCGCCGGAGTCAATCGGACGAAAGGGCAATTACCGCAAATTCCAGACCTGGACGTGCGCTTTGTCCACTACGCCTCCGTCCACTGTAAGCGATATTCCGGTGCTGTCCGGGTTCGGAAATACCAGGTTAGTGAGGACCACCCTTCCTCCGGCCGCGAACACTTCGATCGAGGAGCGATCGACAAATACGTGCAACGCTAGCGGTCCGCCGCCGATGTCGAGCGGCGCGGTAGTTCGCGACGGAAACTGCGGACTGAAGTCGGTGTGAGCCGAATGCATGCGATCCACGACGATCCGCTTTTCCGCGGCATCGAATCCCACCAGCGTGTACTCGCGCTCTCCCGCGAGAAGCTTCCACGCGATGCTCCGCGCTGTCCCCGGCTGAATTGTCGCCTCGAGCTCGAACGTCTGGCTCCGATGCGGCCACGCCTCCAGCTTGCGGTTGAGTTCTTCTACATCGCGTCCTTCATAATCGAAAGCTTCACCGCGAACCGATCGCAGCGCCGCAACCGGCGTTTGCAGTAGCCGCCCGTTCGCATTCAAAGCGAGCGAACGCGGCAGCGTCATCGCGCCCCGCCACGGACTCGTTGGCGCCCGGCCGGCATACTGCCAATTGCTCATCCATCCGATCGCGTGTACTTCGCCGCTTCTATCGTCGTTCCATGTCGATTCGCAATAACAGTCGCGGCCGTAATCTACCCAAAGCGGCTCATTCGTACCGGACTCATTGTGGAACCGGACACCGTCGAAGCTGCCCACAAAATACTGCTCTCCCGAGCCGCCCGCCACGTGTCCCGGATTCAGTCCGATCTTCAGCACCCAGCGGCCGCCCAGCGCAAACAGGTCGGGGCATTCCCACACGCCGCCTGTCGCACCCGCCGGACCGAAGTCGCTCAGGTGCGTCCAGGTTTTCAGATTCGGCGAAGCGTAGAACGTCGCCTTCCGCTGCTCCGCCAGCACCGCGACCATGACCCATCGCTTCGAGGGCGCGTGCCAAAACACCTTCGGGTCGCGAAAGTCCGCCAGCCCGAGATCGAGCACCGGATTGCCCGCGTACTTCTTCCACGTCACGCCGTCCTCGCTGAACGCAAGGTTCTGATTCTGCCGCTGCGCCCGGCCCTTCGT
>DASRCB010000249.1:0-2218 GCA_035653295.1 Bryobacteraceae bacterium
ACCGCTCTCACCGCCGGCGCGGCGTTCCCTGTCTGGAACGAGCAGGCGCTGGCCCAGATGTCGCGGCTGCAGACAATCCCGCCCGGCGCCATTCGGATCAACGCCAACGAGAATCCGCTGGGGCCGTCGGCCGACGCCGCCGACGCGATCCACGGCATCGTCAGAAACGGCGGCCGGTACATGTACGATCTCACCGATGCGCTGGCGCGAGAGATGGCCGAAGGTCTTGGGGTGAAGTACAGCTCGAATCCGGACGAGAGCTACATCCGCATCTTCGCCGGATCGAGCGCGCCCCTGCATCAGGCTGTATTCGCCTTCGCATCGAAGGACCGGCCGTTCGTTAAAGCCGATCCGGGATATGAAGCCGGCGAGTGGGCGGCGAAGTTTTCGGGCGCGAGCGTGGTGAACGTTCCGCTGAAGGACAAGACCTGGGAGCACGACGTCAAGGCCATGCTCCAAATGGCGCCCAATGGCGGACTCTATTATGTGTGCAATCCCAACAATCCAACCGGCACCGTAACCAGCCGCGCGGATATCGAGTACCTGGTCGCAAACAAGCCGAGCAGCGCGGTGGTGATGATCGACGAGGCGTATATTCACTTCTCGAAGAGCGCCACGCCATGCTGCGACCTCGCCGCCGCCGGCAACGATGTCCTGATACTGCGAACGTTCTCCAAGATATACGGAATGGCGGGACTCCGCGCCGGCGCGGCCATCGCGCGGCCGGATCTGCTGCAGAAGGTGGCGCAGTTCAGCATGGGGGCCATGCCGGTGACCGCAATGGCCGGCGCGCTGGCGAGTCTGCGCGCGCCGAACCTGGTGGCCGAGCGCCGCAAATACATGAGCGACATTCGCGACGCGACCTGCGACTGGCTGGCGAAGCAGAACGTGGAATTCATTCCATCGGAGACCAACTGTTTCATGATCAACGTGAAACGACCCGGCCCCGAGTTCTACCGCGCCATGGCCGCGCAGAACATCTACATCGGGCGCGCTTGGCCGGTGTGGCCGAACTGGGTGCGCGTCTCGGTGGGCACGGCGGAGGAGATGGCGAAGTTCCGCGACGCGTTCGCAAAGGCCTACAACGCCTGACAATACTCGCGTGCCGGATTCCGCCGCGCTTCCCCATATCCCAGCCGACGCAGTGCTCGCGTTCGTGAAACAGGCCAGCATCGAGGCCACGTTCGATGCGCCTTTCGTGCGCAGGGCGCTGAATGTCACCGGGGCGGAAGCGAAGCAGGTCGTCGCGATGCTGGAAGCTGCCGGATACATCGAGCGCGCAGGCGAGCGATGGCGAACGACGGATGCGGGCGACGTCGCCAGCGGTGCGAAACCTCCGCGACTGCGGCGAGCGGGCGTCGAGAAGGCTGTTGCCGGCCTGACCGGCAGGATTGAAGCGCTGAATGCCGGTGGCGGGCCTTATCAGGTGAAAAGGGCCGTGTTGTTCGGGCAGTACCTCTCGGATCACGATCCCATCCAGGATGCGGACATCGGAGTGGAGATCGAGGGCGCGGCGGCCGGGCGGGAGCAGCACAGCGTGCTGGCGCAGCTCAGGGCGAGGTCGAGCGCTCTGGCGCTGAGACCGTTCGCGGAATGGATGGAGCACATTCCGCATCGGCGCATCTGGCCGCCCGATCCGGCGCAGGCGCAGCCCAGGCGGCGTACCCGGCTCAAATCGTAGTCTGCGGGCCAAAGGCCCGCTCCCAAACTTTCCTCTTGCTTACCGAGGGGAGCTCGTGTATTCTGGCCTCGGTAACCGATAGGAACTGACATGAGCAAGCCATCCGACCTCGTGCAGGGCACACTCGACCTGCTTCTGCTGAAAATTCTGGCGCTGGAGCCGCTGAACGGGTGGGCCATCAGCCAGCGCCTGCGGCAGGTTTCCGGCGACGTCCTCCAGGTCAGCGACGGGTCGCTCTACCCTGCCCTGCACAAGCTGGAACAGGAGGGCTGGATCAGCGCGGAGTGGAAGGCGACGGAGAACAACCGCCGCGCGAAGTTCTATTCGCTGACGCGGCTGGGCCGTAAACAGCTGCAGAAGGAAGCGGCCAACTGGGCGCGCCTTTCCGGCGCCATCACCCAGGTGGTGCGCCTTGACGAGGTCTGAGCGATGCGTCTCGAGAAATGGGTCTATGCCCTGCCCCTGCGGCTGCGTTCGCTTTTCCGGCGCGGCCGGGTGGAGCAGGACCTCGATGACGAGCTGCAGTATCACCTGGAG
>DASRCB010000250.1:0-4946 GCA_035653295.1 Bryobacteraceae bacterium
TAGAGGGCCTGCTGCTGCGCGTTCCACAGGGGCCCTTCGGTGCACAGGTCGCCATAGTCGGCGATGGCACGAATCTCCATGGGCTACAGCATATCGTCACGTGCGCGGATGATGCGCGGGAGGAGCATGAGGGCTCTGCCATAGCAGAGCAGAGAGATGACCAGGGCGATGTTGTGCTCGTTCGGAAAATCGCGCACGGCGATCTTCCAGGCAGCGACGACCATCAGCGGGTAGACGACCCAGATGAGGTGCTTTCTGCGGGTGCGCGCGCCCAGCCACGCGAGCGCGAGCGATATGGCCGTGAGGATGACGGTGGCGAGGGTGTCGACAGGCGCGCGGAGGCCAGCGGGCCACGCCTTCGAGCACACATAGAGTGCCAGCCCGGCGCCGGTCCAGGCGATGACGGCAGTGAAGACGAATGCCGAAACCTGCTTCCGCCAGGGAGCGGATTCGGGGGCGGCGCTGCGGTCGATCGCCAGCCAACCAAGCAGCGCCGCCGCACCAGGTACCGCGACAGCAGGCCACGAAATCGAGCGGCCGGCGCCAAACAGTTGCTCCGCGGCGCGGATCGCCGTTCCGGAGGTGATTGCCGCCAGCACCAGGTAGACCGCGCCATGGAGGCCGAGTGTAGGCTTTCGCGCGGCCATCGCGGCCCAGGAGCAGATCAGCGCGCCGCCGCACCAGAATTCCCACGAGGCCGAGCCGGAGAAGGGAAGAAAGGCTCCAAAGACGACGAGCAGGAGGCCGAAGCCGGCCCAGGCGCGGAAGTTCCACTTGTTCGCGGCAGGCACAAGCACGAAGGAGACGACGTAACAAGCGGCGCCGGTCAGGAGCGCGGCGAGGCCGAGGGCAAACATGGCGCGCGGGGCTCCGGCCATGAGCCACGAGGCTCCGGCGACTCCGGCGAGCACTGCCGCGGCAGTCTGCGCCGTTTCCGGACCGGTGAATGTACGCCTCAGCAGGAGGGTCTGCACGACAGCGCTTCCGCCATAGATGGCGATCAGCGCCAACTGCACGGTAAACGCGGCGGCAGGCGATACGGCGGCGTAGCCTTCGGGAATGCCCTCCGGCCGCGCGACGATCCACGAGAGCAGCAGCACGGCCAGGTCGGCGAGCACGGCAGTGAGCCAGCGCGCGCGGTTTTCGCGCATCGAGCAGGCCTCGAATTCCAGCGCAGCGGCGATCACCAGAAGCGCGGCGGTGAAAGGCAGCAGGTGGTGGGTGGCCAGCAGAAAAGCGACGGACACGAGCGCCGCAGCGCCTGCGGCGATTGCCGCCAGAAGGGTATTCCGTCTGCTCCAGGCCAGCGCCAGGCCGGTGAGCGCCCAGGCGGCGAGGACGGCGGCGCAGGAGGCATACGAGACGACGCTGAGCCGCGTGGACGCTTCCCAAAGCAGGGGCGCAACAACGGCAACGGAGGTGACCGCGTTCACTGCGACAGCGAACCGCGCTCCCGCCGGCTGCTTTGCCGCGAAAAAGAGCCACACAAGCGCGTACAGCAGTCCCGCGGTAATGCCTGCCGAATGCGCCAGCACGCCGGCGTCGGTCAACGCGCGCAGGACATAGGCTCCGGCGATACCGAGCAGGGCCTTGCCGAGGACGGGCAGAGCGTTCGGCTCCAGATGAACATCGGTGCGCGCGGCGGGCTGCACGGCGGCGGTCTGGACGGCCGGCTGCGGCGCGAACTGCTGTTCGAGAGCTCGGACGCGGTTCTGCAGATCGGCGACTTCGCGGATCAGCCGGTCGAGAACGGCGGTGTCGGGAATTGCGCCAGGCGAAGCAGCGGACACGGGGTCCCCCTCAACTCAGGCCGCCTTCTCCCGCCACGGCGGAAGCAGTTTCAACAGCACCCAGAGGATCGCAAAAGGAAGGATCATGAGGGCGATGGCTGGCAGCAGGCCTTCGCGCGTTGCAAAGTCCATCTTGTAAGTCGTGTAGCCGAGGAAGCTCTTGGAGAACAGCTGGCCTCCAATGACCACGTTCCAGCGCATGGCGAAAATGCCAACCAGAGTGAGGGCGGCGGCCGCGGTGTAGAGGCGGCGGCGCGCCGGAACACTCAGGCGGATTACCTGCGTAACCGCGAGCAGCGCGATGGGCAACAGGGTTCCGAGCCAGATCTGAAGCACCACCTGTGAGCCGAAGAGTTTGGTGTGCACCATGAAGTCGAGGGTGCGGAACGATTCGCTGGCCTCATACATGCGGTGCACGAGATCGAGCATCTCCAGGGAGAAGTCGATCAGGAATATATACAGGAGATAGCGAGCCACGGTATCGAGGCAGGCGGTGTCCGGTTCGCGGCGGCGCAGCCACATGGACACGCGGTACACCAGCAAGACCATGGCAATGCCGGAGACCATGGCGGAGAAAAGGAAGACCACGGGCATCAGCGGCGTGGACCACCACGGATTGGCCTTGACCGATCCGAAGATGAATCCCACATAGCCGTGCAGCAGGAAGGCGGAAGGGATACCGATCAGAGTGACTACCCAGCCGACGGTATCGTCGATGCGCCGCGATTCGGGAGCGATGTTGTAAGAACCGAGTGTCAGCGCCGAGTAGATCCACTTCATTGGGCCGCGCCGCGAGCGCGCGGCCAAAACGATATCGCCGCGATAATCGAGCCAGATTTCCAGCAGCAGGACAACGAGCAGATACCAGAGGTAGACGAAGCCGAACATGGCCATGGCCGAGGTGCGATGCGGCGTCAGGTACATCTCGAAGGAGCGCTCGGGATGGCCCAGGTGCAGCTGCAGGGGCAGCGGCGCCACGAGGAGGAATGCGAGCGCCGTAAGCAGTGAGAGCCGATAGATCGGCCGAACCGCGGCGATGTTGAAGATGCGGGCGAGGGACGCAAGGATGAATGCGCCGGCTACCAGTCCGGTGATGTAAGGGTAGAGGACGATGAGGATGCTCCACTGCAGCTCCACCTCGTTCGGATACATGAAGCCCTGCATAGCTACCTCACCGCTCCGTCGAGATCTTTGTAGAAGACTTTGGGCCGCGTGGCCATGTGCGGCTTCAGGACCTGCACGGTGTTGGAGCGCAGGAATTCGTGCACCGGATCCGCGGGATTTTTGAGATTGGCGAGCTGGCGCGCTCCGGTCGGGCAGGCCTCGCAGCAGGCGGTGGTCAAGCCTTTGGTGATGCGGTGGTAGCAGAGGGAGCACTTGTCCGCGGTTTTTTTCGTGGGATGCAGATAGCGGCAGCCGTAAGGGCAGGCCTGAATACAGTAACGGCAGCCGAGGCAGTATTTCTCATCCACCAGAACCACGCCGTCGGGGGATTCGAAGGTGGCGCCCACGGGGCAGGACTGCACGCACGGCGAGTCCACGCAGTGGTTGCACAATTTCGGGACGAAGAAGCTCTTGCCGGCCGATTCCTGCTTCGGTTTGAACCCGTCGAAGCCTCCGTTGGGCGACTCGACGACGGGATGCTCGAGGTCCGCGTCGTTCACGTGGTACC
Organism: Bryobacteraceae bacterium; assembly: GCA_035653295.1. Lineage (GTDB taxonomy): Bacteria > Acidobacteriota > Terriglobia > Bryobacterales > Bryobacteraceae > DASRCB01. The sequence continues at coordinate 3,463 of DASRCB010000250.1, forward strand.
GCTCCACCCAGGTGCGGAAGTAGCCGGCGGGCACTCCGTTCTCCTTCGTGCAGGCGCGCACGCAGTTGCCGCATCCGATGCAACGGCCGACGTCGATGGTCATGGCCCACCAGTGCTGCGCGGCTTTGTACTTGTCGGCGTCGGGGGGTGGAACGCCAGTGGTTGCGGCCTCGAGCGCCACACGCGCGGCGCCGGAGAGGATGATGAACTTGCCGAACCCGGCCAGCAGGTCGCGTCGATTCAGGTCGTTGCTCGGTGGTGGTTTCATACTTTCGGCTTGTGCGGGTTATGGCAGGAGCCGCAGGGGACATCGCCCATGTGCTCGCTGGAGACGACCTGGGGGAACCATTTCGGTTTGGCGGAATCGGCTTCATGGCAGCGGACGCAGAGAGTCGCTGTATCTGGTTTGGTGGCCTTGTTGGAAGACGGATCCTCGGCGTGCGCGGCCAGTGCGCCATGACAGGCTTCGCAGCCGAGGCGGGCATGGCGCGCCTCGCGTTTCATGGTGGCGATATCGTCGTGACAGGCTTCGCACGCCTCACGGCCGGCGAAGGAGGCTGGCCGGGCGGCGATCTCTTCGAGCGAGGCGGCGCGGTAATGGCCATACTTTCCGAAGGAGGGCGGGACCACGGCGCGGCGGACCAACAGGAAAAGAATCAGAAGCAGGGCTCCCAGCGTGGCCAGCCGAACCAGATGCCCTGCTTCTCTGAGGAGAGTTTTCACTTTTGCATCGCGGTGCGTGCAATCGCGCGGCCAGTCGTGGTACGACGTACGACAGCTTGCAGAAAGGGCCAGGTAACAGCGGTAACAAGCGACGAAGGTGGGTCAGGCTGCGCAGCGTCGGGGAAGTGTGTTGAGTTAGGCTACGCTCCGTTGCGATTTGCCGCAGTCGCAGGGTTCTGGCCAGCAGGGAGGTTGGAATCGATCCCGATATCGTGATGGCTAAAGGCCTGCTCCACAGGATGCGCAGACGTGGGTTTGGGTTTGTTTTGGAGATTGGCGCGGGCGGCTTCGGCCGCGGCTTTCTCGCGATCGCGACGCTCCTGCTGGAGGAGGCGGAGCTTGCGCCAGGCGTTCTCGACCACGCGCCGCTCGGCGGCGGCGTATTTGTCGAATCGCTGAATTTCCGGGCTGAGCAGGGTCCAGGCTGTGGCGAGATTGCGATCGTCCATGCGACGGCGGCTCAGATCGAAGTCCATCCAGGCGGCGCGGGCAAGCTCGATGCGGCGAATCTTCCAGCGGGCGACGGCGATGTCGTTGACGAGCAGACGCTCGCCATCGTCGGCGGGCTGGATCTGGTCGAGAAGCGTGGACTCGAGCGCGTCGAATTCCGCGGGATCCTCGTGAGGCAGTAGGACCTGTTTGGAGGTGAGCCCGAACTTGAGGGCATTGCGGCTGGAGGCGGCTTTGCCTTCGGGAGTGCGCGGGCCGGTGGAGAGGGCCGCGTTGCGGATATTGGCTGCGTGCTGGGCTGCGGTTGACAT
>DASRCB010000251.1:0-9530 GCA_035653295.1 Bryobacteraceae bacterium
AGACGTCTTCATGGGCCTCGCCGTGCGATTCGGTGGCAACGGCGAAGCGCTCGAAGAAGACGGCCTGCTCTCCGCAGTTCGGGCACATGGTTAGTTCGTTTCCTTCCTGTTGGCGGCCATCGCCAAGATTCGTCACTGTCAAACCCATTATCCATGACTGCACCGCTGTTGTCAAGCATTACTGGGCATCATTACAAAAGCGGTCTTGTTAAGATGAACCTCGATGGCGAGGCGCAAAAATCCCGCTGCAGTTGCATTGGGAAGGCTTGGTGGTCGTGTGGGTGGGAAAAAGCGCATGGACTCAATGACCGCCGAGGAGCGGACTGAGTTCGCGAGTAAAGGGGGTACAGTGGGCGGTCGCGCGCGCGCTCAGAAGCTCACACCGGCGCAGCGCAAGAAGATTGCCGCGAAAGCCGCCGCGGCCCGCTGGGCGAAGAAGAGATCCCCAGACGCCCGCGAGTAGAGAGCGTTTTGCTGCTGGCGCACCTGCGCGGAATCCGTCGTTGCTGGTCTGTCCGTCCTGTTCGGCCGAACGGCTGTCGAAGGGGCGCGGCGGGAGCTAGCGCGCTGGCCCCCGGGTTTCGCGCAGGTTCAGGACAGCCGGCCGCGTCTCAGTGGCGTTCAGCCGAACCTGCCTTTATCTGATGCCTGATGCGGAATGTTCAACGTGCGATCAATGCGACCGAGCCCAGCAGGCCAGAAGGTTCCGGTTTCGCGGGCATGTGCAGAGGCGTGAAGCGCATCCCGTACCGGCTCATCAGCAGGCGGTAATCGGGCTCCGCCTTTCCGGCCAGCGCGTTGATGGCGAGGTTTCCAACCACGACCCTGAACGCGTTCGCGCCGGGTTGGAGGAACTCCGTCACGTTAACCTCATACGGCGGATGCCAAACATATCCGGCCAAGCGTTCATTGACATACACGACCGCCGACTCGCGCACAGGACCGTCCAGGAGCGCTCGCATACCCTCTTCCTGTGGTCTGGCTTCGCGCACCGGCGTCCCCTCGCCAAGGTTCAAAAAGAACTTCAGCCCAGTTCGCAACTTCGCTGCAGGAACGTCGACCTGCTTCTCGTACACCGCCTGACCCGAGTAATACCGTGTGGGTGCGTCGTCGGTCCAGGAATGGAGCGCGGTGAAGTTCACCGTGCGGTTCAGCGCTGCGAAGGTTACGCGCCAGTCTGTCGAAAGGTCAACTGCTTCGGGAGCGCCTTCCTGCTCCGTGACCGAGGGACGACCTTCGGAAGCGGTCGTGAATACGACTACCGCCGATTCATACGGCGCGAGATGCATCGCAAGCGACGTTTGTTCCCGGCCTGTCTCACGCGCGGCGAGCGCCGAAATTTTCCCGGTGAACGGATCCCACCGCTCCGCTCGCTTTCCATGCACTCGGAATGCCGCCTGGACAAGTTCTGGCGCGTTCCCGGTGTTCGCAATGAAATAGATGTCCTCGCGGGCGGCTGCGCGATGGATGAACCCGATGTCGGGAGCGGCGTTTGTCAACCGCACGTCAGGCGTCGTCAGCGCATTCAATTGAGGCCCAAGGTCGCCTTCCCGGTCAACGAAGTGCCCGTCGTGTCCGGCCGCGTGAAAAAGTGCGGTGGACATCGCGGCGATAGCGCTGGCGTCACCGGCTTCCCTCATGCCGGGCGCAAGGGAAGGGGCGCGCCCAACCGCCATCAGGACGCCTCCCTTGTGCGCGAAATCCGCCAGCGTTCGAAGGGATGCGAGCGGGATCCGCTCGATCGATGGGAGAACGATCGCGCGATACCGGGTCGCCGCGAGGGCGAGCGTGCGGTCATCCACGAAATCGACGTTGTAACCGGCATCAAGGATGCGGGGAATCATGCGGCTGACGGGCATCGATTCCATCAGTGTGTTGACCGAGTCCTGCCCCGGCTTGAACGCCGCCCAGGCGTCGTCGGTAGGCAGGTAAAGGCCCACGTCGTTGACCGGGTGGCCCTGACGGAGAAGAAAGCTGACCCGCTGAAGGTATTGCGTGAGGTCCGGCATGACTCCCCACCAGGGGTTGTGCGCGTTGAGAGCCGCGGCCGCATATAATGACCAGCCCGGCTCGCCCGCCGAGGGCGGCGAATACGGCCAGCCGTGCCCGACAAACTGATTCACACCCTGAAGGAATCCCCGGTCCGCCTCGGCTTTCGTATCGAGCGGCGTTGCCGAAAACGGCACGGTGTGCAGCCAGGTCCATGTTTCCGCCGAAATCACGTTCCTGCTGTAGAGGTGGCCGGCTGAGGAGGCCCAGCGCGCGACGCTGAACGAACGCCAATGAGGGGAGTCTTCGCCCTCGGGCAGATCGACCACCGCGTTGCTCGACAGGATCACGGGCGGCGCTCCATACGTCTGCGAGCGAAACCGGGTATGGTGCGCGGTAGCCCAGCGCTCGACGGGAACGACGAAGTTCTCTTCCGCCAGTTCGCTCAGGGTGCGGGCCCAGTCGTGCCGTACGGCAGCGGTTCCCGGTGACGTTGACAAGAGGTCGGGAAGATGGGGAATCAGGTCGTAGCCTCGCCGGCGGCGGAACTCCTCGGGCAAACGCATTGTCCAGTCGGAGCCGTAGACCTCGAGGCTGTCGCTGAACACGGACCATGGCGGGTTGGCGCCGAACGCGCTCAGCAGGCGATCGCCGACTGTTTCGAGGTGATGCTCAACGGCAGCGCGATCATAATGATCCAGCACGAAGCCCTCGGCTCCCAGGGCCGCGCGCTTCACCTGCTGGCCCGTGCGGCTGGAAATAAAGAACACCGCCAGATCGCCGGGTTCGGCGCCGTCGGGCTGGGGAATTCGCGGAGTATCGGGCCAGTCGATGCGCCGCGAACCGCCATCGCGATGCCGTACCAGAAACGCCGCGATGGGCGCTTCTCCGGTTGCTATGGAGGGCGTGAGCGCAAAGCGCGTGTCTGTGCTCAGGGGCACGCGGACAATGCGCAACTTTCCGGCGGCCTGCGCCACCGACGTGTTCGGGCCGCCAAAGGGCCAGCCGCTGCCGAGCGTGAGGTCCACGCGCACTCCCAGGCTGCGCGCGCGTTCTGAAACAAATCGCAGGCGATTCAGAAACTCGGCCGAAAGGTAGGGCAGGTTTTTGATGTTTCGCTGAGGGTCATCGAGTGAGAGCGGGTACACGGGCTGAATTTCAAAGCCACCGATGCCGGCCTGCCGCATGCTTTCCATCTCCGATTCCAATTCGCGTTCGGTAACCGCGGGGCCGAACCACCACCAGCGCATCAGAATGCGGCAGTCGGCGGGAGGTTTTTCGAAGGAGCGACGAAGCGTGTCGTAATCAGAGGCGGCGCGCCGGGCAGGTTCGAACGCTGTCGCACACGCGCCAGCGGCAAGCAGCAGCGCCAGAGCAGTGTGCGGGTTAAGGCCGCGCATGCTGCTCCCCCTCGTGGGTTGCAAACCGGAGCACGGTTAACGAGACGGGCGGAAACACGTGTCTGAGCGTGGAGCCCTGAAGCATCTCCTCAGATTCCGCGGGCCGGACCGCGTTTGGATGTTCCGCGTCGTTACCGGCCAGCAGCGACGCGGCAGTGAGCGCAGCGACTCGCACGCGCGCGGGATGAAAGCCGCTAAGGGTAATCTCACCGGCCCGTGGTTGGTCGATATGGCGGTTCACAACAAAGAGCGATATCTCGCCAGTCCTGGAGTTCTTTGTTCCGAGGACATCGAGAAAAGGGACGTCCGCTATTTCGGGTGCGAACACCTGGCCGCCGTGCACCTCATAGGTTTCGGTTACAGCCGTGGTGTCGAGCGCAACATCACCGGCATAGTGTGAATACAGATAGAGAACCCAGTATTGCGGCGTGACCCAGACGCGTCCACGATCTTTATGGATGCCGCCGAACTCCATCAGCCCGGTCATATTGGCCACGGGAATGAAGTCAGCATGCCGGGCCAGCATATTGAACCAGCCGGCGGCGATCACCGCACCGCCCATGTTGTCATAATTCGGAAGCCCTGATCCCGCAGGCGAGCGGAACAACCACTCGCTCCATGCCAGGCGCACGCGGCCGCGCGTATCTGGAAAGGAGTCAAACTGACGCCGGAATTCCTCGACGCGGCGGCCTACTCCGACGGGCAACGCGAGATCCGCGGCAATGACGCGGCTACGGTCCGCGGAGCGATCCTTCACTTCCTCGAGATCGGCGACAAGGTGTGTGGTCACGAAGCTCAACTGCCCGCCGTCCAACTTCAGCAGGTCGTGGTTCCATTCGCGGGGGCCGTTCAGTTCCGCGCCAGTGGCGAGAATCGGCGTATTCGGGCCAACGGCGGGCTCGATTGCTCGAAAGAAGGTGAGATACCGCGCTGCGTAGCCAGAAGGCGTGTACCATCCAAGCTGAGTGTCGTCGTACAACTCGTTGCCCATTTCCCAGGCGCCGATGGCCCATGGCGCGGCGTGTCCGTTCGCGCCACGGCGCCGCCCCTGAGGGCTGTTCGGAGGGCCCTGGCAGTATTCCACCCAGTCGCGGGCTTCCTCCGGGCTGCCGCTGCCGAGGTTCAGACAGATCTGCGGCAGCGCGCCGATCCGCTCGCAGAAGTCCATGAACTCGTGCGTGCCAAATTCGTTGTATTCGGGTATGCCCCAGGCCTCGTTCATCCTTACCGGGCGTTTGTCCAAAGGACCGACACCGTCCTCCCAGTGATAGCCGCTGCTGAAGTTGCCGCCGTACCGCAACAACGGGGTGTTCAGTTCGGCGGCGAGGCGAACCACCTCCGGATCGAGCGTGTCAACTGCATCGGCGGGATAGAGGCGGATCTCGTCAAGCGAGATACGGCCCCCGTCATCCACGGCGACGGCGAAATCAACCGGGTCGAGAGGCGCCACCGCTCCGGCCGGCATTTCGAGGCGAAACGAACATTCGTGCCACTTGCCGTCGCCGGGCACATCGAGCCGCGTGGAGGCGAGCACATCGTCAGGCTTGTCGCGGCGACGAAAGGCAGCAGTCAACCCGACCGCGCCCTCGGCAGCGAGGGCGAATAGCGAACCTGTGTACTTCAACTGGCGCTCGGTGGGCAGGTATACGGTCTGCCGGATGCCAACTTCCCGTGATGGAAGGCCCATCACATAGAGGTACGACTCGGAGTTAACTGCGTGGCCGGATCGCGATTCGTAACGGCGGCCGGCATGGCGCAGAGGAAGCCATGGAAGGGGCAGGTTCAGCGATGTCGATTCGCGGAAGGCGGCGCCTGAAAACTGCCTGTCGACAACAGCGGGCCGCGCCGGGTAGTGCTCGAGGCTCGGGTTATCGAGAAGCTGAGCGGAGAGACCGCCGAAGATGGAGCGCCCAATGTGCTCGAGGAACGTGCCGTAGATGGTCCGTGGAATACGAAGAACCTGCGGACGATCGAGGTTGACGCGGATGCGGGAGACATCCGGCCCCGCGGCGCGAACCAGACCGATGATGAGCGACAGGGCGCCGGCCGCTCGAATCAGAGGGCCACGGCGACTTCCGTGGCCCGTGGCGAACATTACCAGATCACCTTGAGAGCGAACTGCACCTGGCGATTGTCGATGGCCGTGTTGGTAATGGTTCCGAAACCGCCGAGCGGATTCGGCGCGCCCGCCACCGGATGGCCGGAAGCATCGAAAGTGGAGTATGCATCGAGATATGGCAGGGGCATGCCGAGCACGGGATGATTCAGGATATTAAACGCCTCGACGCGAAGCTGAACGCGCAGGTTCTCGGTTATGGTGAAGTTCTTGTTGGCGTTCGCGTCGAGCGAGAAGTAGGCGGGTCCGCGCAGGATATTCCGGCCCGCGTTGCCGAAGACCTCGCTGTTGGTGGGCAGGCGCAGCGCCGAGACGTTCCACCACTCGTAAATGCTGTGCGGACCGGAATTCGGATTGGCCGTGCCGGTGACGCTGCAGTTATCCTGCTCGAAATTGACATTGCTCACGGCAGCATCGTTCCCGACCAGGCAGGAGATGGGCAGCCCGGAGTGGATGATATTGATGCCACCGATCTGCCAGCCGCCGAGGGCCGCGTCGAGAGGACGCGACCAGTTCGTTCCGAAGCGGCGCGATTTCCCAAAGGGCAAATCGTAAAGCACGCTGTTTGCAAGGTTGTGAGTGATGCTGAAATCCGATATGCCGTAATCGAGACGGCGGTCCCATAAATGCGGGGTGGCCGGGCTGTATCCGCCGGTTCGCGTTGCGGAGGCGACGTCCAGCCCTTTTGACCACGTGTATGAAGTGAGGAACGAGAATCCGCCGCTCCAGCGCTTCTCGATCTTCGCCTCCAGGGCGTTGTAGTTCGCGGAAACGTCATTCTGCTCGTGGCCGTAGAAAGAGGCCAGCGCGGGATATTGCCGCGGCAGGTACTGAACCGGCTGTGCGACTGAGTTTCCGTTGAACCGTGGAAGGGTTTGATTGATGTCCACGAGTTCGGGAAGGTGCGTGGACGCCGAACCGACGTAGCCGGTTTCGAGAACGAGATTTGTGGCGAGTTGCTGCTGAATCGTCAGGCTCCACTCCTGCACGCGCCCGTTTTTCTCATGCGGGTCCCAGCTTCCGCCGCTGGGCTGGATCAGTGTCCTCGTCTCGTTGGCGAACACCTGATCGACGATGGTGTAGTTGATGGAATTGCTCTCACGAAGAGAGCGGGGTGCGCTGCGGGCCATATCGAACCACGTATTGCCGATCTGCGGTGGATAGAAGATGCCTGCGCCCGCGCGGATCACTGTGTTTCCGTGCAGGGCCGCGGGGCTCCAGGAAATGCCCAGCCGCGGGCCGAAATTCGTGTAATCGGGGAAAACGAGGGAGCGTCCCAGCCGGTTATCGCGCACGTACGGCAGATAGTAGGGCGAGCTCGGATTTTCGTCGAAGAACACCGGCGGGAATCCCTGGTACGGATCGCCGGTTCCTGGCCGGACCATGGTCACGGATCCGTTAGGCCCGAAATCGAGGTTGAGGATGCCGTCCCGCGTGTCGTACCAGTAGGGCATGAAGTCGTAGCGCAGGCCGTAGCTGATGGTCAGCTGCGGGGTAACTTTAAACGTGTCCTGAACGTAATAAGCCTGGGTCCATCGGCGCAGGTAGACATTCGTGTTCCCCACGGCCACAGAGGAGTTATGACTGATGCCCATCAGGAACGAGGCGACGCTCAGGCCGCCGTTGCCGGGTGAGGTGGAACCATCCGGATTTACAACCACGGGCCCCGTTGCCGATGCGAAAGTCTGGAAGTAGCCGCGCGGGACATTGTCGGCGAAGACGTTCAGTTGCTCGCGCCGCAGTTCCGCTCCCGCCTTGATCAGGTGGCGCCCGTGGGCCCAGGACCAGTCGTCTCCATACTGGAAGATGTTGTCCGCGTTTTTGAGCGGATTGCCGAACGCGTTCTGTCCCAGATTGATGTATCCATCGTCACTCTGAAATTGCGGCGTGCCGAAATCCTGGGGAAGGTTCGAAGTGCCAGGAATGCCGATTTCGGCAGTCACATTGTGTTTGTAGGCCAGCTCGCCGATGCGCGAATCCACATAACGCAGCCATGAGGCTCTGGCTTCGTTGGTCATCGTGGGGCTAATGGCCCACAGATAATGCAGGCTGGCCATACCGGTGCTGACCTGCTCCGTGGAGCCGGACCCGGGCAGCACACTCGGGCTCGTTGCCGCCTCAACACCCTTCGAATAGCGGCCCCAGAGATTCATTTTCGAGTTCAGAACGTAATCAAGCCGTCCGGCGCCCTGGTCGTAGTTCGTGGGAACCGACAGAACCCTCACGAGGTTGTCTTTCAGAGATGGATTCGTCGGCGAGGGAACATAGGGCGTTGCAAGGAACTTCGCGATTGCCGGATCGATGCACTGCGAGGGGATCACCGCTCCGGGGAATGCAACGTTGGTGGTCGGATTGGGGTTGAAACAGCCCGCCGGAAGGGAGTTCCCGGGAGCGAACAGCTGCACCACGTTTCCGCTGGAGTCGAGCGCGGTCGTATGCGGCAGGTAAATGGGAACGCCGTAGGCCGAAAGATCGCCGGTGCGGGCCGAGGCGATCGGAACGGACCCGGCGCTGGTGGCGTTTGTGCGGTCCCTCAGGCCGTCATAGCTGGCAAAGAAGAAGAACTTGTCCCGCAGAATTTTGGAGCCCGCAGTGGCGCCGAACTGGTTGCGCCGGAACGGCGGCTTCGGCGACCCGGGGCCGTTCAGGATGTCGTCAAAATAGTTCTTCGCGTCCAGCGCGGAGTTGCGCAGAAAATCGAACGCGCTCCCGTGGAAACTGTTGTTTCCGGTCCGGGTGGTGGCGTTGATCTGGTCCGCGCCGTGCCCGTACTGAGCGTCGTACGAGTTGGTCTGAACCTTGAATTCCTGAATCTCATCCACCGAAGGGACGACGGCGAAGGTGTTGAAGTTGGGCTCGGTATCGGTGTCCCCGTTCAGCAGGAAGCTGGTGTCCTGCACCCGGTTGCCGCCGATCGAGTACTGAGTACTCACGCGCCGGCCAACTTCACGGACCTCCTCGAAACTGTAGTTCGGGTCTTTGGTGAAGGTCACTCCCGGCGTAAGGGTGGCCAGATCCAGGAAGTTTCTGCCGTTGAGCGGAAGGTCGAGGACGCGCTCGGTATCGATGACCTGGCCGACATTGGCGGAGTCCGTGTCGAGCATCGGAGCGGAAGCGTTCACTACCACGGACTGGCTCACGTCACCGAGGGACATGGTCAGGTTGATGGCCGCAGTTTGATCTACGCGAAGCTCAAACGGCGGGACGGAGGAGACGCGAAAGCCCGGTTTCTGCGCGGCGACTGTGTAGTGTCCGGGGAGCAGGCCGGACATGACGTAATCGCCGCTGCTGGTAGTGTGTGTCGTGCGAACGACGCCGGTATCGATGTTGCGGATGCTGATTTCGAGATCGGGGATGGCTGCCCCGGTGCTGTCTGTAACCACGCCGGTGATGGACGCGGTGCCAATCTGTGCGACAGCGGAGCTGAAGCAGGCTGCCAGCAAATATACGAATGCATAACGGCGTAGAGCGCAGAGCGCCATTGCACCCTCCCTTGTCTGGACTGGCTCTCAATGCCTCGTCGCTGAGCGAGTCTCCCAGAACTATACGGGCAGATCTGAGCCGTGTCAACGTTGTTTCAGTATACGGAGACACTGTTGGCGAAGCCTTAAACAGCAGCCCATGGTCTCGTCCGACAGCGCTTTCCCCGCACAAGCCCGGACAACCTGGGAAGGCGATGTGTGCCCGCTCTCGCCAGTGTGGCGGCGCCGCGCTGGCCTTCGTCTCCTGAGACCGTGGCCGCTATTTGCTTCTCATCTGTTCGGCCGCCGCATATTCGTCGGCAAAACGCTTCATCGCGTCCCAAAACGGACAGGAAGCGCCCTAAGCCCTCGCAGTCCAAGATTGTGTCTCCACCGCAGTGGAGATGGCTCAAGTCGAATATTACGCAGTCGCCGTATGGTGGTTTCCAACGCCACCTGCGCCTCAAGCCGCGCCAGCGTGGCGCCGAAACAGAAGTGCGCTGCCCAGCCAAAGGCGAGATGCCGTCGGTCTCCGCGCGCCACATCAAAGCGGTCGGGGTCGGG
>DASRCB010000252.1:0-17226 GCA_035653295.1 Bryobacteraceae bacterium
TGGGCTTGCACTTGGATTCAGGACATTCTCCTGAAATGCCGAGCGCTCGATGGGGGGCAGGGCCTCGCCCTGCGGCGGGCTCTCAGCCCGCCTCTGGTCGGGCTTTAGCCGACTCGTGCAAGCCCTGGGCTTGCACGATCACGAACCACTCCTCAACCCACGTACGCAACCTGGTGGTCGGGACAGTCCAGCTGAACGTGCTTGTACAACTCGCCCACCAACTCCGGTCCAAACCGCGCGTACAATGCGAGCCCGCTGTAGAACCGCTCCTGCAAATGCCCGTGCGGCAGAACCAGATTGCTGAGGTAACCGGCCTCCTGCGCGGCGCGCTCGTTCCGCCGCAGCGCCTCGCGCTCGGTTTTCGCGCGAATCGTCGAAAAATGATGAAGGACTTTGCTTCTGCGCTTGGCCGCCGCATCGGCCAGCGTCGGATCGAAGCTGCGCAGCTCCGATTCCAGCGAACCCAGCGCCGCTTCGGCCGTGGTCCGCGCGCGTTCGGCCTGTTGCAGCACGTGGGGAGGCACCAGGGCGTGCGAAATGCGCTGGCGAACCGTATCCGCGCCCGCCAGCACATCCGCAAGCGATACCGAATACCGCGTCATGATCCGTTTGGCGCGCTCGTCAATGATGGTGAACCCACTGCGCGACACCGCCACCGGCATGCGCTCCAGCAGCTGGTCGTAAATAACCGAAGCCTGCGCGAGATACGCCAGCTCCGCCGGACCACCCACGTACGCCACGGTGGGCAGAAGGTAATCCTGCATCACCGGTCGCAGCAGCGCATTCGGAGATAACCGGTCCGCCATACCGGCCAGTTCCTCGCCCGAGTACCGGCGGCCCGGCGCGACATAGCTGCCGTTCTGCCGCCGCAGCGTGATTCGCTCACCGCTGTCCAGAAGGAAAAACAACGACGTGGCCGGCTCGAAATGGACCTGCGCGTGATATCCGGCTTCCTCCAGCTCCGCGTTTCGGGCCAGGAGACTGGTCGCAAGCGTATCAGCGGAGCGCGCGGCATCGGCCAACAGCGGCGCCGCGATACGACGAATCTCGGCGTCCAGAGGATCGATAAACAGAATACGCAGCGGCCCGAGCAGCTTCTCCAGCATTGCCCGGAACGCCTCGCCCCAGCGTCGCCCGGGCCAATAGCATTCGTGCGCTATGCTGACCGCCTCGGCCCCGAACGGCAGCGTCGAAAACGCCGCCTCCAGCTCGGCGTACGGCAATCCGTCGAGCTCCAGCGCGCCCACCGGCTTGTGGCCGTCCACCTTCTGCGGAGATTCGAGATGAATGGGGGTGCATCGCTGGTCGAAGATCCACGCGTCGTTGACCTCGGCGAAATCGTGATCTTCGGTCGCCAGCCAGAAGATTGGGACGGCGCGAATTCCCCGCTCCGTCAGCCGCTCCGCCAGCCGAATCGCGGTAAGAGCTTTGTAGATGCTGTACGCCGGACCGGAGAACAGCCCCACCTGCTGGCCAGTGACGACCGCGACGGTTCCTTCCCGGGCCAGTTCGTCCAGCGCCGGGTTGTCTCCATTTTGCCTCCGCAGCACCGAAACCAGTTCGGAGCGCCGGTCACCGGGATAAACCAGAGAACGGGCGGCTTTACGGTAAGACTCGAAATCTCCGGGCCAGCCGGAATAAAACTTCGAAACCCGCTCGTAATCGTATTGGTGGTCGGAAAAAAGCCGGGAGACGCCGGAAAGGTCAGTATGGCGGAGGCAGGCAGTCTCCATGCAGCAATGTCCAAGGTAGCAGATGCCCCGTTACCGTCCGAAGATGCCCCGATCTGCAAGAATGGAGGTTTGATGGACGAACAGGACTTTTACAAGCGGGCGGACGAGGCCCTGACCGAACTCTACAAACTGTTGTCCCGGGCGGCCGATGACGCCGATTTTGAGCCTGATTTCAACAACGGGGCGCTGTCCATCGAGTTCGAGGATCAGCCCGCCCGCTTCGTGGTCAGTCCCAACTCGCCCGTCCGCCAGATCTGGGTTTCCGCGCGCTCGAAGAGCTACAAGCTCGACTGGGATCAGTGCCGCGGGACCTTCATCCTCCCGGAGACCGGCGCGACCCTGACCGAACTCGTTCAGGACGCGATTACCCAGCAGCTCGGGAAGGAAGTGAACCTGTAGCGTGCCGCCCGGCGTTTACATCTCCTGGCCTTTTTGCGCGCAGAAGTGCACCTACTGCAATTTCGCATCGGGGGTCCTGCCGAAAGAACTGGAGCGGGAGTACGGGGCCGCTCTGCTCCAGGAACTGAACGCCCATGCCTGGACGGAACCGCCGGATACGCTCTACCTCGGCGGCGGCACTCCCAGCCTGATGCCGATTGAGACCCTCCGCGCCTGCTTGGACCGCATTCCCGGCGGCCCCTGGCGCGAAGCCACGATCGAAGCCGCGCCCGGCACGCTGAATGACGTCGCAGCCTGGCGCGAAGCCGGCATTACGCGCGTAAGCCTGGGCGTGCAGTCATTTGTCGCCGCCGAGGCGTCGCGGACCGGCCGGCGGCACACGGCGGAAACGGTGGCCGCCGACGTCCTAACCTTGCGCGATGCCCGCCTGACGAACTTCAATATCGACCTGATCGCCGGCCTGCCCGGCCAGACCGACGCAAGCTGGGAAGAGTCACTGGACTGCGTAGAGCGCCTGGACGCGCCGCACGTCTCCGTCTACATGCTCGAAGTGGACGAGGACAGCCGCCTCGGACAGGAAATCCTGCTCAACGGCAAACGATACGGCGCGCGCGACGTACCCAGCGACGAAACCATCGTCCGCCTCTACCAACGCGCCGTCGATCGGCTCCGTGAAATCGGCATTCATCGGTACGAGATCTCCAACTTCGCCCGCCCGGGCTTCGAATCGGCGCACAACCTGAAATATTGGAAACTAGAGCCCTACTTCGGCTTCGGCGCCGACGCCCACTCCTTCGACGGAGCCAAACGCTGGCAAAACGCGGAGACCGCCGCCGGCTACATCCACCACGCGCAGCGCACAGAGACGGAAGCGCACCTCGATGAAGAGCGCTTCTTCGTCGGCCTCCGCCTCACAAACGGCATCGACGCGACCATATCCACAACCCCGCAACAACGCGCCGCCCTCGACCGCTTCATCGAGGCCGGCCTCCTGGAAGGAGCCAAGGGCCGCCTGCGCCTCACCGACCAGGGCATCCTGCTCTCCAACGAAGTCTTCGCGGAGCTGATCGCATGAGCTTGTGGAGCAGGCCTTTGGCCTGCACGCGGGCCGAAGGCCCGCTATGCATAAAATGATCGATCTCCGCAGCGACACGGTAACCCGCCCCACTCCCGCCATGCGCCGCGCCATGGCCGAAGCCGAAGTCGGCGACGACGTCTACAACGAGGACCCCACCGTAAACCGCCTGGAACAGCGCGCGGCGGAATTGTTCGGGCGCGACGCGGCCCTGTTCGTCCCCTCCGGCACGATGGCCAATACCATCGCCATCAAGCTCCACACCCGCCACGGCCAGGAAGTCATCTGCGAATCCCGCGCCCACATCCTCGACTGGGAACTCTCCATGACCGCCTGGTTCTCCGGCTGCCTCGTGCGCACGGTCTGGGCGGAGGACGGCGTGCTCCGCTGGAGCGCGATCCACCGGGCTCTCCGCGCCTTCGGCCCGCACAACGCGCCCACCGCGCTCGTCGAGATCGAAAACACCCACAACATGGCCGGCGGAACGGTCATGCCCATCGACGTGGTCCAGGAGATCTGCGAAGAAGCGCACGCCCTCGGCCTCAGGGTGCACATGGACGGCGCCCGGATCTTCAACGCGGCGGCATACCTCGGCCGGCCTGTTCGCGAAGTTGCCGCCGGCGTGGACACCGTGATGTTCTGCCTGTCCAAAGCGCTGGGCGCGCCCGTGGGCTCGCTGCTCGTTGGCGATGCCGCCGATATCGCGCAGGCTCGGCTCTACCGCAAGCGCCTGGGCGGCGGGATGCGCCAGGCCGGCATCCTCGCCGCAGCCGGGATCGTCGCCCTGGAGGACACCCCGCCGCGGCTGCATGAGGACCACGCCAACGCCCGCTGGACCGCCGCCGAGCTCGCCCGCATCCCGGGCGTCAGCCTCGATCCCGAGCGCGTCCAGACGAACATCGTGATCTTTGACATCTCCACCACCGGCTTGACGCCCGCGGACTTCAGCGACCGTCTGAAGGAGCACGGCGTGCTCATCAACGGTGTCAACGCGACCAGCCTGCGCGCGGTCACGCACTACGACGTCACCCGGCAGGATTGCGAAAGGGCAGTGGAAGCGGTTGCGAAAGTGGCGGGATCTTCAGGAAGGCATTCGGCAGGAACGGCCCGATAAAAGGCCGCCCTGCCGAATATTCACTCAGTCTTCAGAACGTGAACTTCGCTACCAGCTGCATCCCCCGCGAATTGCTGGGGAAGTACAGGTCATACTTGCCGAAGTCGGCGTTGCTCGGAATCAGCGGATTACGAGGCACCGCGGCAGTCGAGTACGGCGACACATCCGAAAGATAACCGCCCGTGAACTGCGGGTGATTGAACAGATTGAACGCCTGCGCGCCAAACTGGAAAGCGAAACGCTCTGTGATGTTGATCTTCTTATAGAGCGACGCGTCGATGTTATTCTCCGGATCGAACGGCAGCGTGTTGCGCCCGCCATTGGATCGAGCTCCCTTGCCGGCAACGATGTATCGCGCGTTCGGATTATTGGCCAGGTAACCCACAATATCTCCGTTGCCATTCTTGATCGCGGTAACGCCACTGCCGATGTTCGCGCTGCCCGCGGGGTTGATGATCGCTCGATCGCCGGCGGAATCACCGTTCAGGTTCGAATCCACACCGCTCTGAACGGTCGCGTACTCCGGCGATTGGTACGTGTAAGTCATGCCGAAGTTCCAGTTCCCGACAATATTCTTCAGGAACCAGTTGCTGCTCCCCTCGAACGGCCGGATGTCGTAAAGCGGCGTAAAGGTGAAACGATAGCGGCGATCGAGCGCCGAATTCGCCCACTCCGCCCGCAGATTCTGGAAGTCCTGCGCGCGGCGCGGCGACAGAATGGTCGAGAAGTTCGTCGCGGTGGAATCGTCCTGAGCGTGGCTCCACGTGAAGGCGGCGATGTACTGGAAGTTGTGCGAATAGCGCTTGTTCATCTGCAGCGCCAGACCGTTGTACCTGGAGTTCCCCCACGGATGATAGCCCGTGATGTTATTGGGGAACCCATACTGCGCCAGGTAGTTACTTGTGTTTGCATACAGACCTGTTGCGGGTATGTTGTTTGCAGGGTCTGCTGGATGGCCGAGAAACGTCTTAAGTCCGGCAATCGTATCGGCGGATGGCATGCTCAAGTAAGTTGGCAGGAAATCGGTTGGGCTGACCCGGGAAAGAATGTTCAGCCGCGTCTGATTCCAGAGGTGCACGCCCTTCGTATACACGTACCGTGCCTCGACCGTATAGTCGTTCCCCAGCAAGCGCTGCACGCCAATCGTCCCCGTAAGCGCGTAAGGGCGCTTCGTCTGATCGAAAGCATACGAAGCAACTGCTGCGCGGGCATCTTCCACCGTCGTCCAACCGCCGCCCGACCCGGTGCTCTTCAGACCGCCGCCCGCGAGAAAGCCCGTCGCAACGCATTCCGCCGGGCAGTCCAGCGTCGTAGCGAAGAACGGCGGCGACGCGTTCTGGTTCAGATTGATATACGTGTTGTCGAAAGAGCGCGCGAAGCCGCCGCGAACCGACCACTTCTGGCTGCTGCCGGGCGACCACGCGAATCCGACGCGCGGCGACCAGTCGTTCTTGCCAGTATTCGGTTCACGGAACGTGATCACGCCCGGCACGTCGGCCAGCGCGCTCGCTGCCTGATAACGCGTTCCTACCGGCACCTGCACGAACTCATAGCGCACGCCGAGGTTCAAAGTGAGATTCTGCTTTACACGGAAGTCGTCGTTGAAATACGAGGCCTGCTGGAAGAAGCCAAACGGGACGTTCGCGTTACCCGTCGTGCGTTCGCCCGACACGCCACTGATATTCCCGCCTGTCGGCATCTGATCGAGAAGATACTGCTCCAGCGTCGCGTAATCGTAATCGCCGCGGGCGCGCTGCACGAAGAAGCCCGCCAGGATAACGTCGGTCGCGGAATAGCCAAACTTGAACGTGTGCCGGCCCCACGACTTCGTCACGTTGTCCTGTAACGTCGACAGGTTCTCGATCGAGCCGGACGGCGTGTTGGGATCGGGCCCAATCTGCAGGTTCAGGTCGTCAATCGAGAGGTTCGGGAATGCATCCAGACCCGGGAACTTGAAGTTGCCCGCGGTGATGTTCTGATTGTTGCGGCTGTAAGAAGCCCGCAGCTCGTTTTCCAGCGTCGCGGAGAAGTTATGAAACTCCGACACGGAAACGCTCTTGTTGAGATTCGGCAACGGCTCGAAAAAGACCGGCAGGTTCGCAACATTGTCCAGTCCCTGGCTGTTGTTGTAGTAATAACGGCCGCGGATCTGGTCCTTGCTGCTCATGTTGTAATCGATCGCGACCACGGCGTTGTAGCTGTTGAAATAGTTCGGTGAGGCGAACGTCAGCGGGCCGATGGGAATGTTCTGACCCCCGACGCTGATCGTGCCGCTCTGCGATCCCGCCGTGGGCACGTACTGCTTGAATACGCCGAGATTCGTCGAACTGACCCCCGGCAGGTTCCCCAGCGCACTGAGACCCGCGCTGGTCGGCGCATAAACCGTTCCCGCCGGAACCGACGCCTGGCCGATCGGATTGTACTCATACAGTCCGAAGTAGAAGAGCTTGTCCTTGATGATCGGCCCGCCAACCGTGCCGCCCAGACGATTGTTGTCATAGCGCGGCTGCGACGTCAGGCCTGCCTGCCGCTGCTGCTGGTCCAGCGCGTTCAGGTCGCGGTTCTGCATGTACTCGTAAACCGAGCCGTGCACCGAATTCGTGCCGGACTTCACCAGCACGTTGAAGACTCCGCCCGACGCTCCGCCGAATTCGGGACTGAACTGATTCTGCAGCAGCGTGAACTCCGCTACCGCATCGTTCGGAATCGTGACCTGCGGACCGGTGACGTAGTGGTTGTCATTCACCACGCCGTCCACGTTGAAGGTGTTGTTCTCGGGACGCTGCCCGGCAATGCTCGGTCCGGTGCCCTGCCCGACCCCGCCCGACGACGCCACGCCCGCGCCCAGCAGGCTGAGGTTCCAGATGCCGGAGCCGTTGACCACCTTCGAATTCGCGGCGATGCCCAGATCCTCGGCGTCCTTGGTGTTGAACGTCGTCTGCAACTGCGCCGTCGATGTGTCGATCATCGCCGCCGCGGCGGTCACTTCAACCGTCGAACTAACCGACCCGACGTTCAGGGTCAGGTTTACGTTCGCCGTGTGGTTCAGCTCCAGTTGTACGTCCTCCACCGTCGCCGTAGCAAAGCCTGGTGAAGTCGCCGATACGTTGTAGGACCCCACCGGGACGTTGTTCAAACGGTAGTCCCCGTCCTGGTTGCTGGTGGTCGTGTATTTCACGCCCGTATTACGGTTCGTGGCGGTCACTACTGCGCCCGCCAAAATGGCTCCGGACGTGTCCTTCACCGTGCCGACGACAATGCTGTCCATGGCCTGGGAGAACAGCATCGAAGCGAGTAACACAGCGGCGGCCAGCGCCAGCGGCAGCCGCATGGCTCGAAATGTCTTGTTCATAGAATCCCCTGTCCCCTCGGAAACGTTGCATTTGCTGCGTTGTATAACGCCGCCATTGCGGGATATGCTCGTCGCGCGCGACTCGGCTCGGTATAGCCCTGGGCGCATAACCCGGAATAACGCATGAGCGGTTGGGCGTTGCCGTAGCAGGTTGGCTGCCAAAACCTGCGCCTTGTCGGCTCAACTACATGTAGCGTTAGGAAAAGGTAACGACGGGTTAGATTCTGGTTTTCGGTATCCGTTAGATATCGGCGCTACGGGAAACCGTACTCCGGAGGCGTTCAGGTTGCAGTGACATCTCTTACATTGTGAGAGTTCGTACTATTAGCGGAATGAAAAAGGGGAGCGCTTCCGCTCCCCTCTTATCCTTCACAACCGCCTTGACAGGGTTTGTCAGAAGGTCAGTTTCAGAGCCAGCGCCATACCTCGTGGGTTGCTCGAGAATGCCTGGCTGGGCTGATGGAAGATAGTCGCCTGCGGCTCCATCACCTGGCGCTGCAGTCCGCCGGTGAACCCCAGCGGGGCGACGTCGTTGATAAAGCCACCCACGTACTGCGGATGGTTCAGCACGTTGCCGACGCGCGCCGAAAACTCCAGCGCGAATCGCTCCGTGACGTTGAACCGCTTCGCCGCCGTCGCGTCGATGTCGTTAATCGGATTCAGGTGCATCGTATCGCGAGCGGCGTTCGGAAGCGTGCCGAGGCCGGCTTTAATGTACATGGCGTTGGGATTGGTCGCGAGATACGCCACCACGTCGCCATTGCTGTTCTTCAGCGACGTAACGTTCGAGCCCAGGTACGGGCTTCCGGACGGGTTTATGATCGTGCGGTCCGTCGCCGAGTCCGTATTCAAATTCGAGTCGGTCCCGCTCTGAACCGTCACCAGCGTTCCGGTCTGATACGTGTACACCGGCGCGATCTCCCAGTTGCCGACGATGTTCTTCATGAACCAGTTGCTGTTCTTGAAGAACGGCACATCGTAGATCATCTCGAACGTGAAGCGCTGCCGGTGATCCAGCCCGGAACTGGCGCGATCCAGCTTGAGGTTCTGGAAGTCCTCCGGCCGCCGCGGCGTCAGCACGGTGGTGAACGCCGTCGCCGTCGAATCGTCGATGTTATGGCTCCAGGTGTACGCACCCACGAACTGCAGACCGCTCGCGAAGCGGCGCGTCAGCTGGTTGGCCCAGCCGTGATACGTGGAGTTGCCTACCGGCATGAAACCAACGATCGGGCTGTAGTAGCCGTAATCGAGGTAAGGCTGCAGCAGGTATCCGCCGTTGTTAAACGCCGTCTCCAGCTTGCTCAGCGTATTCGGCAGCGAATCCAGCGTCGCCTGGCTCGGAGCGGTCAAATAGGTCGGTAGCTGATTTGACTTGTTCACCACCGCCTGAATATTGATACGGTCCTGCATCGGCAGGTCAATACCCCGGCTGCCCAGATAACGGCTCTCGAAGGTGTAGTTCTCACCGAACACGTGCTGCACGCCGAAGTTCCACTGCAGCGACTCCGGCCGCCTCTGGTCCGGAACGAACGACGCGGTGTTGGCGCGCAGCGTCGCCGGATCCGTCGGCGGCGTGTACGCCCCGATAATTCCGCCATTGGCCAGGAACCCGGTTCCGCTCTGGCCGGTGACGTCAATCGTGCTGTTAAACACCGGAGGCTCGCTCAGGATGCCCAGATTGTCGTACAGGATGTCGTAGTTCCGCCCGAAGCCCGCGCGAATCGACGTCTTCCCGGTGGTGCCCGGCGACCACGCGATGCCCACGCGCGGCATCCATGCATTCTTCTGCGTTTTCGGATTGCCGAAGGTGATCAGCCCCGGAGTGCTGGCCGCCGCATTGAGCTTCTGCAGCGTCTCGGTATACGGCACGGTCAGGTACTCGTAGCGAACGCCAATGTTGATGGTCAGGTTGGGACGGATCTTCCACGAATCGTTCCCGAACCAGCCCAGCAGATACTGGTCGCCCGAATAAACGCCCGTTCCCACCGAGCGCTGCGCCACCGCGTCCGGAAAGTTGTCGAACAGGAAGTCGGAAAGATAGGTCCACTCGTAATCGCCGCGCGAGCGCTGCAGGAAGTTCTGCGGCGAAATCGATCGCCACCCGTCAAACCCGAACTTCAGGCTGTGGTTCCCTTTCACCCAGCTGACGCTGTCCGCACCCTGCCACGTGTTCTGGATACCGTATTGCGGCGCGTTCGGGTCCGGGCCCCAGTTGTTGATGTTCAGATCGTAAATCGCCAGCGTCGGAAACTGGTCCAGGCCCGGGAACTTCTGCCCCGTAACCGGGAAGTTCTGGTTCAGCCGGTTGTAGCCCAGCCGCAGCTCGTTCGTCACCGCCGGGCTGAACGTGTGGTATTCGGAAATCTCCACCACGTACGCGTTCGACGGAATTGTGGTGTAGAACTCCGCCGGGAACCCGCTGGTGTCGATCCCGCCAAAGCGGTTGAAAATGTAGCGCCCGCGGATGGAGTCCTTATCCGACAGGTTGTAGTCCAGCGAGGCCACGCCGCGTGATGTGTTGCTGAAATTGGGCGCAGCCACCGAGATGGAGCCCACCGGAATGGTGGTCAGCCCTGCGCCGCTGCCCGCCCACGCGCCCGTACCCAGGGAGCGGTTTCCGGGGCCGACCTGAATGGTGCTGGTCAGCGGCAGCCCCTCTGTCGTCGCCGTCGCGCCCGTGCCCATGTATTTCTGCAACTGCTGCAGGTTGGTCTGGTTGATCCCCGGAATCGCCGCCAGCATGGCGTAACCTTCCTGCGTCGGAGCGAAATACTGCGTCGCGCCGCCCAGCTGCCCGAATGGCTCGTACTCGTAATTCACGAAGAAGAACAGCTTGTTGCGCTTGATCGGCCCGCCGAAATTCCCGCCGAACCGGTTATCGTCGTAGCGCGGATGCAGTGGAGTGCCCAGCACCGCTGACAAATTGTCCGCCGCCAGGTAATCCCGATTCACGTTGTACTCATACAGCGCGCCATGGAAAGAGTTCGTTCCGCTCTTCACCACCTGATTGAACTGGCCGCCCGAAGAGTGTCCGAATTCCGGCGAGAACTGGTTCTGCAGGACGGTGAATTCCGCCACCGCGTCGTTCGGAATCGTGAGCACCGGCCCGGTCACGCTCTTGTTGTTGATGTCCACGCCCTCAACCGTGTAGTTGTTATTGGTCGGGCGCTGCCCGCCGATCGACGGGCCCGTCCCCTGCCCGATCCCCCCGCTGGATGCAACGCCGGCATTCAGGAGCGACAGGTTGATGACCCCCGAACCGGAGCTCGCCGTCGGCAGATCCATCATCTGCTTCGTCTCGAAGGTCTCCTGCACCTGGGCCGTGCTGGTGTCGATGGCCACCGCCGCCGTGCTCACTTCAACCGTCGTCGCCGTCTGCCCCACCTGCAGGGTCACGTTCGCGGTCACCGTCTGGTTCAGCGGCACCTGTACGTCGGCCACCTTCGCTTTCGCAAATCCGGCCGCGTTCACTGTAACGGTGTAGGCGCCGGCCGGCACGTTCGGAATCCGATATTCGCCCGTCGACGTCGATGTCGTCGAGCTTGCAACGCCAGTCGCTTCATTCGTCGCTGTGACCGGCGCGTTGGGAACCGTTGCCCCAGTGGGATCGTAAACGGTTCCGACAATATTGCCGCTGGTTACCTGGGCAAAGAGCTGCCCACCAAGCAGCGTCAGAGTTGCGACCAACAACCCCGGACGAGTTTTTCTCAAGAGCATATCTCCTCTGGTTCGTCGCCACCATGCCGCTCATCGGGGTTCCGAAATCGCGGCCGCAGCGGTGGCGGCAGTGTAAGTTGTCCGGAGCGATGCACGCGCGTTACCAGCTCGTGACAACAATGTTTTCAAAAACTTACAAGTACATGTTGCGGTTATAATCCGGATTTCGGAATTGCCGTGAATTGCGCCATTCCAGAAACGGAACCGAGATGGGTTACAACCTGTTACATCATGCGCCCGACACACGGACCGTAAGCCGCTCCGCCCTGAAGCCGCTCCCTGCCGTCACACCCGGCAAATCGCGCCCTGCCGCCGGCATCGTCCAAATATCTGTCGCGCTTGACTTTGCAGCCCCGACTATTTTAGGTTGGTCATTCGTGCGTCCTGGCCGCCACGATGGCCCAAACCGAGCCTATGGCAGATAACACAAGCGGCGAAGTCCTCGCCCTGGACGAGCTGCTCGAATCGTCGCTGGAAAGCGTCGATGCCGCGGAAACGTCGGTCCTGAAGGTCGCGGAGGAGGCTGGCTTTGATGAGGAATCCCTGCACAAGATCGGCATGGCCGTGCGCGAGGCCATGGTCAATGCGGTGGTGCATGGGAACCGCTACAGCGCCCGCAAGCGGGTACACCTCCAGGTCTCCCGCGCCGCCGACCATCTGAGCATCGTCATTCGTGACGAAGGTGAGGGGTTCGAGTTCGAAAACCTCCCGGACCCGCTCTCCGAGGAAAACCTGCTCCGCCAGTCCGGCCGCGGGCTGCTGCTCATGCAGGCCTTCGTGGATAAACTGGACGTGCGGCGGCGGACCTCCGGCGGCACCGAGGTTCGCATGATAAAGTATTTGGCCAGCGACTGAACGGGGCCGAAATCTGTGCTAATGAACCCGAGGAGGCTATAGGTGAGCGTTAAACTGACAACGCGGCAGGTAGGTGATGTGACCGTTATCGACGCCGCGGGACGAATCACGCTGGGCGAAGGGGCCAGCACGTTCCGTGACACCATTCGCGATCTGGCGTCCAAAGGCAATAAAAAACTGTTGCTCAATCTGAGCGACGTATCTTATATCGACAGCTCCGGAATCGGCGAGCTCGTCTCCGGTTTTACCACCGTCACCAACCATGGCGGCCAGCTCAAGCTCCTCGGCCTGAGCAAGCGCGTCAAAGACCTGCTGCAGATCACGAAATTGTATACCGTTTTCGAAGTGTTCGACGACGAAGCCAGCGCCGTCCGCAGCTTCGCCTGACCCTTTCCCATCCGCGAGGGAGGCCGTCGCGCCTCCTTCGCGCCCTCACGCCTCTTTGCCGACCAGCGTTTCGCGGTAGTTCCCCCCGTTTCCAGTCACTTGCAGCCAGCGGCTTCCGGGGTTTTCCTGAGCCGCCCCCAGGAAAACTGCTTCCAGAAATCCGAGTCGGAATCCCCACTCTTTGGTGAGGGGACGCGCGCATAGCGCGTCCGGGAAAGCAGGGAAAACGTGCTCGCAGAAGCATCCGAACACAAACAACCGGCCGCATTGCTCCTGGCCGACGACTTTACGCTGTTGCGCGAAGGCCTGGCCGCCATTTGCGAAAGACTGGGCGCCTACCGCGTCGTTGCGCAGTGCTCTGACGGCAATCAGGCCCGCCAGGCGCTGGCGGAATCCACACCCGATCTGGCAGTCATCGATTTCAACCTTCCGGCCGTTTCCGCGCTGGAACTGCTCGCCGAGCTTCGCGAATCCGGCTCTTCGGTCCGCACCGTCATCATGGCCGCGCAGCGCGATCGCAAAGTTGTCATGGAATCGCTGCGCGCCGGCGCACGGGGCGTCCTGCTCGAGTCCGACAGCTCCGCCGAGGTGCTGCTGGGTCTGGAGCAGGTCATGAACGGCGGTGTCTGCCTGTCGCCCGCATTCTCGCTGCCTGAGGTGTTCGGCAATGAGGCGGCCGAAGAGAAACAGCCGCCCGATCCGCTGGACTGCCTGAGCACCCGCGAATTTCAGGTGTATTCCCTGCTCGTGGATGGCGTGCGCGCGAAGGAAATTGCCGCTCGCCTGAACCTCAGCCCCAAAACGGTGGATACCTATCGCGCCAGCCTGATGCGCAAGCTCAACATCAACCATCTTCCCGGGCTCGTCCGCTTCGCCATGGAGCACGAGATCACACGGCCGAATGGGCTTGCGATTCAGCGGAGCTCAGAGCCGGCTGCGGATGCCCGCTACGATGCCGTGCCTGAAAGTGCAGCTCCCTTCGCCCGCAACGGCTGCACCTCCAGGGTGCAATCCCCATTTGCAGCAGCAGCCATTCGATCGGACCACGCCGGCGCGAACGGCGAACGTATATCGACCCGCAACCCGAACAACGCTGTTCTTTCACGCTAGAGTAGAGCGGCGGACCACCAAAAGTTCTCCGCCTCGCTTTGTGGGGCAGGCTCCCAGCCTGCGGCGGGCTCCCGAGCCCGCCATGGCCCGCGACAGGATAGTACTTCGAACACCGCGGAATACGCCGCAATCCCACATCGTTCACGCCTCAACCTGGTGTATCCTGTTGCTGGAGCCGCCGCAGGGTCTACACTGCGGCGGTTCTGCCGGCTACCGTTTTCTGGTAACCAGCTTCACGGTGATCCTGAGTATTACCTTCAGGACCAGTCGTGGAAGAGGCATGGTAGGCCTCCTTTCCGCTCGAAGGTGATTGAGACCCGGCGTTGCAAGCGCCGGGTCTCGCTGCTTCGAGCCTCCATGGTCGGCTCTCACACAGCGCAGACCCGAGTCACCTTCGCAGCGGAAATGAGGTAGTGGCGCGAGCCGAGCGCGGCTCTCACGCGCGCGAGAATCCGGTCACCTGATCGTAACGGTTGTTTACCGAAACATCGGCATGGCAATACTAGTCCTCTCGTCAGCGAACCTATGGTGACCAATACGATCGTTGCAATCTTCCCGGACGCGCAGACCGCCGATGCTGTCGTAGGGCAACTCGCGGATGCGGGCATCCCCAAATCGCGGATTCATGTCGGCTCTTCCGCCGACTTCGCTTCCGACGCCGCCAGCGGTGGCGCCGCTCTCAGCGGCAATGCACCCCGCCACCATACCGGCGGTTTCATCGGATGGCTGGAGTCTCTGTTCGGCCACGATGAGTCGAATGAAGACCGGCGTCACTACTCCGACGCGGTCCGTCGCGGCCAGTGCGTCGTTGCCGTGGACGCGGACGGCGCCGAGCGCGACCGCGCGATCGACATTATGGAGAACAATGGCGCACTGAACGTGGACGAGGGGCGTGATACATCTCGCGCCGGTCTTTCGTCCGAGCCACGCGCAACCGGCCAGACCATTCCTGTCGTCCGCGAAGAACTCCAGGTCGGCAAGCGGGAGATCCGCCGCGGCGGCGTGCGCGTGTATACGCGCACTGTCGAACAGCCCGTCGAGCAGCAGGTCACTCTGCGTGAGGAAAAGGTCAACGTGGAGCGCCGTCCCGTCGACCGCCCCGCCTCGAACGCCGCCGACGTACAGCTCCGTGATCAGGTCATCGAAGTTCTCGAGACCGCCGAGGAGCCCATCGTGCGCAAGCAGGCGCGCGTCGTCGAGGAAGTCGTGGTCGGCAAAGAAACCACTCAGAGGACGGAAACCGTTCGCGACACCGTGCGCAACCAGCGCATCGAAGTGGAGCGCATCCCGGGCGCCGAGGGCGAGGATGTCGCGTCTCAGTCCGACGTCTGGCGCCGCGATTACGATACGCGCTACGCCGCGTCCGGCGAGCCGTACGAAAACTACCGTCCCGCGTACGAGTACGGATATCGCAGCGCCTCCGACCCGCGCTGGCGCGGCCGCAGCTTCGACGATGCCGAGCAGGATCTCCGCACCGACTATCTGCGGAACAACCCGACCAGCGCGTGGGACCGCGTTCGCGGCGCCGTGCGCTACGGCTGGGAACGCATGACCGGGAAGCGCTGACCATGGACCCCGATCGCGATCGCTCCGAAGCCGCGGCAATTCCGGTAGTCGGCGAGGAAGCCACCGTCGGGGTGCGCCGCGTTACCACCGGCGGAGTTCGCGTGCATAAAAACGTGCGCGAGCGCGAGGAGATCGTCGATCAGCCGCTCCGCCGCGAAAAGGTCGAGGTGCGGCGCGTCGTCCGCAATGAGGTCGTGTCCGGTCCCCTGCCCGTTCGACAGGAAGGAGACACGACCATCATCCCCGTCGTCGAGGAGGTCCTCGTCGTCGAAAAGCGCTGGGTGCTGAAAGAAGAATTGCGCCTCACCAAACAGCGCTTCGAAGAGCGCCACCAGGAGCGAGTCCTCCTGCGTGGAGAGGACGCCGAAGTAGAGCGCTTCGACGCCGAGGGCCGCGCCACCGCAACGGACGCGGCGACGCCTGCCCCCGCGGCCGCCGATCCGCTCATGGACGCCATCCGCGCCCGCCGCCCGCACCTGAAGCGCAAAAACAAAATCATCAAGTAGCTTGTGGGGGGCAGGCCCTCGGCCTGCGGCGGGCTCACAGCCCGCCTTCTGCGATGAGCAAGCGTGTTCTGGTTGCGGCCTATTTAAAAATACTCGGATACGCCACCGGGCTGTGGTGGCCGTTTGCGTCAACCGCGCGCACACCGATGATGAAGTTGTCCTTCGGGAAGAACGGGAACGAAGCGCTCGTGACATCGCCGACGCTGACGACGTGAGTCCAGTCAGCATCGTCCATGTCGCGCCATACCACTTCATACCCCGCAACATTGGGGTCCGTTGTCGCATCCCAGCTCAGATTCGTCGTGTTTTCGGGCGTATTGGTCAGCGTCAACGTCAGGTTCTTCGGTGTGCCAGGCGCCTGGGTGAGCGACCAAATGCTCGCCGCGCTGACCCGGGCCACGCGCGCCAGATATTGGTAGTCCAAAAATGCCGGCAGGTCGCCGAACTGGACCCCGTTTACCACCTGAACGTTCACATCCAGGTGGTTGGGGTTTTCATTCGGCTCGGTATATCTGGCGGCAGGGAATCCCTGGAGCTGGAACGGGAGTTGATCCCCTCCGCGAAGGTACCGGTCCCGCCGCCTGATGATCCACACATCGTCCATGTCCGTACGCCTGTTTTCGGCAACCGATTTGGCGAAGCGGCCCAGCTCGCGCGACACGCTGTCATCCTCGCCGCCTTGGGCCTCGAGCAGGTCGATGGCGCCGGGTGTTGCCGCAGTTGGCACACCTTCCGTGAACAGCCGGATCTCTCTCGCGTCGTGGCTGCCGTCCTGCGCAGTGCTGCTGCCTACCGTGTTGATGTCGAACATGCCCTCCACATCAACGCCCGCCGCCTTCAGTTGGTTCGCCATGAAAGTAGACCCGTAAAGCCCCTGCGACTCGCCCGCGACCGTCGCGAACAGGATGGTCGCGTTCGGCACTCGCGTCGCCATCACTCGCGCCAGTTCCAGGACCACGGCCACGCCCGACGCGTCATCGTCCGCGCCCGGCGCATCGGAGGTGAAGTCCAAAACATCCGTGGCGCGCGAATCGAGGTGAGCGAGAATCACGTACGTCCGGCTGGGCGAACCCGACCCCTTAAGCGTGGCGATAACGTTGGTGATCGAAGTCGGAACCGGAATTTTCGGGGACACAGGTTGTGTGAACGTCTGCTCCTGAACGGTCATGTTGCCCCCCGACGCGGCGGCGTACGACTGCATCTGGCTGTCAACCCACGCGGTCGCGGCGCCAATCCCTCGCAAGGGGTCCGTCTGGCTCGACGAGGTGTGCCTCGTACCAAAGCTGACCAGCTTTTGTACCGTCGCCTGGAGCCGAGTCGGATCGATTTCGGCTAATATTTGTTTCAATTCGATGTCGGGTTGCTGCTGCTGGAATCTCGAGCTTTGCGGCGTACCGATATGCCTGTTCTGC
>DASRCB010000253.1:0-8768 GCA_035653295.1 Bryobacteraceae bacterium
GCTGTCCAAGGGCGGTGGATCGTTTCGCATCGACCACCCGCTGGACCCCGAGAACAAGTATCTGTATCACTCCTTCGTCGAATCGCCGGACATGATGAACGTGTATAACGGAAACGTCATTACTGACCGCAAGGGGTATGCGACGGTCACGCTCCCCGATTACTTCGAGGCGCTCAATCGCGATTACCGCTATCAGTTGACGGTGATCGGCGTGTTCGCGCAGGCGATCGTGGCGCGAAAAATCGAGAAGAACCGCTTCGTAATTCGAACCGATAAGCCGGACGTCGAAGTCTCCTGGCAGGTCACCGGCATTCGCCATGATGCGTGGGCCAATGAACACCGTATCCCGGTGGAGGAGGCGAAACCCGCCGTCGAAAGCGTTCTCCAGGACCGATAAGCGGACGAGATTCGATGACGCCACCTGTTTATGTGGTATGCAGACGCGCGAATTCAAGCCAGACTTTATCCACCAGCTTCAATGTTCCCAATTGTGATCGAGGAGCAGCGAGCGGAGGAGGATACCATGATGCGTCTGCGCCACTGTGTGATGTGCTGCGCTTCCTTTCTGTTTGTTCCCGGGGTTCGTGCGCAGGTAAGCGTTCCCCATCTCGTGAACTTCAATGGCGCAGTGCGCGACACCGCGGGTAAGCCGCTGGCCGGTCCGCAGGCGCTGACCTTTTCCATTTACGCGGATACGACCAGCCGCACGCCGCTGTGGCAGGAAACGCAAAGTGTGCAGACCGACGAACAGGGCCGCTACACCGTCCATCTGGGCGCGGCCACCGCGAATGGTATTCCGCTCGAGCTGTTCACCTCCAGCCAGCCGCTGTGGCTCGGCGTGCAGCCGCAGAGCACCGGCGCGGTGGAGCAGCCGCGCGTGCTGCTGGTGTCGGCGCCATACGCGCTGAAAGCGGCGGATGCCGATACCCTGGGCGGGAAACCGGCATCGGCGTTCGTCACGCGCGAGGCAGTGAGCGCGACCGGCGGAGAGAGCCTGGCGGCGGCCGGAACGCACTCGCGTGAGACCATCGGCGTCACATCCACGGTCGGAGGCGCGGGCACGGCGGGCTACATCCCGATGTGGACCGACAGCGCCGATATCGGTGACTCGGTGCTGTTTCAGTCGGGCACGAAGATCGGGCTGGGCACGACAGTTCCCTCCTACGATTTCGATCTGTACAAGAGCCAGAACCAGGACACGGTGTTCGAGGTGCGTAATCCGAACGTGGGCAGCGCCTCGCGCGCCAATCTGCGGCTGCTGTCCGATTCGGCGCTCTTCTCGCTGATTGCGGGCAGCGTGGCCAACGGCGGCGGCCTTTATTTTCAGGGCCAGGGGGACACCATGATGGCCTTCCAGCAGATTGCGAACGCGCCGATCAGCTTCTATACCGACAACCTCGAGCGCATGCGCGTGCTGGCCAACGGGAACGTCGGCATCGGCACGACGGCGCCGGCGGCGAAGCTGGAGGTGAACGGGACGGCGAAGTTCGACGGACTGATCACGTTTGCCGCGGGACAGACGTTTCCGGGAGGCGGTGGCGGGACCATCACGGCGGTGAATGCGGGCGCGGGGCTCGCCGGTGGCGGGACGAGCGGCAGCGTGAGTCTGGGGCTGCAGAACTGCGCCAGCGGCCAGGAACTGCAATCGACTGGCGCAGGCTGGGCGTGCGTGGTTCCGGCGAATGGAACCATCACCGCCGTGAACGCCGGCACGGATCTGACCGGCGGCGGAACAGGCGGCTCGGTCACCCTGAATGTGGATGTCACAAAGGTGGCGCAGCTCAACTCGGCGAATATCTTCACAGTGAATCAGACGATCGCGGTTGGCAGTGCGGCTGCCGACGGGCTTGATGTCAGCGGCGGCAATTCGACTTTCGGGGGCGTCGGAGTCTGGGCTACCGGCGGAAGCGGCAACGGTAGTTATGGAGGAGCGGGAGTACACGCCATCGGCGGCAGCTCGAACGCGCAGTATGCCGGAGACGGCATCGACGCTTACGGCGGCAACAGCAGTCAGGTCGGCGGCGGGGGATATGGTATTTACGCCGTAGCAGGCTACGACCAGAATTCGAATCCCAGCTACGGCGCCTGGATCACAGGCAAGACGCTGACGCACAGCGCCGGGGATCTCAACAACCCACAATTCGAGCTGGACCAGGATAACAGCAGCGACTACGACCGCCTTCGGTTCAAAGTGGGGAGCGCGGCAAGCTACTGGGACATCGCCATGGGACCGGGAGCCCAGCCGGTTCTGAATATCTACCGGTCCGATGTGGGGAACGTAATGTCACTCGTGCCGGGGGACACCACGAATCTCATGGTCATGTCCAACGGAGCGCGCCTGACCAAAGGCGGGGTGTGGACCAATAACTCCGACCGGAACCTGAAGACCGACTTCCGCGCTGTGAGCGGCGCGGAAGTGCTGCGCCGGCTCGACGCCATGCCCATCACGAACTGGAGTTATAAGACCGAGGGTGAGGGCGTGCGTCACATCGGACCCATGGCCCAGGACTTTGCCGCCGCTTTCCGCGTCGGCAGCGACGACACCCATATTACGACCATTGACGAGAGCGGCGTCGCGCTGGCGGCAATTCAGCAGTTGTACCGCGAGAACCAGGAGCTGAAGGCAGCGGTAGCGGCGCTGCAGAGACGCCTTGATTCGCGGGGGCGGGCGCGGCGCACGAGGAATTCCCGGCGATAAAAAAACGGCCGGACCCCGTTCCGGGTCCGGCCGTTTTGTGTCAGCGCTGACTTTGGGGAGTTACGGTTGGGTTGTCGGAGCCGGGTTGCCGCTCGGCGCTGTCGAGGCGGGCATGTTCGGATTCGTGCCCGTGGCCCCGTTATTGTTCGTCGAAGCCGGCATGTTGTTGTTGTCCGGCGTGGTGGTGTTCGAGGTGGAAGCCGGCATATTGCCCGTCGCCGTGCCCGACGGCATGGTGTTGCTCATGCGATCGGCGGCGCCATTGCCGTTCATCGGCTGACCGGTGCTGGAGCTCATGGGCGTGTTCGCGCCCTGGCCGTTAATATCCAGCGCATAGACGCGGACATCGACGCGGCGCTCTTCCTTGCGGCCCGCGCGGGTCTTCATATCGGCGTTGGGGTCTTCGCTGCCGATGCCAACCACATGCACTTTCCGGAGAGGCACATTGTGCAGCGTCAGGTAACGCTCCACGGCGTCGGCGCGACGCTGGCTGAGACCCAGGTTATAGGCCTTGCCGCCGGTCCGGTCCGTGAAGCCCTCGATCTCGATCACGTACGACTTCACGTTCCCAAGCTGCGAGATCGCTTGATCGAGCTGCTGCTTCCCCTCATCCGTCAGCTCGCTCTTGCCGAAGCGGAAGTACACCTTCTGCGTATCGACGAGCCGATAGTTGTCGAGGTTGTTGATGGTCGAGTCCAGACGCGTACCGGTCTGTTCGGCGAGCTGGCGCGCATTATCCGCGCGCTGGCCGGCTGAAGTGGCGGCGTCGTTGGCGCGCGCTGCAGCTTCGGCCGCGGCTTTCGCGTCGCGACCTGCCTGGGTCGCCTTTTCGTCGGTGGTTGCAAGGTTGCGATCCAGGTCGCCGATGGCCTGTTTGTTGTCGGCGGTCTGCTTCTGGACCGTGTTGACCTGAGCCTGCACCGGCGCAATCTGGTTGCGCACGTGCTTCCGGGTCGCCAGGCAGCCGGAATTCATCAGACTGAGTCCGGCGACAGCTCCAAGAATAAGTGTTGCTTTCACACTCGTCATGTTCCTCTCCCTGAACGGTTCGTCATGCAACGCCGATACCAGCTTGTATTTGCTTAATTCTACTGGCGCTTCACCGTTACCGCCAGTAATAATTACAGTCAAATCCGATACGGTGTCCATGCGGCTGCGTTCTCTTTGCGCGTGTTCGCTCGCCGATCCGGGCCGAGCGGAATCATCGCTCATCCACAAAAGAGTGGGCGCCGCCCAGGCGCTTTCTGAGGCTATTCGTACTGGTCCGTAAATCACTGTAGCGCGGC
This sequence comes from Bryobacteraceae bacterium, assembly GCA_035653295.1. GTDB lineage: Bacteria > Acidobacteriota > Terriglobia > Bryobacterales > Bryobacteraceae > DASRCB01. Next base: position 3,985 of record DASRCB010000253.1, read on the forward strand.
CTAAGCTTCTGATTGCCAATGATTACGAGACCTTCATCCTTGCGCCTCGCTTGGTACAATGTTGGCTTCCATGACCACCGCGGCGCTGAAATGTACACCGCTGAATTCTGTGCATCGAAGCCTTGGCGCGCGTATGGTGGATTTCGGCGGCTGGGACATGCCGGTGCAGTATTCCGGCATTATCGAGGAGCACAACGCGGTGCGGCGCGCCGTGGGCCTGTTCGACGTCAGCCACATGGGTGAAATCGAAGTCCGCGGCCCGGAAGCGCTGGCGGCGGTGAATTACGTCAGCACCAACGCCGCGGACCGTTTGACGACGGGTCAGGCCCAGTACTCCGGTCTGCTGTACGATCACGGTGGTTTTGTGGACGACATTCTGGTGCACAAAGTCGCCGACGACCACTACTTCATCTGCGTCAACGCGTCCAACCAGGAGAAGGACTACGATCACATTCGCGCCATGAACCGATGGGACGCGGACGTGCAGTTCGCCAGCGACCGCTACGCGCAGCTCGCGGTTCAGGGCCCCAAAGCGTTGGCTACGCTGCAGAAGCTCACTGCGGTGGACCTGGCCGGTATCCGCTACTACCATTTCACCGACGGTGAAGTGGCGGGGACGGCGGCGCGCATCGCGCGGACCGGGTACACCGGCGAGGACGGATTCGAAATCTACATCGCGCCCGGGGAGGCCCCCCGGATCTGGGGGGAACTGCTCGAGGCGGGTCGCGAATTCGGCATTCGCCCCTGCGGTCTGGGGGCGCGGAATACGCTGCGCCTCGAAGCGAAAATGGCGCTTTACGGGCATGAGATCGACGCCACCATCACGCCGCTCGAGGCGGACCTGTCATGGATCGTCAAGTTCGACAAAGGCGACTTCGCCGGCCGTGACGCCCTGCTGGCACAGAAACAGAAGGGGGTCACGCGGCGCCTGGCCGGGTTCGAGATGACCGGACGAGGCATCGCCCGCGACGGTTACGAGGTCTGGGTGGACGGCGCCCCGGCGGGATGGGTGACCAGCGGCGGTCCTTCGCCGACGCTGGGAAAGAACATTGGGCTTTGTTATCTTCCGGTCGACCGGGCGCAGCCAGGCCTGGCGATCCAGATCATCATTCGCAACCAGCCGGTGGAGGCCGTGACCGTGCCGACGCCGTTCTACAAACGATCGAAATGAGCTATCCCACGGACCTGAAGTACACGAGAGAACATGAATGGGTGCGCGCCAATGGCGCGTCGGGCGTGGTAGGCATTACGGATCATGCCCAGAAAGAGCTGGGAGACATCGTCTACGTCGACCTGCCGAAGGTCGGGGCGAAAGTGGAGAAAGGCAAGACCATGGGCTCGGTGGAGTCCGTGAAGGCCGTCTCCGACGTTTACGCCCCGGTTTCGGGCGAGGTGACGGAGGTGAATGACGCGCTGGCGAACGCGCCGGAGAAGCTCAACCAGGACCCTCACGGCGGAGGTTGGCTGGTGAAGATCGCACTTTCGGCGCCCGACGAATTGTCGGACCTGTTATCCGCCGAAGATTACCAGAAATACACGGGAGAGGAGTAGCGCGCCGCGTGTCACCTCACGCGCGCGTCCCCGGATCGCTTTGAGATACCTTCCCAAGTCCGATCTCGAACGCCGCGAGATGCTGTCCGCGATCGGCGTAAGCTCGCTCGACGAGCTCTTCTCGCATTTGCCGGAAGAGGTGCGCATCCGCGCGCCGCTGGCCATAGAGCCTGGCAAATCGGAGTACGAAATCGTCGAGTGGTTCCGCGGCCAGGCCGCGCTGAACGCCAACGGTTACGCATCGTTTCTCGGCGGCGGAGTTTACAACCACTATCGTCCGGTGCTGGTGGATACGGTGGTTTCCCGCGGAGAATTTCTGACCTCGTACACGCCCTACCAGGCGGAGATCTCGCAGGGCACGCTGATGACCATCTTCGAGTTCCAGACGATGATCTGTCAGCTCACCGGAATGGAGGTGGCGAACGCTTCCATGTACGACGGGTCGTCAGCGGTTCCCGAGGCGGCAATGATGGCCATCCGGATAACCGGGCGCGACCGGATCGTGGTTTCGCGCGCGGTTCATCCGGAATACCGGGAAGTGCTCGCGACGTACACCAAGCATCAGGGCATCCCCGTCGCGGAATTCGAATACGACCGGGAGACGGGGCGGCTCGATGCCGCCGCCCTCGAACGCGCGCTGGACGAAAAAACGGCCGCGGTCATCATTCAGTCGCCCAACTTTTTCGGGGTTGTCGAGGATGTGCGCCGGGCGGCGGAAATCGCCCACGCGCGCGGCGCCCTGCTCATTTATGTTTTCACCGAAGCGGTTTCGCTGGGACTTCTGGCGCCGCCGCGCGAGGCGGATATCGTGGCCGGCGAGTTGCAATCGTTCGCCATTTCGCCCAGCTACGGCGGCCCCTATGCCGGCGTGATCGCAGCGCGCGAGAAATACATCCGGCAGATGCCCGGGCGGCTCGTTGGCGAGACGAAGGATTCGCGAGGCAATCGCGCTTATTGTCTGACGCTGTCCACGCGCGAGCAGCACATCCGCCGCGAGAAGGCCACTTCCAATATCTGCACCAATCAGGCGCTGCTGGCGCTGATGGCTACCGTGTTCATGACCGTCTACGGCAGGCAGGGCCTGCGCGAACTGGCGGAGCAGAACCTCGCCAAGGCGCATTACCTCGGTTCGCAAATGGACCTCCGCTTCAGCGGCCCGTACTTTAACGAGTTCGTCGCGCGAGCCGACGGCCAAACGCCGGAGCAGATCAACGCGGCGCTGCTTGATAAGAAGATTATCGGCGGGATTCCTCTGGGGCGCTGGTATCCGGAGCTGAGCGATTCGATGCTGCTGTGCGCGACGGAGATGAGCCGTCGCGAACACATGGATGCGGTGGCCTCGGTGTTCTCGGCCCAGGAGGCATTCGCGCGATGAGCGACGCCGATATCAGAAAAGTTCGACCCCACCCTACCCAGAACGAGGGGCTCATTTTCGAGCGCAGCTCGCCCGGCAAGCGCGGCTACCAGCTTCCGGAGCTGGATGTGCCGGCGGTGGACGCGGCAGGTTTGCTGGGCAGCGAGAACGTACGCACGGAAATCGAGAACTTCCCCGAAGTGAGCGAGGTGGAGGCGATCCGCCATTTCAGCCGGCTCTCGACGTACAACTACGCCATCGACCTCGGGCTGTATCCGCTGGGCTCCTGCACCATGAAATACAACCCGCGCGTAAACGAACTTGTGGCGCGGACGGAAGGGCTGGCGTGGGCGCATCCATATCAGCCGGAGGCGCTGTCGCAGGGGGCCATGGAAGTGATCGCGCGCCTCGAGGCGGCGCTGGCGGAAATCACGGGCATGGACGCGGTGACGCTGCAGCCGGCGGCGGGCGCGCACGGCGAACTCACCGGCATTCTGCTGACTCGCGCGCTGCTGGAGCAGCGGGGCAACCCGCGGAAGAAGGTGCTGGTTCCCGATTCGGCGCACGGGACCAATCCGGCGACCGCGGCGATGGTCGGTTACGCGGTGGAGAACGTGCGTTCGAACGCCGAGGGGACCGTGGATGTGGAAGCGCTGGCGCGGGTGGTCAACGAGGATGTGGCCGCGCTGATGGTCACCAACCCGAACACGCTGGGCATCTTCGAGAACCACATTGTCCGCGTGGCCGAAGTGCTGCACGCCAAAGGCGCGATGCTGTACATGGACGGGGCCAACATGAACGCGCTGGTGGGCATCGCGCGGCCGGGCGATTTCGGCGTCGACGTCATGCACCTGAACCTGCACAAGACGTTTTCCACGCCGCACGGCGGAGGCGGACCGGGCTCGGGCGCGGTAGCGGTGAAAAAGCATCTGGCGCCGTTCCTGCCGGGTCCGCGGCTGAAGAGCGTGGACGGGCGCTGGGCGTGGAACTACGATCTGCCCGATTCGGTCGGGCGCGTGCGCGCTTTCTACGGCAATTACGGGGTGCTCATTCGCGCCCTGGCGTACATCATGGCCCATGGCAGTCCGGGACTGCGCAACGCGACGATGGACGCGGTGCTGAACGCAACCTACATTCGGAAAGCGCTGGAGGGCGATTACGAGCTGCCCTACAAGTCGGCCAACATGCACGAGGTCGTCTTCAGCGATGACGTGCAGGCGAAGCACGGGGTCCGCACCGGGGACATCGCCAAGCGCCTGATCGATTACGGTTTCCATCCGTACACGGTGAGCTTTCCGCTGATCGTGCACGGAGCGCTCATGATTGAGCCGACGGAGACGGAATCGAAGCAGGAGCTGGACTTGTTTATCGATGCGATGAAGTCCATCGCGCGGGAAGTGGAGGCGGATCCGGATCTGGTGCGGAATGCTCCGCACACGACGCGGACCAGCCGGGTTGATGAGGTTGGCGCGGCGCGGAAGCCGATTATTCGCTGGCAGCCGAAGTAAGGTGCAAGCCAAAGGCTCGCACCACAAGAGAAGAGACACTGATACTTAAAGTTTTGGGGTTGCAGGCCCGGGCCCGCGCCGTTTGCGGCGCGGGCCGGACCCGGCTGCTCTATCGTCGTCACTGATTGACCGGACGCTTTGTTGTTAGAACGCGACGCCCGGTGGACCACAATTCAACGCACTCGCCGCACCCCGGAACGTGATGTCCGGACTACAGCTCACTGCCTGTGCGCTGTCCTCGTCGTTTAATTGGATGCGCATCGTTATCCCTTGCGGTACCGATCCGGAGAGGAGCCCCGTTTAGCGCCGATTAAGACGCCCAGCGGTTGCAAACTACGCAACGAACAACGAATCGAACAATCTGCTCAGCC
>DASRCB010000254.1:0-12348 GCA_035653295.1 Bryobacteraceae bacterium
GGAATAGTTGTGAATGGCGGAGAGCTGCCAGCCGCCCAGCACCGGATTGGCCCAGTGCAGATTCCAGCGCCGGCCCTTGCCGAACGGAGTGTCATAGACCCAGGTCAGCTTGAAGCTCTGGGGCAGGTTGAATGAAGTTACCGAGCGCTCCAGGCCGCGATTGAAGTAGTCCTGAGCGACGGTGTAGTAGGACGCTGCGCCGTTCTGGTCGACATAGCCGATGGCCTTGGACCAGGTGTAACCTGCCAGGAAGCCGAGACCAGCAGTCAGGTGCCGGGTTACAGTGACCTGGAAGGCGTTGTAATTCGAGTTGGTGTTGTAAGGGAACACTTCCTCAACCCCGGTGTACTGCGGATAGGGCAGCAGCGCCTGGGAAACGGTCTGGCTGTCGTCGAAACCGGCGTAAGGAATCACACTCGGATGCGCGGAGGCCGGATCGTTGAGAACATCGCCCAGAGCCAGCAGCCTGGAGGGCAGGGCATCGAGTTCGGTAAACCCACCCGAGCCGGGCGCTCCGCCCCAGAGGCGCGTGCCTTTGTTGCCGATGTAGGCGACTTCCAGTACGGTTTGCGCCGGCAGCTGATACTGAATCGTGAAGTTCCAGTTCTGCACGTAACCGGGACGGTTGGCGTCACGAGCCGTGGTGTACACCTGGTTGCCTTCGGCCGAGGAAGGATCGGTGTTCGGCAGCGTTCCGGTGAAGCCGGGGAACGGATCGCTCAGGTACATCGCGGGGTTATTCGGGAATGCCTTGGCGTGCACCGGGACAGAGGTGCTGAAGCCGAAGTTGAAGTTGTAGCCGAAGCTGTTGGCGATGGGCGGCGTGTTGGTCATGGCGTAGCCGCCGCGCAGGACGATCTTGTCGGAAAGACGATAGGCGACGCCAAAGCGCGGGCCGATTTCCTTCCAGTAAGTATCGTTGAATGGACCACCGAAGATCAGCGCGCCGGGACGGCCTCCGGCGTTCGGATCGGGGACGCTGAGTGAAACCTCCGACATGCGATTCGTGACTTCGTACAGCGGCGGGATGATCTCCCAGCGGAGTCCCGCGTTGACCGTGAGCTTTGGAGTTATCTTCCAGTCGTCGGTGACGTAGAGAGCATGCTCCGGCTGGCGGAAGCCGCTGCTGTAACCGACGATATTCTGGCTCGCGCTGTTGACCGCGCCCAGGAGGAAGCTGGCGAATGCATCTCCGGTTTGCTTCGAGAATCCGGGCAGGTCCGTTTGGAGCGGGCTGAAGTTGAAAGTTCCCGGGCTGTTCGCGGTGCGGTCGTTGTAGACGTACCTGCGGTAATCGTAGCCGAAGCGGAACGTATGCTTGCCGTGGATCCAGGTCAGGTCATCCTGATAGATGTAACTGCCATTCGGGCTGTAGTCTTCCGTTCCGAATCCGAACGGATCGATGGTCCCACCCTGGTAGTTATTTCCGGAGAACTTCATGACCGGGAATGCCGCTGACGGCGCAAGCCCGGTCAGACCGATCTTCGCGCCGTATCCGCCTTCCACGCTCTGTGTCGGTATGCCGTTGATGTTCAGGAACCGGTTCACGCCGCCGGCCACGCGGTTCACCAGCGTAGAACTGAATGTGGTGGTCAACGACAGCCGGCCCATATTCCCAGGCGTCTCCTGATCCTTGATGCACGTGGTCGGATCGCCGGGAACAGGCAGGTACGCGCCGTGAACTCCGCCACCGCAGCTGTGGTTATTGCGGAAGCGATAGCTCTGGTTGTAATAACCCGAGATCTGATTCTTGTCGTTGATGCGGTGATCGATTTTCAGCCCCACGGTGTGCAGCCGGAAGAAGGGGCAGCACGTCCCCAGCTTCTGGGTGTTGTTGTAGAGCTTGTTATCGAAATCGGGGGTGCGTATGCCGAGCGCGAGCACATTAGCCGCAACCGGATCGAAGGCGGACTGCGGAATGATGTTGCCGGGGAACGGATTGCGCACATACGTGCCGTCCGCGGCCTGGGTGGTCGAGTGCGGATTGTAAATCTGGCCGAAGATAATGGGGCGTCCCGCGGCATCGGTCCCGATTACGGATCCTGAATTGGGGTTTCCGGTACAGGCTGGATTCAGAAGGCAGGAAAAATCGCCGTTCTTCTGCGCCGTGGTGGGCAGAGTGGCGTAGCCGTTGAAGGGCAGGTTCACGGTATTGGTCTTCTCGAAGTTGGTGAAGAAGAATGTCTTGTTGCGGCCGTGATAGATCTTCGGAATGTACACAGGGCCGCCGACGGAGTAGCCCCAGTTGTTCAGCCGGTTCTCGGGATTCGTTTTCCCAAAAGTCTTCGACTGGATGGGAACGGAGTTGAAATCCTCGTTGCCCAGGTAGTAGAAGCCCGATCCGTGCAGGTCGTTCGTTCCCGACTTAATCTCGAAGTTCGCCACCGCGGTCTGGCCGCCGTTGTACTGCGCCGAGATAGCGCCGGTCTGAAGCTTGAACTCGCCTACCGCTTCGGCGGAAGGGCTGAACTCGTCGTTGTTGCCGCCGGACAGGTCCGAGCGGCCCACGGGGATGCCCTCGATGAGAATCTCGTGCGAGTACTGCTGGCCTCCGTTAATGGAGCCGGCGAAGGTGTTTCCGGTGGTCCCCGGCAGGCTGTCGAAGATGAACTCCTGAAGCTGCCGCTGGCCGTCGTTCACCTGAATGGGCCAGTCCTTATACTCTTCCGTGGTGATGTAGGAACCCATTTCGGCCGAGTCGGATTCGAGAAGCTCCGGCTTGGCGCTGACCACCACTTCCTGAGTCATGGTGCCGACCTGAAGCTTGATGTCGATGGTCATCGTCTGGGCCACACGGAGCACGACGTTTTGCGCCGTGCCGGTATCGAAGCCCGGCGCCGTGACCTTGACGGTGTAAGTTCCGGACGGCAGATACGGCAGCGTATAGGTGCCGGTGGATGTGGATGTCGTCTTCGACTCCACCCCGGTTGCATTATTCGTTGCGACAACCGTGGCGCCGGGAATGACGGCGCCGGCCGGGTCGGTGATCGTGCCGTTCAGGGTTCCTACCGGACCCTGCGCATACAGCGCGACAGCCAGCATGATCGTTGCGAGAATGAGCGTTTTCACGATTCGAGACATACGGCCCCCAAAACACAGCGCGCGACCGCGCGCAGATGCACATGACCTGCTTTGCAGCGGGTTAAAGCCATTGAAATGCAAAACGAAGGTCATGTCAAGGAAAAAAAGAGATCGAAAGAAAACGAAAGTATAGGCCGGAAGAAACCGGAATCCCAGGCGATCGCTCCGGAACTGAAAGTTCATGGAAGCACGGCGGGCTTCAGGGTCCAGCCCTGGAGCCGGCCCAGAGCGAGCAGTTCGGGCGCGGAGAATCCTTCGGGATGGATCACCCAATCGAAGGATTTGCGCGGATCGGTGGAGAAGTACCGATCGAACCCGATCTGCCCGTGGATGACTTGAACCGGCCCGTCCGGATGGCTCGCCGCGCCGGCGAGAGTAGCCGCGAAGTCCGCGAACGAGAGCGTTTGCGCGCCAAAGAAGACCTCGTTCGGCAGGCGATGATAACGCGAAATGAACGCCGCCGCGTCATCCTTTCCCCGATTGAAAAGCCATGCGGGAATCGTGTCCCGCTGGAAGGTGGTGGCGCCCTCGGCCGTGGGTCCGTCGACGACCTGAGGCGGCAGCCCTAGCAACCGGACCAGCATGTCTGCCGGCGAAACGCTCGAGCGGCCGGCCTTCAGGAACACGATCTGCTTTCGGAGGTGCTCCGCGATGGCTGGCGCCGGGAGCGATGGAGCGGCGGTGGCGAACAAGCCGGGCAGGTCGCGCGCAGTGACGAACTGGACTCCCGGCGCCTGCCTCATGTGCGCCACGAACGCGTGCAGGACATGGAAACAGCGCTCTGCTTCCTGGGGAGTGCGGCGCTTCGGCAGCACCCACGCCGAGCGCTCCGGCATGGCCCCGCGCGCGAAGTTCACGGCATCCCAGAACTCGGTGTGCACGAACTCGGTCGGATGGTAATAGATGCTGATAACCCCGCCTCCCTGGGCGCGCAGGCGTGCGACAGCGGCGTCGAAGGTTTTGTAGGCGGCGGGATCTTCGTCGCCGCGGTCCAGTTCCGCGCGAAACGAGTTGCGGCCCATGTTGAAGACGTAGAGCATGCCGTCGTACCAGAAGGGCTGCTCATCAAGGCCCACCGGATCGCCCTCGTCCAGATAGACCGGGATGCCCATCCGCCGCAGGGCGAGGTTGGCCTGAGGCCCCCAGGAATTCCCGGGCTGGCCGTAGCAGGCCGGGGTGACGCCGAAAATGCGGCGGATCTCGGCAACGCCCGGGCCTTCGCGGCGCTCGAACTCGTCCGCCCCTTCCAGATACCCGAGGCGCCGCAGATACTCGGCGGGCGTCGGATGAACGCTGTGCCAGTTGGAGTGATAGCCGATACAGTGCTTCGAAAGCGCCTGGATGACATCGGTCCGATGGCGCTGTTCGAGCATGCGCGCTTTCTCTCCAACCACTTTGAAGGTGGCGTGCACGCCCTGGCTGGTGAGATCCGTCGCGATGCGGAGCGCCGCGTCATCGGATATCGGATCGATGTAGTCCTCGGTGTCGAACCAGAGAGCGACGTAGACCTTGTCGTTCGCCATGACGGTGGCGGCGAGCAGCAGGATGGCGAACAGCAGGCGCGCAAAGGGCATAGCCCGCATTATCTCGCGATGCGATAGAATTGACCACACAATGCAAATGAACGAAAGCAGACGAAAGTTTGTCAAGCTTGCTTCGGCGGCTGTGGCGACCGCGGCCTTCCCGATCCGGGGCGCCAACGATCGCGTCAATGTCGGCATTGTCGGCCTCGGCGGCCGCGGGCACGACCACATCAATTTCTATTCGAAGCTGCCTAACGATGCCCGAATCGCCGCCATCTGCGACGTCAACCAGGCGGCGCGCGAACGCGCCCAGGCGCTGGTGCAGAAACTGAACAACTACCAGGCCAAAGAATACGAGGACATGCGGGAGCTGTTCGCTTCGAAGGACATCGATGCCGTGTCGCTGCCGCTGCCGAATCACTGGCACGCGCTGGCCACCATCTGGGCCTGCCAGAACGGCAAGGACGTGTACGTCGAAAAACCCGCCAGCCACAACCTGTTCGAGTCGCGCCAGATGGTCCGCGCGGCGCGGAAATACGGGCGCATGGTGCAGGTGGGCAGCCAGGGCCGGTCGGTGACGCACAAGATGAAGGCCATGCAGTTGCTTCACGACGGCGTTGTCGGACAGGTGTATCACGCGCGCGGGCTCTGTTTCCGGCGGCGATTCTCGATCGGCCACACGCCCGACGCTCCGGTGCCCGCCGGGCTCGACTGGGACAAGTTCCTCGGGCCGGCGCAGTGGAAACCGTACAGCGTGAATAAGTACAAGTACACGTGGCACTGGTTCTGGGACACGGGCAACGGCGATATCGGCAACCAGGGCGTGCACGAGCTGGATATCTGCCTGTGGGGTCTGGGTCGGGGCGGCTGGCCGCAGACCGTCTCCGCGACCGGCGGCAAGTACGTGTGGGAAGACGACCAGCAGACGCCCAACACGCTGCAGGCCGGCTGGAACTTCGGCGACGCGGAGATCAGCTTCGACGTCCGCAATCTGCCCACGCCGCCGGAGGGTATGGCGCCCATGCGCGGGCCGAACCAGACGGGGAATATCTTCTTTGGCGATCAGGGATTCCTGTTCGTTGATGGCGAGGGTTTTCAGGTTTACAAGAGTGCGGCGGCCGGGCTGAGTCCGGAGCAGACGCACTCGGCGGACGTCGCTCGGCACGAGCATTACGAGAAGACCATGGACGAGAAGGCCACCCAGGATGACGAGGAGGAAGGCACGGTCATCCACATGCGGAACTTCCTCGAAGCCGTGCGCTCGCGGGACTACAAGAAGCTGCACGCCGATGTCGAGATCGGCGCGCGCGCGGCGGCATTCGTGCATCTGGCGAACATCGCCTATCGGACGGGGCACAGCCTCAGAGTGGCGCAGTCGAGCGGGCATTTCGTGGACGAGCCGGACGCGAACGCGCTGTGGACGCGCGACTATCGCGAGCCGTACGTGGTTCCGGAGCAGGTGTAGTTGAGGCAGGCGGTTTCGCCTGCCTCGATGCTCAAATTGTTACGGCTGTGCCGGTGTAGTGCACTGCTTTTGAGGGGCCGTTTCCGATTACCACCTTGAACGTCCGCTCGTGGAGCATGCCGGGGAACTCTCCCTGGCGTGAGCCGATGGTCAGAGCGTGTTTCGCGTCGTCCCAATGGATTGGGATGGTTGCGTACACGCCCTTCTCGTAGTCGTATCCGTCGTTCTCGTCTTCGTACAGCGTGAAGTCGGCGTCGGCGCCGGGGTACACGCGAAGCTCGATCGGATCCGGGGCTTTCTCGGTCGCGTATTCTTCATCCGGACCGACAGGAATGATAGAGCCGCCGCGTACAAACAGGGGCATGTGGTCGAGCGGGGCCGGGGCGTCGATGTATTTGCCTCCGGTCTGGGACGCGCCGGTCTGGAAGTCGTACCAGGTCGCGCCCGCGGGCAGGTACAGATGGCGCGTCGTGGCGCCCTGCTCGGTTACCGGGCTCACCAGGATCGCAGGACCGTACAGGAACTCGTCGCCGATATTCTGCACTCTCGCGTCGGCGGGGAAATCCATAACCAGGGCGCGCATTGGCGTGTAACTGTCATGCGTGACCATCCACGCCACCGAGTAAGTGTAGGGCATCAGGCGATAGCGAAGGCGGTCATAAGCGACAAGTATCTTCTGAGCTTCCTCGCCGTAGGACCATAGCTCGTTCACGTCCGGCGCTCGCGTCCCATGCACGCGAAAGATGGGGCAGAATGTGCCGAACTGGAACCAGCGGATGAAAAGCTCGCGGTATGCCGGATCGTTGGGGCGGCCGAGGATGAAGCCGCCGATATCGGAGGTCCAGTACGGCAGGCCGGACAGTTCGAAGTTCAGCGCGGCGGGGATCTCCCGCTTGTAGGTTTCCCAGTCGGAGAGAATGTCGCCCGACCAGGCGGTCACACCGTAGCGCTGGATTCCGGCCGCCGCCGAGCGCGACAGGATGAACACACGCTTGCGGTCGGTCTCGCTCCGCTGGCCCTTGTAAACGCCTTCGGTATCGACGAGCGGATAGATGGTCGCGTACCGCGCGCCGTTGCCAATGGCCACGTGGCTGCTCTCGAGGACATTCTCGCCCACGCCCTCGGTTTCCGGCTCGGTGGTATCCATCCACCACGCGTCCACGCCGTAGCGGAACAGCCCCTCGTCGACCAGATGCCAGTAGTATTTGCGCGCCGCGGGATTGAAGGCGTCGTACAACGCCGTGCCGAGCGGGTGGAAGGCCGCCACCTTCGTGCGGTCGATGAAGTAGCCGAGCTTGTCCATCTCCTCGTAGTTATGCGTGCCGGGGTAGAAGAAGGGCCAGATGGACACCATCAGGTGAAAGTGATTGCGATGCAGGTCGTCCACCATGCCGGCGGGGTCGGGATAGTTCTTGTTGAAGACGAACTCGCCGGTGCGGGTCCACCAGAACCAGTCCTGAACAATGTTGTCGACGGGGATGTGCAGCTCGCGGTATTCATGAGCGACGCCGAGGATCTGCTCCTGCGAGGTGTACTTGTTCTTGCACTGCCAGAAGCCGTAGGCCCACTTGCCATACATGGGCGCCGCGCCGGTCAGCTCGCGATAATCCGCGATCAGCTTATCGAACTCGGGGCCATAGAAGAAGTAGTAATCGATGACATCGGCGACGTCGGAGGTAACGTACAGGTAATGGACGAAGCGGTTGTTGAACTTACTAACCGAGGTGTTGTTCCAGAAGACGCCGTAGCCTTTGGTCGACATCCAGAAAGGAATGGAGATTTCGGTGTTCTCCTGCGAGAGATCCACCGATTCCCCACGATAGTTCCAGACCCCGGCCTGGTGCTGGCCCAGGCCGTAGAACGCTTCCTCGGAACCGTAAATTTTGAAGACGTCCTCGGCGCGATGGGTATCCTCGCCGTTCACCCTGACGGCGGTCATGTGCTTCGGGCCTTCCGACAGCAGGGACGCGCCCTTTGCGTCGGTCCAGGTGAGATTTCCATCGGCGCGGCCGACGCTGACGCGCACGCGGCTCGTGGAGAGCGTGATCGCCTCGGCGGTCTGCTGCACGGTGAAGGGAACGGCCGGCCAGTCGGTCTTTACAACCATGTACTGCTTCGTCGTCGGGAACGTGCCGGTCGGGGAATAGAGGACGCGGATGACCGAATCAGTGCAGACCTGAAGCCGCAGCACGCCGGCCTGCATGGTGAGGAGGGCGCCGTCGGGTTGCTTTTGGAAATCGCGGACCGGGTTTAGCGGGAGCCATTGGGCCTTCACAGAGAGGGACAGCGTAACTGCGATCGCGGCGCCGTACCAGGCCAGGCGGGCTGAGAGCCCGCCGCAGGCTGGGAGCCTGCCCCACACACTAAGACCTGGGGGGCTGGCCATAGTAACTGCCCGGGCCGTGTTTGCGCAGGAAGTGCTTGTCGTGCAGGACCGGTGAGATCGGCTCAACGCGCGGGTTCAGCGTGACGGTGTAGTAGGCGATGCGGGCGATCTCCTCGAGGATCACCGCTGTGTGCGCGGCTTTGTGCGGCGAAGGGCCCCAGCAAAACGGGGCGTGGCCGGCCACGAGCACGGCCGGGAAGCGATCCGCGTCGAGGCTGGCGAAGCGGCGCACGATGACATCGCCGGTATTGCGCTCGTACTCGCCTTCGATTTCGCCGGGCTGCATCGGATCGGTCACGGGCACGCCTCCGTGGAAGTAATCCGCGTGCGTGGTGCCGAGGCAGGGAATCTCGCGGCCGGCCTGGGCCCACGCCGTCGCGAAGCTGGAATGAGTATGTACGACACCGCCGATGGACGCGAAGGCGCGGTAGAGGACCAGATGCGTAGGCAGATCGGAGGATGGCCGCATGCTGCCCTCCACGATCCTGCCATCGAGCGAAACGATCACCAGGTCGGCGGGGCGCAGCTCCTCATACGGCACGCCGCTGGGTTTAATGGCCACCAGACCCTCGCCGCGCAGGCAGCCGCTGGCGTTTCCGAAGGTATAGAGGACGAGGCCGCGGCGGACCAGTTCGAGGTTGGCCTCGTAGACCTCTTCGCGAAGTTGAGTCAGCTCGCTCATTAGTCGCGCGGGCGGAAACGAATGGTGTAGATCAGGCCGACCACGAACAAAATTCCGCCCCACCATACGCCGGCATGGAGGTTCGACAGCACCACGCCGGGCGGCGCGGGCAGCACCAGGTTCGCGACGCAAATGATCGCCCCGTACACCGTAAGAATGGCTCCGATGAAGAACCAGATCGAGATCATCGAGTGGATATGCATGGCCCTTTACCAGAAGATGATATTGACAATCACGAACACCACGGCGATCACAATGGCCCAGAACGCCGGCCGGCGCCATACGGGGACGTCGCCTTCGTGCGGAATCTTCGTGACTCCATAGACCAGACCCTCGAGTTCCGACACCGGCTTCGGGCGGGTCGTGTAGGTGACCACCACCGTCACCAGCACGCAGATGCACCACGACCAGAGCGCGCGGTACATGTCCTCCGCCATGGCCTTCGCGTTCGGCGACAGGGCGATGTACCGGAGCGCGGTGGGGTCGCTCTTGACCCAGGCAAACATCCCGACCGACGACACCGTGCCGGCCAGCAGACCCCAGAAACCCGCGGCCGGGGTCGCGCGCTTCCACATCATGCCCAGCAGCACCGTTCCGAATAGTGGCGCGATGAAGAAGCTGAACAGGGCCTGGACGTAGTCCATGATGCTCTTGAACTGTGGCACCAGATACGCCGTGCCGATACTCACGATCACACCGATGATGGTGGACCAGCGGCCGATGCTGACGTAATGCCGATCGGAAGCCTCGCGGCGGATGAAGGCGCGGTAGATGTCGTAGGTCCAGACCGTGGCGAAGGCGCTCACGTTCCCCGCCATTCCGGACATGAATCCGGCGATGAGCGCGGTGATGCCGAGGCCCAGCAGGCCGGGTCCGCAATAGCGCGCCAGCATGAGCGGCAGCACCTCGTTATAGCTGTGGCCGCCGGTGGCCAGCGCCTGCGATTCGCCGACAAGCTTCTCGGGGAGCAGCGCCAGCCCCAGCAGCCCTGGCAGAATGACGATGAACGGCACCATCATTTTAAAGCCCGCGCCGATGATCGGGGCCATGCGCGCCGACCGCAGATCTTTGGCCGACAGCACGCGCTGAACGACGAGGAAATCGGTGGTCCAGTAGCCGAACGAGATCACCCAGCCGAGGCCCAGCACGATGCCCGTCCAGTGGATGCCCATGGGATTGTCAGTGAACGAGCCGAGCGTGGACCACAGGTGCGTATAGCTGGTGGTGTGCAGGCGCGTGGCGATGCGCTGCGTCATCTCGTGCCAGCCGCCCGCTTCGACCAGCCCCAGGATCGGGATCAGGATGGCGCCGGCCCAGATCAGCACGAACTGCAGGACCTCATTGAAGATGGCGGAGAGCAAACCGCCCAGCACCACATATGCGCCCACCGTCAGCGAGGAAACCCAGATGCTGAAGTTGATGTCCCAGCCGAGGAACACCTTCATCACCAGCGCCATGGAGTACATGTTGATGCCGCTCATCAGCACGGTCATGAAGGCGAAGGTGATGGCCGACAGACCCCGCGCGCCTTCGCCGAAGCGCAGCTTCAGGTAACCGGGCACGGAATGCGTCTTCGAAATGTAATAGAACGGCATCATGACGATGCCGAGGAAGAGCATGGCCGGGATGGCGCCGATCCAGTACCAGTGCGTGGCGAGAATTCCGTACTGATACGCTGAGCCGGCCCAGCCCATCAGCTCCAGCGAACCCAGGTTCGCCGCGAGAAAGCTGAGGCCCGCGATCCACGAGGTCATGTGGCGGCCGGCGAGGAAGAAGTCCTCACCGGTTTTGGTGAACCGCTTGAGATAAAAACCGATGCCGATGACGACGGCGAAATAGAGGGCGACGACGACCAGATCGACGGCGCCGGCGGAGAAGAGACGCGTGGTGGTTGGGGTCATTTGTCAGGGCCGCGCTTCGCGGAAATGAGGCCGCCCGCGAATCCATAGTTTACATGGATGGGGCGGCGGTCTGCGGCGCGCCGCCAGGGCATTCCTGGTGCGGCATTCAGAGTTGTCCCTGATTTCCGCCGGCGCAACGCGGCCTCAGAATTGACACATGGTCCGGCGTGTGTCCGCGGTCGCCGTCATGGCCTCGGCGCTTGTTTGCGGGCAGCATCGCTTCAGCTGGCAGGAGGAGTGTTTCAAACACCCCGCCGCGCCCTACTGCCCGGGGCACGAATACGCGGTCAAGCCGGCTCCTGCGAAGAAAGATACAGGGCCGAGGAGGGTTGTCTCCAACCCCTTCTCGACCAGCGCTCGCAGCGCGGACGCGTCGATTATCGAGGTCGCCTCCGCGGAGGACGGCATCGACTGGCGTTTTGCCGACCCCGAGGCTGACGCGCTGATGGGCTTCCATGTAAACACCCTTTGCGCATCTGCCGCTGGCCGTGACGTGCTCGCTCGGGTCGGCGCCAGCCTGGGCCTTGGGGACGGGGAGTTGCAGAGGGCGCTCGCGGCGCTCTCGCGCGTGGATCAGGTGGCGATCTCCGTCAGCGGTCAACAGAAGCTCATCCTGGTGACCGGTCCGGCCGCTGATCCGGATTCGGTCCATCTCGCGCCGGGCGTGAAGGCCGTCGCCGTTTCCGGCAGCGCCATTCTGATCGGGCCCGCTGATGCAGCGGATCGAGCCGTGCAGCGCATACGCTTGCCGCTATCGGACGACGCGGCGCTTCCGGTTGGGAAGCAGATGCAGGACCGCAGCGATTTGTGGGCGATCGGGCCGGCTGCCCTGGCCGGTCCGCAGGCGGTCGCCGCCGGCGTCGAGCGAGTAACTCTGGCCCTCTCGGCGCGCGACAGCCTGACCGGTAATCTCTTTTTCGAATTCGAGGGAGCGCCCGGCGCGAAGGCGCTCAGAATCCTGCGAGGCGCGTGGGGTCCGGTTAGCGTGGAGGGCAACGTCGCTCGCGTAAGCCCGGCCTTCGGCGATGGCGCACAATTCGTGTCAGCCCCGGCAGGTCAGTCTGTAGAGGATCTGCTGGAAATCGCGCGCTGGCTACCCGTGCCCGCGGCGGGCGAGGCCAAAGCGAGACCGGTCATCTACGGGCTGGACGAGCCCACTAACTAAGTCCACCGTTCGTGGGCGCGCGCATCGAGGCCGCATCACTCCGCGGGGTAGATGAGGAACGTTTCGTTCCCGGTGCGCAGATAGATGCACTGTTCCTTCATCTCCCGCGCCAGTGACGCGACGTGGCGCTTGAGCAGCGGCAGTT
>DASRCB010000255.1:0-24554 GCA_035653295.1 Bryobacteraceae bacterium
CGCTCGGTGCCCTCATCGGAGCGTAAAAAGATGGTCCAGGAGGCGCTGGAGCGGGTGGGCATGCTGCACCGCGTAAAGCACTATCCTTCACAGCTTTCCGGCGGCCAGCAGCAGCGAGTGGCGGTGGCGAGAGCTCTTGCCGGGCAACCCTCGATTCTGCTCGCCGACGAGCCCACCGGCAACCTCGACTCGCAGAACGGCGAGGCGGTGATGAGCCTGTTGAGCGAGTTGCATCGCGACGGCGCGACCATCTGCATGGTCACGCACGATCCGCGGTATGCGGCGCGGGCGGATCGGACGATCACCTTGTTTGACGGACGAGTGGTGGAAGAGCAGGCCGCGGTCGGCGCATAATCCGACTGTACCCTTCCAGACCGGGCGGGCTGGGAGCCCGCCGCAGGGCGTGGCCCTGCCCCCCACAGGCGCGCCCTGATTACTGCAAGCCTAAGGCTTGCTCTACATTGGCGAGGACTGACTCGGGTGTATCGTTTTCCTGAACGAGTAACACCTTAGCCGGGCCGGGGCCGGTTGGTCGCCAGCGCTGGAACGTGCGCTCGCAGAGCGCGCCGGCGAAGATGCTGACCAGAGGGGTTCCGGCTGCCGCCGCGACGTGGCCTCCCGCCGAGTCGTAACCGATGAAGAAGCGGCTGCAGGCGATGTGCGCGGCGAACCCGGCGAATGGGCCGGAGAAGATCTCGGCCTGAATGCCGGATTGCGCTATGGCGCGGCGCACGCGGTCCGCTTCTTCGCCGCCCTGGCCGGAATCGACGACAATGCGTCCGCCGCGCCGGCCGATCAGCCGCAGCAGTTCGGTCTCGAACGGATCGGCGACGCGTTTGTTGTCGTTCTCGCCGACCCCGAGGCTTACCGTGATGTCGGCGCGCCTGCCCGGACCGGCCGCGGGGCGAATCCAGGCACGCGCGTCCTCGATGTCGAGCGTTTCGGCGACCCAGCGCTGCGTCAGCGTGACCAGCGAATCGGCGCTGTCGCCGCCGTACGAGCGGCTCTCATAAAAGAGGTAGCGCTCCTGGGCGCAAACGGGAAGCAGGCCGAGCTGGGTGAGACGCGAGTCCGGGTCAATGACCAGCGCCTCGGGATGATCCAGCGCCTCGCGCAGCTGCGGCCACACCGAAAGGCGCTCGGCGAGCGTGCCGCTGCGATGGTAGGGCACGTCCATATGCCGGATGCGCTCGTCACCGGCGAACAGCTCGTAGTTCTTGCGTGGTCCGGCGAAGACTATGTCCGCGCTGGGGAAGCGCTTCTTCGCGGCATCGAGCACGATGCTGGTGACGGCGACATCGGCGCCGAGTGTCACGCGGGAGAGGACGAAGACGCGCGCCGGGTCGGGGCCGGTGAACCGGCGAGGGGCGCGCACCCGCTCGAAGCGCTCGATCAGGTTCTGCTGCTGGAGCTCCGGCTGGACGCGGCCGAAGATGCAGGCGAAGACGCCCACGTAGACGTTGCACAGGTCGGGATCGAAGGCGTCAGCCAGCGGTTCGACAATGCAGGGGAAGATGAGCCGGCCCGCCTCGGCGTCGCCGCACACGGCGCGCTCGATGAGCTCCATGGCGGACTGTCTATCGCAGGTATTTGCCGACAAGCAGCTCGAGCTTCTTTCTGGTCACTTCCGGGACCGCCTTAGGATCGGTGATGAGCGCGTGCTTGAGCGCCGAGCCGCATTTACAATCGCGCTCGCGCGGCATGCTCTGCACGGCCGCAGCTACTACTTTACAGGCATTCGCCGCGTTCTGAGTGAGGTATTCGATGATCTGTGTCACGGTGACGGCGTCGTGGCCGGGATGCCAGCAGTCGTAATCGGTGACCATGGCGATAGTGACGTAGCAGATCTCCGCCTCGCGAGCAAGCTTGGCCTCGGTGAGGTTGGTCATGCCGATGACGTCCATGCCCCAGCTGCGATAGAGGTTCGACTCGGCGAGCGTCGAGAACGCCGGGCCTTCCATGCACAAATAGGTTCCGCCCTGTTTGGCCCTGACGCCCGCCGCACGGCAGCCCTCGAGCGCGACATTCGAGAGTTGCGGGCACACGGGGTGTGCGAAGCCGATGTGCGCAACCAGGCCTTCGCCGAAGAAGGTCGACGCCCGGCCGCGGGTGCGATCGACGAACTGATCGGGGATGACGAAGTCGAGCGGCGCGTGCTCTTCCTTCAGCGAGCCGACGGCGCTGAGAGAAAGGATGCGCTCCGCGCCGAGGCATTTGAAGCCGTAAATATTCGCGCGGTAATTCAGCTCGGACGGCGACAGGCGATGCCCGCGGCCGTGGCGCGATAGAAAGGCGACCTCGCGCCCGCCCAGAGTGCCGATGATGTAGTTATCCGATGGCGCGCCCCAGGGCGTCTCGACCGTTACCTCGCGCTCGGCTTCGAAGCCGGGCATGGAGTACAGCCCGCTGCCGCCGATGATTCCAATGGTTGCCTGAGTCATTCCGCTCCTCGCGCGATCCACTCGTCCACTACGGAGTACGGATCGCGCCTGCGCGCCGCGACGTCGCGTGCGGCGGCCGTGATATCCAGATTCGAGAACCGCTGCAGCAGACGCTCGCGAAGCATCTCGCGCAGGGCGACGCTCCAGGCCTCGACGGCTCGATCTTTGCGTACCGAGCGCTCGAGGCGAGTACGAATCGCAGCCAGGGCTTCGGCGATGCCGCGGCCCTCCTGAGCCACCGTGAGCACGATCGGTGGGCGCGCAGTCCCGCGGGGGTTCAGCGCAAGGCTGGCCCTGACCTCGCGCTCGAGGCGATCGGCGCCGGACAGGTCCGCCTTGTTGATGACGAAAACGTCCGCGATCTCCATGATACCGGCCTTGATGGCCTGGACGTCGTCACCCATTCCCGGTACGAGCACCACGACGGTGACCTCGGCGAGGCGCGCGATCTCAATCTCATCCTGACCCACGCCGACGGTTTCGATCAGCACATACTCGCAGCCGGCGGCATCGAGCAGCAGGGCCATATCGGTGGTGGCGCGGGCGAGTCCGCCGAGCCAGCCGCGGGTGGCCATGGAGCGGATGAAGACGCCGGGGTCGGCGTGATGGCGCTGCATGCGGATGCGGTCGCCGAGGATGGCGCCGCCGGAGAACGGGCTGGTGGGATCGACGGCGATAACGCCTACGCGGCGGTGCTCCTCGCGCAGCGCGTGAACGAACTGATCGACGAGGGTGCTCTTCCCGGAACCGGGCGCTCCGGTGATGCCGACGATGACGGCGTGGCCGGTGTCGGGGAAGAGCTCGCGGAGGAGGGGCTCAGCCTGGGAGGCGCGGTTTTCGATCAGGGTCGCGGCGCGGGCGATGGCGCGGGTGTCGCCGGCGAGGATGGAGCGGGCGAGGTCAGAGGGCATTACGCAACCAGACCAGGCGGGCTGAGAGCCTGCCGCAGGCCGAGGGCCTGCACCTCAAAGATCATTGGGAGCCGTGCGGCTGGCGGTCTTTGTCCTTCATGCGCGCGGCGTGCCGCGACGGACCAGGCGGGCTGGGAGCCCGCCGCAGGCAGAGTGCCTGCCCCACAAAAACAGCGCATTAGCGGGAACCCAGGAGCTGGCGGGCGATGACCAGGCGCTGGATCTCGCTGGTGCCTTCGCCGATGGTGCACAGTTTCACGTCGCGGTAGAACTTCTCGACGGGGTAGTCCTTGATGAAGCCGTAGCCGCCGTGGATCTGGAGGGCGTCGTCGCAAACGCGGACGGCCATTTCGGAGGCGAACAGCTTGGCCATGGCCGATTCCTTCGTCACACGCCGGCCGTCGTCCTTCATGCGCGCCGCGCGCCAGGTGAGCAGGCGCGCCGCGTCGATATTGGTGGCCATGTCGGCCAGCTTGTTCTGAATGGTCTGGAACTCGGAGATGGGGCGGCCGAACTGGCGGCGGTGCTTCGAGTATTTCAGAGCCGCTTCATAGGCGCCAACGGCCGTGCCGATGGCAAGAGCGGCGATGGAGATGCGGCCGCCGTCGAGAATGCGCAGGCTGTCGACGAAGCCCTCGCCGGCGAGACCGAGCAACTGCGTCGCGGGCACGCGGCAATCGGTGAAGAGGACCTCGCCGGTGTCGCTGGCGCGCATTCCGAGCTTGTTTTCCTTCTTGCCGGTATGGAAACCGGGTGTTTCCTTTTCGACGATGAAGGCGGAGATACCGTGGTGCGAGGCGGCGCGGTCGGTGACAGCCATGGCAACACAGACCTGCGCGTAGTGCGCGTTGGTCGTGAAGGTTTTACCGCCGTTGATCACCCAATCGCTGCCATCGCGTTCGGCATGGGTGCGCGTGCCGGCGGCGTCAGACCCTGCTTCGGGCTCGGTCAGTGACCAGCAGCCGATCCACTCGCCGCTGGCCAGCTTTGGAATGTACTTCCGCTTCTGGTCGTCGCTGCCGGCGGTGAAGATGTGGTTGGTGCAGAGGGAATTGTGCGCGGCGACGATCAGGCCAACGGATGGATCGACGCGGGCGAGCTCTTCGATGACGAGAATGTAATCGGTGTAGCTGAGTCCGGCGCCGCCAAGATCCTCGGGGAAGATGACGCCCATCAGGCCGAGGGCGCCGGCGTGAGCGATAGCCTGTTGGGGAAAGGTCTGGTTTTCGTCCCACTCGAGGACGTGCGGCGCGATCTCGCCCTCGGCGAACTCGCGGACGGTGCGGCGAAGCTGGACCTGTTCAGGCGTCAGGCCGAAATCGAGCTGGCTCAAACGATTTCTTCCCGCTCCGCGTCCCAGCGCACGGTGCGGCCCTGACGGTAGCTTTCGACGGCCATACGGCAGGCGATGGATACGCGATAGCCCAGCTCGAAGGGGCAGTTCGGCTCCGCGCCGGAGCGGATGCAATCGAGGAAATTCTGCATATGCGCGAGCGGGCTGGCGGCAGCGCGGCCCAGAATTTCGGCCGCGTTCGGCCGGTTGACCTTCTGCGGCGCGTAGCGGATTTGCTGGCTGCGCATGATGGTTCCGTCGGAGCCCAGAACATCTTCGGTGGATCCGAGCTGGTTGTTGCCGAAGCCGGAATCCCAGCTCAGCTGCATTTCCTCGGGCTGCTCGAGGCTGACGTTCATGGTGTCGGGAACTTCGCGGCCATCGTTCCAGAGATAGATGCCGCCGGTCATGGTGGCGGAGCGGGGGATCCCCAGGCCCATGGTCTTGTACCAGAAGGCGAGCTGGTGACACATGTTCTCGTAAACATTGCCACCCGAATAATCCCAGAAGAAGCGCCAGTTGATGTAGCGATTGGGATCGAAGGGATGATCGGGCGCGTCGCCCTCGAAGGACTTCCAGAGGATGTTCTCCGGCGTCATGTCGGCGTAGACGGGGCGGGACCACTGGGGCTTGCCGTGCGGCGTGTTGCGGTACATGCGCATGCGCACGGCGGTGATGCGGCCCATATTTGCGGGGGTCAGGAACTGCTGCGCGTCGGAAACGTGACCGGAAGAGCAGCTTTGATGACCGATCTGCACGGTGCGGCCCGAGGCGTTCCTGTACGCCTCGCGCATGCGTTTGGCGTGCGCTGGCGTGAAGGCCATGGTCTTTTCCTGGTAGACGTGTTTGCCGGCTTCGAGCGCGTGGACGAAGTGGGTGCAGTGCAGGTGCTGTGGCGTGGCGATGAGGACCGCGTCGATGGACTTGTCTTCGAGCAGCCGGCGGTGATCGGTGTAAGTGGCGACCCCGGGTTGAAGCGCGCGGGCTTCGTCGAGCCGGCGAGTGTAGACGTCGGCGGCGGCGACGAACTCGGTTCCGGGGCACTGCATCGCCTGGCGCACGATCTCGCTTCCGCGGGCGCCGAAGCCGATGATGCCGAAGCGGATGCGCTCACTGGCGCCGAGGACGGCGGGCGCGGCGAGGGTGGCCCCGGCGAGGCCGGTCACTTTGCCGAGAAAACGGCGGCGCGAATCGAGTTGTGGACTGCTGTCAGGCATTTTGCAGGTGCATCTTTAATCTTAGCGGGTCAGGGGCATGGTTCGGGCTCGGCCGTGGGTCGAACGATGCAATTGGAGCCCCTTTTTACCTCTTGTGGGGCGGTCCGGCGGACGGATCGGCGACAAGGACGGGCGCGGCTGCGGCCGCGATGGCGATTTCGGGCGCCGCCTTGGGTTCGTTTTGCAGGATTGGCTGCGGTGACCTCGCTGGTTTGGCTTCGTTTTGCTCGGCAATGCGGTTGCGCTGGAGTTCCTTCAGTTTCGCCCAGGAGCTTTCATAGGCGCGGCGGAAGGTGTTTTCGTAACGCTGGAGTTTGGCGACATCGGGGGAGAGCATGACATCGGCCATGGCCGCCATGGGGTTTTTCGAGGGGTGCTCGTAAGCGGCGCGATCGAGGTGACAGCGGATGATCTTCTGCATGCGGGTCATGCGCCAGTGGGCGGCGACCATGTCGTCCACGAGGAAGTGCTCGAGGCCGGTGACCGGTTTCAGGCGGGCGATGAACTCGTCGGCGACACGCGCGAACTCGGCGGGGTCCTCGAAGGCGAGGACGACGCGGCTGGCCGTGCCGCCGTGTTTGATGGCGTTCTGGGATGAAATGGCTTTGCCTTCGGGTGTGCGCGGGCCGGTACTGGACTGCGCGTTTTGTTGATTGACGATGATTTGTGCGGATGATGACATGAGATTGCCTCTCTGAGCCCACGTTATCGCGAGGCCTGTGCGGAGGCGGGGAGCGGGGGTCGCTCGCGGCAGGTATAACCTACTCCGGCAGAGTGAGATAGCGATTTTTTCGGAGATCGCGTAAGTTGTGTGACTGGGGGAGGAGGCGCGGGCGACGCTCGGGGCAGAGGACCGCCGGGTCGTCTGCCCTTCGGGTTGCCTCGCGCTCTACTGAGTTGGGCGTACCGCGTTGTTCAAAAGACCGGTACCGATCGTGGGTGAAGAGCACGCCGGCACCGTAGATGACGCTGTGATTCCGTCCGATAAAAACAGGCGTTCCCCGACACCGACGGCAGGTAGTCCCAGTGTGCTGACAAAGTAGATTTTCTGCCAGCATGCGCCGACAAAGAAGAAATCAAAACTCGACGGACCGTTCGGAGTATTGAACAACAGGCTCCCTCCGGAACAGGCGCTGTTCACCTGGAACTGGCCCGGCGCTGACTGGAGCCGGGAAATCGCGCCTCCCACGTTCATGGTTTCCACAACGTTCAACAGGCCGCGGGTGGTATTGCCATTGCCGGTCACGATGGTGGCGAGGAACTGACCCGCCGCTCCGGCCGAGAAGTTGATACCCTCGATGCGGAATGTCCACTGACCGGTGAGAACGTCCAATGGGTTGCCCGTGGGACATGGAAGCACACCAGCGTGGCCCCCCACGGTGAAGAATGGCAGCACGGAAGCGCAAAGAACGAGCAGACGACGAGTCATATCGGTTACCTTCCTGCCAGGCGTATGTAAACCTGGTAGCAAGAAGTATACGGTGAGTCAGGACAGAACGCCAGCACGACATTGCAGGTCACTTAGAACGAACTTATGCGATCTCGCAATATTAGTCGTAATGGCTAACCCAATACAGTGCAGCATCGGTATGCGTTAGTACGACCGGTACTAATGCAGGTTACGTAAGCTTAGGCGCACTAACTTCAGTCGCGATGGGCTGAGGCCTCCAGATACCTGGCGAAATCCTTGCCGGGTGGGGCGATTTCGAACAGGAGTGTTAACCGGTTTGCGCCGGCGGCTGTGTAAGTCAGGCGGAACCGCGTCTCCGATGGCGCGCCGTCGCTCAGGAATTGCGCGCCGCCGGCGACCGCCGCCACGCGGTAGTGAATCACGTGGTTTTCGCTGTCGAAGAACATAGCCTCAAGGGAGCCGGATTGACGATAGATAATCATCAGATCGTCGTGGCGGCTGCCGGGATATTGTGCAAAGCTGCGGCGCACCAGAACATGGTCCTGCACCTCCGGAGTAAAGGAGAACTCACCGGTTCCGGCGCCCGGCTTGCCGCCGCCTTCCGCGGTCCAGTGGCCGACAAGGAACTGCAGCGGACCCCAGTCGTCGGCCCGCCCGCACGGGATCAGGAAGAGAAGCAAAACGGGAAGAAGCAGACGCATCATGCGATTTTATACTCTCAGGGGGGGACAAAATGCCTGCATGGAAAGGGATTGTCGGGAGAGGTTTTTCGGCCGATGATTTCGATGAGTATGTTTCCGGCCTTTCGTTCAATGCATGGCGGCCGCAGTTTGTTGTGCTGCACAACACAGCTGCGCCGACGCTGGCCCAGTGGCACTCCGTTCCGGGCGCGACGCGAATGGCGAATCTGGAGAGTTACTATCGCGACGAGCAGAAGTGGTCCGGCGGTCCGCACCTGTTTGTCGCCGATGATCTGATCTGGGTGTTTACTCCGCTCACCGTGCCGGGCGTGCACTCACCATCGTGGAATCTGATCTCCTGGGGCGTGGAGATGGTGGGCGACTTCGATACGGAGGAGTTCGCCGATCCACAGAAAACCAACGTGTTTCGCGCTCTCGCAGCTCTACATGCCGCGGCCGGACTGGACCCGATGTCGCTGCGCCTGCACCGTGAAGACCCGAAGACAACGCACGCTTGTCCCGGCGCGAACATACGGAAGGCCGACGTGATTGAGGAAACGCTGGCCACGCTTCCCTCGCACGTACACGGGGAGCACGAGCCCGGCGCTGTCACCTGAGGCCGGCGCTTGTCGCCAGAGCCCGTGTTTTTCGCGGAGTCTATACTGCGTAAGTGGCCAGGCGGGTCGTCATCACCGGCATCGGCGCGGTTAGTCCGAACGGCGTAGGGCGAGAGCGATTCTGGGAAGCGACGCGCAACGGCGTCAGCGGGGTGAAGAGCATCTCGCGTTTCGACGCCTCGGGACTGACGGCACGCATCGCCGGTGAAATCCGGGACTTTGACGAGAGCCGGTATGTCAGCGCCAAAGACCGGCAGCACGTTTCACGGGTGACGCCGCTGGCCATTGCCGCTGTCGAGGAGGCGCTGGAGGATGCCGGGATCGAGCCGGCGCGCATGAGCCGCGATGAACTGCGCGGCATCGGGGTGATGCTGGGTTCCGGCGGAGGCAGCCAGGAGTTTACGGAAAACCAGTATCGGATGTACTACTCGGGGCTGGAGAAGCAGTGCAGTGTGTACGTCATTCCGACCTCGACCATCGGCACGCTGGCCAGCGAGGTCTCGATGAAATTCGGGTTTCGCGGCTTCAGTCATGTCGTGTCAACAGGCTGCACCTCATCAACTGACGCGATCGGGTACGCATTGCGGAACATCCAAGCAGGGGCGCTGGACACCATCATTGCCGGCGGCGTGGACGCACCGATCGCGCCGCTGATCCTGCGCGGCTTCGCGGCCATGCGCATTCTGTCCACGCGCTGGAATCATTGCCCGCAGCGCGCTTCGCGGCCATTTTCGAAGGACCGGGACGGATTTGTCATCGGCGAAGGCGCGTGGTTCTTCGTCATGGAGGAGGCGGAACGAGCGCGGGCGCGGGGCGCGCACATCTACGGCGAGGTGGCCGGTTATGGCTCGACCTGCGAAGCGTACCATCGCGTGCGGCTGGAGGAGTGCGGCGAAGAACCTGCGCGGGCAATGGCGCTGGCGCTGGAGGAGGCCGGCGTGGCGCCGGAGGCGGTGCAGTACGTTAATTATCACGGCACCTCCACGGAGCTGAACGACCGCATCGAGAGCCGGGCCATTCGTCTGGCGTTCGGCGCGCACGCCCAGCGGCTGGCCGGCTCGGCGCTGAAGAGCATGATCGGCCATCCTCAGGGCGCGTGTGGCGCGGCGGGACTTGCGGCCACGCTGCTGGCCATGCGCGACGGCGTGCTGGCGCCGACGATCAATGTGGAAGTGCCCGACCCGGAGTGCGATCTCGACTATGTGCCCGAGACCGGCCGCCGGATGCAGATGGAGTATGCGGTGGCGAACTGTATTGCTTTCGGGAGCAAGAACTCGGCGCTGGTGGTGCGGAACGCGCTTTCATGAGCGCCACGGGCGGCGTTTCCACACGAACCAGACCGCCGCGGCGGTGAGCATCCACGCGGCGAGCGCGGCGGGCAGAATCAGCCAGCCGGCGGCGCGCGGTATGAAGATCCACACGATGATCGCGAAGACGGCCAGCCCGATGCTGCCCATCACCGTGCCCGCGGCATCGGCGCCCGCAGCCCTTCGGCCGCGACAACCAGGATCGAGGCCCTGGTTCTGCTTGCGCTCTTTCTCGTGATTGTTGATCAGGGTGGCGGTGGCGGGGAAGATGGCGGGGAAAGCCAGAAAAAGACCGCCGACAACCGGGCCGAAATGTTTCGCGATCAGGTAGGCCGCCACTGTCATGGCCCCGCCGAACAGGAAGCGGGCGGCGTACTCATACCACTTCGTCTGATGCAGACCGCCGGTGCTGGCGCTGATCATCATGTCGCGTGGCGCAGCAGCGCGAACCAGAGTCCGAAGGCGGCGGCGAACCAGACGATTACGCCCGAGAGTGTGACGATGGTGGTTCGTACACCGGCGCGGAAGAGCAGTCGCATGACCACGAGGCTGTACACTCCCAGAGCGATGGCGCCGAGAAGCATGGACCTGGCTTCCGTGCTGACGTACTGCGGGCCTTTGCTGGCAATGGTAAGGGCGAGAGTCGCGAGGGCTACGGACGGGGCGGCGCCGAACAGGCCGGCGAAGCTTTTCGGCTTGAACAGATCGCCGATCACGGCGAAAGCCGAGACGACGGCGCCGCCTGTCAGGAAGCGAATCACGATTTCCTTCACGGTTTTCGTGCAGGCCTAAGGCCCGCTCTACAAATGGTGTGACTCGGGATTCACGATTTTGTAACGTTGATACGAGCGCAAAAAAAGCCGCGCGAGATCAAAGCATGGCTTCGATCAGGAGCGGGCCGGGTTCGCGCATGGCGGAGCTGAACTGAACAGCGAACTCGCCGGCGGTGGTGACGCGCGCGGCGGCGACGCCCATGCTGTTGGCCAGCTTCGTCCAGCCGATGTCCGGGCGGCTGATGTCGATCATGTCGTTGGCGCGAGGGCCGAAGCCGTGCGCGCCGGTGCGGCGCATTTCGATATCCAGGATGCGATAACGGCGGTTGGCAAAGACGATTACCACGACATCCAGCTGCTCGCGGGCCATAGTCCAGAGAGCCTGCGCGGTGTACATGCCGCTGCCGTCGGCTTCGAGCACGACCACTTTGCGGCCAGGCGCTGCGATGGCCGCACCGACGCCGAGCGGCATGCCGATGCCGATGGCGCCGCCACAGATGGGCAGGTAGTCATGGGGGGCGGCGCGCAGCAGCCAGGGCCAGATGGGTTCAGCGGAGGAGACGGCTTCATCGCAGACAATGGCGTCCTCCGGCAGGCGCTGCGCGAGGCAGCGGCCGATCAGGTCGGCGCCGAGCGACTCGTCGCCACGCAGTGCGGCGGTCTCTTCGGGTTCGTGTGGCGCGGCCGGGTCGGCCATCTGCGGCAGCATATCGGCGAGAGACTCGAGGGCGCCCGCGCCGTCTTCTTCAACGGTGGCGAGGACGTGCATTGCGCAGTGCTCCGGCGCGAGCGTACTGCGGCGCCCGGGATAGCCGAAGAAGGACACGGGGGCCTTGGCTTCGATGAGCACGAGATCGCGCAGGCCGGCAAGCTGGGCCTCGGCTTTCTCGGGGAAGTAGCCGATGCGCTCCGGATGGAATCGACCACGGCCGGACGCGGTGCGGGCGGCGTTGCGATCGGCAAAGATGCGGGCGCCGGTCTTCGCGGCGATGCGGCCGGCGGCCTCGACTCCGCGGCGCAGCATGGCGCTGCCGCTGAGCAGGAGGCCGGTCGTGGTGGGCGATCGCGCCAGCAGGGTGATGATGTCGGCGATGCGGTCCGGGGCGGGCATACGCCGCGCATTCGCGTTGACACTCGGGCCGGGGTCTCCAGCATCGCTCCAGGAATGATCCGCGGGGATGATGAGCGTCGCGGTCTGTCCGGGCGGCCGGGTGGCGGCTTCGATCGCGGCGGCAGCGAGCGCGCCCATTTTAGCCGCGGCGCCCACGAGACAGACGTTGTCCGACACGGCGCGGGCGAAGGCGGCGATATTGGCGGTGAGCGGCGCGTCATAGCGCAGATGCTCGGTGGTGTGCTCGCCGACGATGCTGACGATGGGCGAGCGCGCCTTGCGGGCGTTGTGGAAGTTCGCCAGCGCATTGCCGAGACCGGGGCCGAGGTGGAGCAGCGTTGCCGCGGGCCGGCCGGCAATGCGGGCGTACCCGTCGGCCGCGCCGGAGCAAACGCCCTCAAAAAGGCAGAGCACGCCGCGCATATCGGGCAGGCGGTCGAGGGCGGCGACGAACTGCATCTCCGAGGTGCCGGGGTTCATGAAGCAGACCTCGATGCCGTTGGCCAGCAGGGTCCGAAGCAGACATTCCGCGCCGTTCATCTCATCTTTGATGGGAACACAGGTGACTGGCGCCGGAGGTGGCGCTGAAATGCTGAACCCGACCCACGGAGGTCACGGTATACGAACGCGGCGGCGGCTCTGCACGCCCGCTGCTGCCGCCTTCAGGATGTATGCGCCCGTGACGCGCGGGACGGGAAAGTCGATGATGTAGGTTCGCTGCCCGAGCGGGGGGATTGAAAATGCCGTGTCCCTGCGCGCGGCCACGCTGCCCGAGGCGGACTCGAGGACCACGGCGAGCGTACCCTGTGCCGGATGCGGGTCGTCGTTCGTGAGGACAACCGGCAGAGAGACTGTCTCGCCGGGTTTCAGGGCCGGATGCCAGAAGCGCAGGTTCACTCCCAGCGGGGCGAACGCGTTGCTCATATAATCGCGAAAATCGGGGTCGAGCTCGAGCTTCTGCACATCGCGGAAGTTGTCGCAGGTATAGCCGCCGGGCTCGCAGCTGGTCAGATAAACGAAATGGAGCACGCCCGCGTACAGGCGAGACGCGCGCCAGTATTCGGTGATGCCCGCGAGCAGATAAGCATCAAGCGACCGGCGCTCGGCGGTGGTGTTCTTACGGCCGAGCAGCCGCGGATAGAGTTTTTTGGTCAGCTCGGTCGG
Source organism: Bryobacteraceae bacterium (assembly GCA_035653295.1). GTDB lineage: Bacteria > Acidobacteriota > Terriglobia > Bryobacterales > Bryobacteraceae > DASRCB01. The sequence continues at coordinate 12,966 of DASRCB010000255.1, forward strand.
GCTGCCGTCGCGATTGAGCCACAGCCAGCCGTACTCGTTGAGGATCATGGCATGATCGGTGGACCGGGATGGCTCGAGTCCGCCGGGCTTCTCGAGCGTGGTCATGCTGAAATCGGGACCGCCGCCGGCCATCTTCTGGAACTCGTAGGGATGGTCCTCGACGGGGTCGCTGGGGCCGGCGGGGGGATTGTAGCTGTTCTCCCAGGGACGATTCGAGAGGTCCAGCCCGCGGACAGCGGGGATAACTTTGTCGCCGAAGATCGGGTCCTTCGTTTCGTTGTTGGCGTCCCAGATGACCACGCTGGGATGATTCCAGTTGTCGCGCATCCATTCGCTATACTCGCGGATCATTTCGGCGACGTCGAAGTGGACCTGGTTTTCGGTTCCGTGCCAGTTGTCGCCGGTCCAAACGAAGTATTCGTTTTGGATCAGCAGGCCAGCTTCGTCAGCGATGTCCAGCCACTTGTCCGGGACGGGGCCGATGCAAAAGCGAAAGCTGTTCCAGTGCATCTGCTTCGGGATGTCCACCAACAGGCGGCGCACCCAGGCTTCGTTCCATGGCAGCGTGCCGGAGTGCGGGCCTTCAAAGAAGCGGTGCAGGGTGATATTCGAGCCGCGCATGAGATACGGACGGCCGTTGAGCCATGCGCGGCGGCTGGCGTTATCGAAGCGCAGCTCGCGCATGCCGAAGCGGGTGGAGGCGGAATCGCCGCCCGTGCTGGTTTCGACCACATAGAGATGGGGATCCTCCGGCCACCACAAGCGCGCTCCCGGGAGGCGGACGGATTGCAGCACGATCTTCTGCTCGCCCGCCGAGAGCGTGATGTTTTCCTGGGCCGCGGCGCCGATGACGCGCTGCTCACGCCACGGATGGATCCGCTGGGTAAGGCTGAACGTCATCTTCCGACTGCTGTAGTTGCGCACCCGCGTCTGCACCACGAGGCTGCTGTCGGCGATTCGCGGGGCGACCTGTACGGTTTCGATGGCCGGGTTGTCGCTCAGCTGAAGCGAGATGCTGTCGTAGATTCCGGGGGTCCAGCGGAGCTTTTCGAAGTCGGTTCCCGCGGTTACGGTGGCGGGAAGCACGCCTGGATGGGCTCCCACGCGGACGATGAGTTCGTTCGAACCGGGATGCACGGCGGCCGAGACGTCGAAGATGGCGGCGGTGAAGCAGGGAAAATGCTCGCCGATTTTCCTGCCGTTCACCCACAGCGCGGCGCCGAACTGCGCTTTATTGATCCGCAGGATGGCAACAGCCCGCGGTGTGGACAGGGCAAAGTGGCGGCGATACCAAAACCAGTTGCGTTTTTGGCGCGAGACTCCGGCGGTCTGCGCCAGCGCGCTTTTTGGCAGTAATCCGGCGCTGACGCGGTTTTGAATCAGCTCCCGGCTGTCGAACTTATCGACGTCGGGAAAAGGCGGGGTGGCGGAGTGCGCCAGCCCCGGAACGGGGCCGCGGTGGTGGTACGCGGACGGGAGGGCGTCTGCCGCTACCGAATCCGCAATCTCCCAGTCGCCGTCGAGCGAGATGGTAGTGCGCTCGCCTGCGGCCGCGGCGGACACGGCCAGGCTGATCAGAAGTACGGTTCGCGGACGGATGTCCTTGTTATATCAGGGCCGTTGCAGGGCCGGAAGCCGGAACCAGCGGTCCAGAATGCCGCGGCATGGCGCGGCCGGCACTTCCGTCTCAACCTCCGGCGCCGGCGCCACCTCGGCCAGCAACGTGGCAACATCAAATCCGATCGCGGCGGCGTACTGCCTCAGGTAACTGGTGGTGTAGATGCCGCCAGGCAGTTTGCCGTACTCGCCGGCCTCGATCGCCCGCAGGAAGAACATGCTGATCTTCGTGAGTTCAGCGACGTCTTCCAGGGAGAGCCCGCCATTCTGGCGGTGGATCGCCAGGTTCAGCGGAGTGGTTCCTGTGGGCGCTGTTACCGCACCCTTTGTTTTCGCTTCCAAAAATCACCTCTAGAGCGAGGCCCCTCCGATCTGAGCCTCCACTCTTACCATCGGTGCGGAAACCACAGACTTTAGCCACTTCCGATGGTTACAAGCTCGCGCGCGTCAGATTCCAGGTGGGCACTCATTGAACAGTGCCTTACCGCCGCTGATATTTCTCTGGAATTCTGGGCCTATACTGCGCCGATCAGAAGGATGGTGCGGTCATCGTGCGCGACCGCCGCCCAGCAGTGCACCCGCTGGCAGATCTGCTCCAGGGCGGCTTCGACGCCCAAAGGGCCGGAGGACAACAGCATCTCCGCCAGGCGATCCTCCCCGAGTTCTTCGCCGCCGTTGATTCCCGCTTCGGTAACGCCATCGGAATAAACAAGCAGCATGTCGCCGGGCGCCAGACGAACGGAATTTGCCGTACAACGATATTCGGGGAAAAGCCCGAGGACAGTGGCCGTGGAATGCAGCCGCTCGACCTGCCCGCCGTGCAGCAGCAGGGCCGGGGGATGGCCGCAGTTGACGAAGGTGAGCTCGCGGGAACGGTCGTCGTATTCGGCGTAGAAGGCGGTGGCGTAATGCTCCGGCGGCGTTGATTCGTGAAAAAGGCGGTTCACCGCATGAAGCAGGGCCGGGACATTGTGGGGGTGGATTTCCACCTGGCTGCGGAACGCGCTTTGCAGGCTGGCCATCAGCAGCGCCGCGCCGATGCCCTTGCCGGAAACGTCCGCCAGCACGAAACCCATGGAGTCGGCGCCGGTTTCGAGGAAGTCGTAGTAGTCGCCGCTGACTTCACGCGCCGGGGTGCATCGAGCCGCCACGCGAATGGTGGCGAGTTGGCGGATCGACTGGGGAAAGAGCTTCTGCTGAACATTGCGGGCAATCTCCAGCTCCGATCGCACATCGCGCTCCGCGCTCGCGCGCTGGGCCGCCGCGCGCGCCTGTTTCTCGATCGTGCTCAGCAGCCGCGCGTTGTCCCATGGCTTCTGCACGAAATCCGTGGCGCCGCGCTGCATCGCGGCGACGGCGAGGTCCACGTTGCCCCACGCGGTCATGACCACTACCGGGGGAATCTCCTGGCGGGCGCTGAGCTGTTCCAGCAGGTCCAACCCCTCCTGACCGGAGGTAGTGTCGCGCGTGTAGTTCAGGTCCATCAGGATAAGGTCAAATAATTCGGAGGCAACCGCCCGCAGGACGGCGGCCGGGGAGTCCACGGTCTCAGTTGCATAGCCGGCGCCCTTCAGCAGTAAGCGCAGCGCCTCGCGCACGTCCGCCTGGTCGTCGCTCACCAGCACGCGCAGACGCTGCCGGCTGGCCGAGGCCAGCGGTGTCGTCGAATCTGCGGCCGTGGCCATCATCATGCTGTTAGGAGAGGCGAGCATAGGCGGTATACAAGTGCAACGTCGCAACCTGCCCGCCAGGTTCCATCGTCTCTAAAGTGTTGAAGCATGAAGGAGATTTCCTCAGCTTTGATGATCTCTTTGTCCGCATATGGGACACCTGCGTTCGGGCGTCGGGCATGTCACGTGTTGCTGGGCGCGGTAATCCTTACGTTACCGCTGTTCGGTTCGCTTGCGAACGGGGAAACCGTTCCCGCACAGGATGATACCCGCGTGCGTCTGGAGACCCGACCGATAGCCGATGGGGCTGAGCTCTGGACGGTTTTCGTAGCGTTGCCACCCCACCAATCGCACAAATTCAGTGAGATGCCGGTCCTCAGCGTAATTCGGGATACGCTTGGCGAAAGCGACCCGGAGTGCGCTCGCATGCGCGATGTCTGGCTTTTAACGGCCGGCCGTGCTTCCGTTACACACCGCGTCGCATCGGCGATTCCGTTCCTTTATTTGCTGCACACGCCACGGCCGTCCGATAGTCCCGAAGCCGTTCGGCTGCTCGATTTCGGAAATCCGGCGCGACAGACGGAAGTGGCGCTACTCTCGGCGGTGGTTCAGGGCGAAATGCTGGATCCGGCCGGCCGCGCGTTGCGGACGACCTCACGCTCCTACCGGATGAATGATGCCGAAGATCGCGGGGCTCGCGCGGCGGAGGCGGTGGCGGCGCTCGCGGAAGTGGAAGACGATCCGGCCACGCCGACCGGAGCGGCCGGGGATCTGGAACGGCTGCACGCGCGGCTGCTGCTGACCAAATCCTTGTTCGGCGGCCTGGTGCGCGACCAGCGGCTGGCGTCGTATCACGATCGCGATGCGACCGAAACGACGATCTATGTTGGACACAACTGGGATCTGCTCCGGCAGGTGGCGGAAACAGATCGCCTGTATTTTGAGCCGCTGAGTTTTTACGGCCGGGAGCCGCAGTACGCGATGCTGTGGGTGCGCAGGCAGGATCTGGCCACAGGTCCGCCACGTTTCGACGGGCGGCTGTTGCACATCGCGGATCCTTTTCGCAGCGCCAGCGCCGCGCACTGGCGCGGGTACACGGAGAGGTGGAGCTTTGACGATGCCGGCCGGCGCGTAGATCCGGGGCAAGCCGGCGCGACCGTCAACGAAGTGATCCCGCTGGCGCTGTACAGCCTGGGCCATCCGCACGTGCCGCAGTTGTTGGTGAATTTTCAGGACAGCGGGGCGCCTCGGCGGCGGGAGAGTGCGGGACAGGCTGCCGAAGAGGTCACCAGCGGCATTCTCGGCCTGTCGCCGATTACGCACTGGAACTATTTTCTGGCGCGCACGGTGATAGAGTTCGTACGGAGGAGACACGGGGCTGTCAGCGATCGAACCGAGCGGGTGCGTGCGTGGGCCGAGCTGAGTTACGCGCTGTCGACAGGCGCTGAGCTACGTCCGGGACTGCGCGATGCATTGGCTCGCCACATCCACGTGCCGGTTTTCGACGAACAGCAGGAGCGGCTCGACCGGGAGGCGTCCCTGGCCTGGAAGCGCTATGAACGCCTCACGGGGCAGGAGTCGCCGCTGCCGGCAATTGTCCAGAAAAGGCGAGAGTCGGAGCAGCGGGGAATCGAGCACAACTCGGCCACACGATTCGCATTCGCCGCGCTTCACGCGGCGACGCTGGGCGCCTGGTCGCATCGCGAGTCCGTGGAGAGCGCCGAGTTGGAATGGGCTCGCCGCATGAGCTGGAATCGGGATTTCCTGGATAGTGTTGCGCGATCGACGCCGGCGATCGAGGTGACATGGGACACTAACCGCGTGCGCGACAGCCTGGATGAGGTGAATCGACTGGTCAAGATCGCGCCGGTCAGACGCGACGATATCTCACCTGTGCTGGCGCGCGTGGCCATGAACACCGAAGACGACGGGATCCGCCACCTTTGTCTGCGCGCGCTGAACACCATGGCTACAGACCGGTCGCGCCGCGTGCTGGCTTCACTGTCTGAGCGGTCGGACCGATTCGATTGTCCCGTGTGCCGCCAATATCTGGCGCGGAAGGCTGAGCCGGCAGGCGCGGCGGCGTCGCAGCTGGCCGGCGCACAGTGATCGGAGGGGAGCTCCGGAATCCGGTCCGCGCGGTCATGGGCGGCGGGGTCGTAGCACGCCCGTTGGCTTGGAACCGCGCAGTCGTGGACGCCTGCCCCACGCGGGGCGCCGCAAAACCAAACACGCGCCCGCCGCTGCGTTTGCCCGGAATCTGCGGCCTGCTGCTTTTAGTTATTGCGCCGGTCCACGCTGAAACACGGCGTGTGGTCATCATCAAGGTGGACGGCCTGTCGGACGAGAGAATCGAGCGCGCGCTGCATGAAACCGATCCACGCACCGGGCGTTCGCGTCTGCCATGGATCCAGCGGCTCTTCGTTGATGAAGGCGTGCGCCTGCGCAACTTCTACGTGCGCGGCATCAGCCTGTCGGTGCCGTCGTGGTCGCTGCTCGACACCGGCCACCCGCTGCAGATCCACGGGAACGTCGAGTTCGACCGCTACACGCTGAAGCCGTATGACTACATGAACTTCTTCCCGTTCTACGTGGACTACGCTATGTCGCGCCGCGTGGACATGCCCGGAGTTGAGGTCCTCGACGATGGTGGGATTCCCCTGCTTCTCGATCATTTCGCGCTGGCCAATCGCTGGCAGAGCTTCGAGCTGTACCAGCGGGGGGTGCGCTGGACCACCCTCGGCCGCAGCCTCACGAACCGCTTCGCCACGCGCTCGATCCGCGACCTGATCGACGAATGGGCCACCGGTTTCCAAATGAGCAGCAGCGTGACCGAGCAGCTCGAGCGTGAGCTGATCGCGAAGCTGGCCGACCCACACATCGCCTATCTCGATTACTTCACCGGCGACTTCGACCATATCGCGCACCTGACGCGCGACTGGCCCTCGCAGCGCGAAGTTCTCCAGCAGCTGGACACGTTTATCGGCCGCGTGGCCGTGGCCATCGAACGCAGCCCATTGCGCGATTCCACTGTCCTGGTCGTGGTCTCCGACCACGGCATGAACACCAGCGACGACGTCTTCAGTCAAGGGTACGATTTGCTGGGATTCTTCAAGAGCCGCGCCGGCGGGGGACACCACGTCGTCACCAATCGGTATCCCATGGACGAGTACAAAATCCGCGGGCTGTACCCGTTCATCTCGGAAGTGGTGAACGCCAGTCCCGACTCGTTTTACCTCGCCGGGGAATCGAAGCAGTATCCCACCGCGCTCCTCGACCTGGATGGCAACGAGCGCGCGTGCGTCTATCTGCGCAACAGCGCCCTGAACGCGATCCAGATCTATGAGCAGCTGCTGAATGAGAGGATCGGCGACAAGGCCGCCCGCGTCGGCGTTGCGCGCGCCCTCATGGCCGAGATCGATCGCCGGCGGCCGCAGTGGACGAGCAGCGCGGCCGAACTGGATTTCCAACTCAGCGCGCTTCGGCGGAACATCGCAGCAATCGCGCCCGGTGTGGAGTCGCAGAAAAAGACGAGATGGACCGCGGAGGACCGAAGGCTTGGCCGCGACCAGGAGGCTCGTCGTGGATTCGCGCACCTGGAACGGATGCGCGCTTATGAGCACGGCTACTCGGCGTATCGCGCCGCTCTGAAGCGCCTGCTCGACGTGACCGAGGACGATCTGCTGTCCGGCAAACGCCTTGATCTTGTTCCGCAGCGCTTCATGGGCGACCTCAATTCGATATACGACCTGCAGAACTATGTCATCGGTCCGGATCCGGCTACGCCGGGGGCGCTGCTCCGCATCGATTACTTCGACCGGCTCGCGAGCATCCAGGTGCGCAACACGGTGCAGGAGCAACTGTCGTCCAATCCCGTGGACTTCATTGCCACACGCGTGCCGGTGGAAGGCCTGCGGCGCTACCCGAACGGGGGCGAATCACCAGACGGCGCCGTTTGGTTGTACGCCGCGCCGGACCGGCAGGGGCTGGTGTTGACAAAAACGACCACCGGACGGCCGCTGTTCCGCTATATGCCGGTCGCGAATCTCACGGAGGATGCATCCGGCGCAATTCAATTCGAGCATGCCGCATGGAAGCCCGGTCTGCCGTTGCATTTGTGCGAGGATGGCAACCTCGACACCGGCGGCGTATCGCGCGAGGAATGGCTGGAGGGCTGGCACACCGATCTCGAATGGCTGCGCGCCACGGCCCGCGCGCGGTACTCAAACGGGGTGACCGGCATTGTCGAGGAGGTGCTCGAACAGCCGCCGCTGGAGGGCTTCTACGCATTCACCCGGCGCGCGGCGGAATCGGACTTCATCGTCTTTGCGCGCGATCACTGGAACTTCAATGTGCGCAGCTTCAACCCCGGCGGCAATCACGGCTCTTTTCTGCGCGCTTCGATGCTGTCCACGCTCATGTTCAACGGAGGCGTGCGAACCGGAACTCCGCACGGGCTGGAGGTGGAGCAAGCCTACGACAGCTTCAGCTTCGCGCCGACGATTCTGAAGCTGCTGCACATCGAGCCGCTGCCCTCGGCGGCGGGGCCGATGCCGGGCCCGGTTATCGAGCAGGTGCTGCCTCAGACCAGGTCGCTGCCGCCGGACGAGCCGTCGTCGAATCCACCGCCATCGTCGAATGCGCCCGTATCGCCGGAACCGCCATCGTCCCCATCGGAGTAGTTGCTGTCATCGTAATCCTGCGGTGAGTCGTCACTGGTATCGCGGTCGTCGTCGCCGCGATCCTCGGGATTGTCGTAATAGTTGTTGATCACCGTCTCACCTGCCGGCGCGCCCCCGAAGAGGCCGCCGCCCCCGCCGAGGAACCCGCTTTGAAGTGGGCCGCCTCCGAACCAGCTATGGCCGCCGAACAGCGAGCGGAGTCCCTCGAATGCGAGTGCGCCGGCGGCAATTCCGGCGGCGGTTGTCGCGGCGGAATGGAGGAAGCTGGACGCGCCACCGCCCCCGCCGCGTCCGCTCATCCATCCCGAGCCGGCTGCCGGAGCAGGCGGAGGAGGTGGCGGGGCCTGCTGCTGCACGGGCTCCCAGGTTTGAGGTTGTGCGCCTCCCAGGAAGCTGCCGCCCTGCTGCTGGGACTGCGGCGCGGCGCCCCGCTGCTGCAGGTCCCGAATCTGCTGCTGGGCGTGCTCCAGCGCCATATTCTGGATCAGGACTGTCTGGGTCATCAGATAAAGCGCGTCCGGGCGCGAGCCGATGCGCGTGCGAATGAACTCTTCGGCTTCCGCATCCGGCTGGGGAGGCGGGGTTTGCGCAATGCGGTTGGCCAGGTCTTCCAGCATCTTCCGTTCGTCAGGTGTCATAGGGGCTCCCTCCAGCAGACGCAATCCTGAGGATCGATGTTCCGCCAGCGTCGCGTGATTCAGGCCACGGGCGCGGTCAGCCACTCCAAAGCGGTCCACAGTCTCTCGCAATCGGCATGCAACAGAGGATAAACATGGGCGTAGTACGCCGTAACCGAGGCCGGGCGGCCCTCTTCCGGCGTTAGAGCCGGCGGCTTCCTTCCCTCGCGCAGGAAACGGATCGCATGCAGGCAGCAGCGCATCATCGCCAGGGCGGGGGCCGTATGCCGATTCTCGAACCCAGGCGCGCGGGTGCGGAACGCGGCGCCATAGTTCCGGCATGCTCGCACGAACGCATCGTGCGTGGGTTGGCCGATGCCGAGGCCGCTCAGGAAATGGGCGGGAAGCGCTGCCGCGGCGAACGGATTTACATACTCGAGGTACAAGTGCAGCGCCTCCGGCGTAAGGGTGAGGGCGTCCGGGCGCCGGGCCTGTTTAGGCAGAGGAGTCTCCGCGTTCGGAATGACGGAAACCGTTCGCCGGGGAAACGTGGGCGGCAGGCGAACCTCGAACAAACGCCACTCGGGCATTGTTTTCAGAGGCGGCAGCAGCCGCTGGTGCAGCTCGCGGGCGACATGGAAGCAGAGCGCGGCCAGCCGCGATGGCTCGTGCGCCGAGAGCCGCTCGTCTTTGCACTGCGCGGCCATGTCCTCATGCGACAGGAGCGGCTCGGGCAGGATCCCGGCAGCAGTGGCCATGGCATTCCACATTTCCAGCGCGCCGTTGCGCAAGCGACGTACGTCGCCCGCTGCGAGGACTGTCGCCAGATTCTCATCGAGCCAGCCGACGCATCGGCGCGCAGCGTGTTCCGGGCGGACGGGCAGTTCGGGGATGGCCAACGGTTCGCCGCGAAGGGGAACGGCGCCGCGGCGCTCGATGGAGGCGCGATACGTATCTGTCCACCACCAGGTGCGGCGATCGACCTCATCGTAGACCCGGCAATCTCCCGTGATCCATCGGATCGTGCGGTATCCGGCAAGAAGGCTGGCAATCCTTGCCGGGTCCGCGGAGGCGCTCACGGAGATCGCAATTGCTGTGTCGTCCTGGCCGATGTGGCCGGGAATAAACACGCTGTCGACCAGATCGTCGAGCCGCAGCAGCCGGGAACAGATTCTCGTCAGTGCCAAAGCACAACCCCACACAGCGGGATACCGTTCGGCTGCAAGCGGCCATACGGTGTGGCAGCCCACCGCAGAGCAAGACCCTGTCCTCCGTGGAGCATTTTCAAGCAATCTATGATGCCACGCCTCGGGCGTGTGTTATTCGGGAACAGAGTAATGCCGGAGCGGACGCTGAAAACCCTGGAGCGGCTGGTATCGAAAGCAGGCCTCGGATCGCGCACGCAGGCGCGCAAATGGATCGCGGCCGGCCGTGTTTCGGTGAACGGCCACGTGGTTCGCGATCCGGATCAGTGGCTGGATCCGGAACGCGCTCGTATCCTCTTCGACGGCAAGCCACTCGGAGGTGATCGAAAGCGCTACATCCTGCTGTACAAGCCGACTGGGTATCTGACCACACGCCGCGATCCTGGCGGCCGTCCGACGGTGTACGACCTCATCGCGGACCTCGGACAATGGGTCGCGCCGGTCGGACGGCTCGACCAGGACACCAGCGGTCTGCTGCTGCTAAGCAGCGATACCGAGTTTGTCGAGCGCCTGACCAACCCGGCTTACAAGGCGCCGAAGACTTACCTTGTTAAGGCCGCCGATGTGCTGAGCGAAGAGCAACTGGAGCGGCTGCGCCGGGGCGTGGAACTTAAAGATGGGCTGACGCAGCCCGCGGAAGTGAAACGGCTGCGCGACTCCGCGCGCCACACGTTTTTCGAGCTGACCATCCGCGAGGGGCGGAACCGGCAGGTCCGGCGCATGGTGGAGGCCGTGGGCAGCCATGTGCTGAAACTCGTGCGCACGGGAATCGGAGGTCTGGAGATCTCCGGGCTACCGATCGGCAAATGGAGAGAGCTGACTGCGGCGGAAATCCGCGCGCTGCTGCGTGCTACTTCGCGGCCGTGAGGTTGCCGGCGCCAGACTTGTCGGCCGGCCGGCAGCACGATTCAGTGGACAGAAGCGCCAGCGGAGTCGCCGCACCCGTGCCGAAGTAGTTTTGATCCTCGAGGTTCTTGTAAACACGTCCGGCGATACCGGAAGCCACCGGGCCATTGATCGCGCCGCCGCCGGTGAGAAGCACGGTGACCACCAGCTTGCGGCTGCCGATTTCATTGAATGACCCGAACCAGCCCAGGTGCGTGGGCGAGCGCGTATCGGTGCAGGTGCCCGTCTTGCCCATGATGGGCGCGTTGGGGTCGAAGAGGGCGCGCCGGGCGGTGCCATGCTCGACGGCGCCCATCATCCCCGGCCTGATATCGGGAATGTACCGGGCGACATCGAGCTCACGCTTGACCTTCGGCTCGAAGTGCTCCACCTCGTCCTGGGACCGTGGATACTGAAGCCAATACAGGGTGCCGCCATTGGCGATCGCAGAAACCAGAGCAGTCAGCTGAAGGGGAGTAAGGTAAATACCCGAACCGAAGCTGGTCATCATACCGAGCCCGGCTTCCGGGGGCGCCTCGGGGATGGTGCCGGGATCCTCGCCGGCGATGTCCAGACCGGCCTTTTCGCCCAAGCCCAGCTCCTTCGCATATTTCTCGATGCGCTCGAAGCCCAGACGCTCACCCACTGTCGCGAAGTAGTAGTTATTGGAATGGGCGAGGGCTTCGGTCAGGTTCAGGCTCCAGCGCCTGCCGAGCTTCATGTTGTCTTCTTTGTTGATGATGCCTTCGTTCAGGCCCGCCAGCGCGGCCACCAGCTTGATGGTCGAGCAGGGCTGGAAGCCGCTCTTGAACGCCAGTTTCTGGTTCACGATGGTCAGAATGCGGCCGTTGGACGGGTCGGCCACCACGACGGTCCCGTTATAAGGTCCGAGCGCCTGGACAGCGGCCCGGCG
>DASRCB010000256.1:0-9016 GCA_035653295.1 Bryobacteraceae bacterium
GGAGATATCCTCGCCGGGCAGCACCCGGTCATCCGTAAAGTGCTCGTGCGAGCTGGTTGTCCCGCTGACGTACAGCCGCCGCGCGGCGATGTCGTCCCACGCGGTCATTGCCGCGCGTAGATAGCGCTGCTCGCCGGTGACGCGATACAGCTCGGTCAGGCCGACAAGGTTCGACATCATTTCATATGCTTTGGCGTTCGCCGTCCGGTAAACACTGCCGGTGCGCTCCAGCGACGTGATGATCTTCGGCCCGTTCGGCTGATCCCACGCGCGAACGATATAGAAACAGAAGTCGAGGTAGCGCTTCTCACCGGTGGCGCGGTAGAGCGCGACCATCGGCTCCAGAACGCTCGTCGCCGCCATGCCCACATGTTCACCGGCGCGGATGATGTCCCGCTGTCCCGGTCCCGTCCCGAAGGTCCGGCACAACAGATCCCCAATCCTGCGCGAAGTATCCAGCGCGGGCTGGTAGCCGGTAGCCTGGTAATAGCTCAGCAGCCCGATGAGATCGTACTTGTGCACCCAGACATCCCAGGAAGTCCAGCGCTGGTCCTCGGTATAGGTTCCTAAGTATCCATCGGGCAGCTGCGCCGCGATCAACTCGCGAGCAACGCGGTCCATCAGCGCCTTCATCCGGCTGTCGTGGGTGTACAGCCACGTATTGACTGCGGCGTGGAGGAACTTTCCCGCATGCTCGCCGATCCAGTCCTGCTCCCCGGGCCGATGCTGAAACCCTGCCAGCACACGCTTCTCGTCAAGCCGCAGCAGCCGCTTTTCGAGGTTGATACGCATGCGCTCGCCCAGCATCCCGGAGATCTGCTGGGACTCAAACGGCGCGGGAATGAAACGGTCGGGAACCGCGGCGGGAACCACCGGCGCGACCGCGGCCAGTGCGGCAGCCGGCATTACACAAACCAGAACGAGCGGAATGCACTTCACCTGATGAGATGTATCACATTCCAAAAACCCCGCCGCGATCCTTGTGGTGCAAGCCTTTGGCTTGCACGGGTCGGGCTGCAGCTGCCACGCGCTCTTCAAGCCCGCCTGGCTTGCCTCCATTCAGCCACAGGCGGGAACAGCCCCTCACTGTTCCCGCCTCCGCTCAGCCCCGTTCGCGTGCGCCCGGGCCGCTTAGCGGCCGTGACCGAAACCGCGCCCGCCGAACATTGGCATGTGCCCGCCCGCAGCATCCACTTTCGCCTGCTGATCCGGGTTCAGGATCTTATAGAACTGCCCGAATGCCTGCGCCCGCAGCACCGCCAGATTTGCCAGATCAGCGCCGACAGCGGACCCATCGAGCTGGGCGCCGTTGGCCTGAGTCTTGGCCGCCGTCATCAGCGCGGCCTCATCGGTCCGCAGCTTCTGATGCAGCGGCTGCGCCTGCTGCCGGAAATTCGTGATGATCTGCTGCAGCTGCGTTTGCTGGTCAGTGCTCAAATTGAGAGCCTGGGTGGCTCGCTTCACCATCCACTGGCCGTGGCCAGCCGGCGGCGTCGCCGTCGTCCCGGTGTTCTGCGCCATCATCAATCCCGTTGCCAGCGCCGCGGCGCCAAATAGCCTGAAAACCTGCTTTTTCATGTTGGATTTCCTCTCCTGTATCTATGAACGCAGATGTGCAGGCGAAGTTGGTCACCTCCGGGTAAACTTCGGTAAGAGTCTGTAATCCGGGTAGGCACATCCGTAACAACGCCGGTGTCCGTATTCTGCAGCGTGGGTCCCCGCCTTCCGCTGTTCATGCGTGTCCTGTTGCGCCAGCGGCAACTGGAACGGAGCTGCCGCTGGACCCGCGCGGCCCTGCAGCAGCATCAGGCCCGCCAGCTAAGTCGCCTCCGCGAGTTCGCCTGCCGCGAATCGCGTTTTTATCGCTCGTTCCATCGAGGGCTGCAATCCAGGCCGCTCGAAGATCTGCCCATCCTCTCCAAAGCGGAGCTCATGGAGCACTTCGACGAGCTTGTTACCGCCCCTGATCTGCGCCTCTCCGAACTGGACAAATTCCTCGAATCGGGTGGGCCCCCGGCGCTCTTCCAGGGCCGCTACGTCGTTCTCTCCACCTCCGGGAGCACCGGGCTGCGCGGAGTGTTCGTGTTCAACGACACGGAATGGATAACGGCGCTGGCGTCCATCACGCGTCCCATCGCATGGCTCGGCCTCAATCCCAACCCAATGCGACCCCGCCGCGCCGCTTTCATTGCTTCCACCTCGCCCTGGCATTACTCGGCCCGCGTTAGCCATTCGCTCGCCAACCGCTTCCTGCCGTCGCTCCGGATCGACGCCTCCGTCCCGCTGCCGCGCATTGTCCGGCAGTTAAACGAATGGCAGCCCGAGCTGCTTGCCGCTTATCCTTCTGTGCTCCGGCAACTTGCTGAGGAGCAGATCGCCGGCCGTCTGCACATTCCACTCCGCAACGTGACCACGAGCGCCGAAGTGCTGACTGCCGAGACGCGCCGCCGCGTCGCCGAAGCCTGGAATGCACCGGTTTATGACACCTACGGCGCCACAGAATATGCGCCCATTGCTTCCGAATGCCCGCTCGGCCGCAGACACCTCTTTGAAGATGGCGCCATTATCGAGATCGTGGATCACCGCGGCCGCCCCGTTCCCGACGGCGCCGACGGCGACCGTGTCCTGCTCACGATATTCAACCGCCACACGCAGCCGCTGATTCGGTACGAGATCAGCGACATGGTTCGGCCTGTGCCTGGCGCATGCGAGTGCGGCCGCCCGTTCCGCCTGATCGAGGCGATTCAGGGACGTCAGGAAGACGTGCTCCGCTTCCCTTCCCCGCATGGCGGCGCCGTCGATGTCCACCCCAACGTCTTCCATCAGCTTCTCGAGACCATTCCGGCCGGCGGATGGCAAATTGTCCAGGATGGCGAACGGCTGCACGTTTATCTTGCGGGACTGCGCGAGGCCGCTTCGGTGGCCGACATTGGTGAACGCGTGCGGGCGCGCCTTGAAGCGGACGGAGCGATGGTTGGACACGTGGTCGTGACCCCAGTCGAGGCCCTCGACCGAGGTCCCTCAGGAAAGGCCCCGCTGATCCGGGGCGGGCGGAGAGCGAGTGAGGCGGCCGCCGGATGAACGCCGCAACTGCCGCCGCCACGTCGGCCCGACACCCACGAACACGATGGCTCAGAATATTGCTCTGCTGTGCAGTCGTGGCGATCGCCTGGATGGCCCTGGACCTTTATCTTCCGGCTCACGGCAGTATGCGGGACTTCGATCCGCACGATGTGGGCCGGCTGGAGACCGCCATGTGGCGTTCCTATTACGACCACCATCCGGTCCGCCTCTTTGCCGAGCTTGCCGCCACGCTCCGCACTCAATACCATTTCCGTGTCGTACGCGCGTGGGCAGGCGCTCTCTACGGCGCTCGCGCCGCCGTTGTCTTCCAGCGCGGCCGCCAGCGCGAGGAGTACGAGCGCGCCCTTCCGGATCTGCGCCGCTTTTATGCTCTGATTCGGGAGCAGAGCGATCCGCCTTTCGATCCCAACAAGGCTGCCCGCCTCGAACTGGAGTGGTGGATCGTTCATCGCCAGCGCGCGATGCATCCCGCCGGCGACCTGGAGACCGCGCTTGCGGCGCTTCAGGCCGAGGTCTACCAGACAAGCGCGGATCAGTTCCAGGAACACGCAAAGGCTCGGGCAGACGCCATGCTGATCCGTGACCAGCGCGCCGCGGCAGGAACCCTGAACGAGGACGACTGGCGCCGCATCGGCGAACTGCTCGACCGCTCCTGGACTTCGTTATGGGCGGCCGTGCAGCAGAAATAGCCTGCCGTGCAGCGCCCGTCCGTCTCTCAGAACGAAAACCGCGCGCTGAGCTGAATCTCCCGTCCCGGTGTAGCCGCTTCCGTGATCGTTCCGAACTGCGGCGTGTTGACAAAGCGATTCGGCGTGCCCCAGTTCGAGTGATTGAGCGAATTGAACGCTTCCGCGCGGAACTCGAAACTGGTGGTCTCGCGAATCGGGAACGAGCGCACCAGAGCGAGGTCCAGCGTCTGCAGACCGGGACCATACACCGTATTGCGGCCCACGTTTCCGAAGGTGTATGCGGGTGGCGCAGAGAACGCCCCTGTGTTGAACCACATCATCGTCGTGTGCGTGCCGTCGCCAAATACCGGCTGGCCGTTGTAGTTGGCGCGGATCGGATTCTCACCCACCACCGTACCCGCGTTGGCCGTATCCCCGAACACCGAAATGGTGAACGGGAAACCACTCTGCGCCTGGAATAGCGTCGAAATCTGCCAGTTATGCGTCGCAGCGTGGACCCAGCCGCTGCTGGTCAGCGCGCGAACGTCGTACACGGCCGCAATGGAGACGCGATGGCGGATGTCACAGGCCGGACCCTTGTCCGCGTTCAGATCCAGATCGTTCTGCGGAATGGCTGCTTCCGACATCGGCGAGCGGAAATCAGGCGCATCGCTGAGGTTCTTCGCGTAGGTGTAGTTGGCCAGCAGCGTGAGGCCGCGGGAATACCGCCGCCGCAGGCTGAGATAGCCCGCATCGTACCAGCTCCGTGCTCGATTCTGCAGGTCGTTGACTGTGCTGACCGGGAACGACTCGCTCGCGACGTTCACCCCGGCCGGAATGACCGTCCCCGGAATGAACGTGGCCGCCTTGTACGGCCGCCGCGGCTGAATCGCGCCCGGACCCGGGAGCGCATTGTTAATGAGCACGGCTTCCTGCAGGTGAAAACCGCGCTCGCCATGATAGCCGATCTCCAGCGTGGTGCTGTGGCCCAGGCTCTTCTCCAGAGATGCGCTCCATTGCTCGACGTATTGCGCCGGCGCGTGCGGATCGAAGGCGGCGAAGCTCACCACCGTTTTGCCCAGCACCGGCTGCGGGAAGTTGAAGCCGGTGATCTGCGGCGTGAAATTGTCGCTCTGCTGTGTGATGGGGAACACCAGCGGCACATTGTGGAGCTGATTGCACCACGTGTTCAGATCGACCGGCGTATAGAAGATGCCGTAGGCGGCGCGGAACACCAGCCCCTGTTCAACAAAATGGTGCGCCACGCCCATGCGCGGCGCAAACCGCAGCTTATTCGGATAAAACAGGCCGCGCGGCATTCCGTTCTGTCCGCCGATGAACGCCATCAGCTTGCCATCTTCCTGGATAAGGTTGCTCCACTGCCGCGTCACATCCACCAGCGGCGACATGAACTCATAGCGCAGTCCGGCTTCGATCGTCGTGTTGGGCGTGATCCGCCATGTGTCCTGGATGAAGGCATCCGCCGACCACTGCCGCAGATCCATCGTCGGCACCCCGTTCTGCAGCTGCCGCGAGGCCGGCAATCCAAGCAGAAAACTCGCCAGCGCCGATCCGGTCCCATCGTTGGTTGCCGTTTGTGTTGTGAAGCCGGAAGTGAAGTTATACAGGCCGCGGCTCTGGACCAACGCCCACATCGGCCACACATACCAGCGATAGCTGCCCCCGATCTTCAGGCTGTGCCGGCCGCGTTCCCAGGTGAGCGTGTCCCTGCCCTCGAAAAGGGTGTCCCACATGTGCATGGGCGTCGCCAGCCACTGATCGCCCATGGGCGAGAAGCCCTGCACGTTGAAATACGGCGCGCCCCAGCCGCCCGGGCCTCCAAATCCTACGCCGGTGATGCCGAGGTAGTCGACGATGTCATTGTGGCTGTTGTTCTCCGACCAGTGATTCATCGCCAGGCGTGAAACTGACGCCGAGGCGGTGTTGACCATTCGCGGCGAAATCACCCGGGTCCAGATCACCGAGCCGTTCTGCGACATGTTGTCGTGGAAGAAACCGAAGCCGGGCAGCATCTCCGGCATGAAGCCGTTTTCGTTGTCCGCCGAGTAGCGCACGTTCAGCGTATCGCCCTCGCCAAGCACGCGGTCCACCCGCGCTGTGCCCTGGTTGGTCTGATGCTTCATATCGCGCACGTCGAGGTAGTTGTTCGAATCCTGGTTGGTTCCGAACACCGTCGGCGTGCCCATCATCGTCATGCTCATGCCCATGTTCATGGCGTTGGGCAGCGGCTCGTATTTGTTCAGGAACTTTACTGCGGCGGAATTCAGCAGGTTCGGCGGAATCACATTCCCGGGAAAGGGATCGCGCAGGATCTGCGGGTTCGAAGCGCTCACCGGTTTCGCGGGATTGAACTTCGGGTTCGGATGGGAACTGAACGGGTTATAAATGGTGACGCCGCTCTGGCTGAAGTCGCCCGCGTCTTCCATGGCCATCGGCACGGTATCCACCATGGTCATCGCCTCCGTGTGCCGCAGGCCCTCGTAGTTCACGAAGAAGAATGTCTTTCTCCCTATGACCGGACCGCCGAGTGAGCCGCCAAAGTTGTTCTGTACCAGGTGGGTGGTTCCGGGCATCTCGTTCCAGGTGCGCGCGTCCAGCGCGTCGTTGCGCAGGAACTCGTAGGCCGTGCCGTGAAACGCGCTGCTGCCCTGGCGCGTGATGATGTTGATCTGGCCGCCGCCGGCCCCGCCCATCTCCGCGGAGTAGCTGCCGGTCTGCAGCTGGAACTCCTGCACCGCGTCGGGCGATGGGCTGAAATTCATGGTGTTGAAGGTGGGATCGGTGTTGGTGACTCCATCCAGCAGGAAGTAGTTTGCGTTGGGCCGATTTCCTCCGATGGTGATCGCCGAGCGCTGGCCGGGCCGCCAGTAGAGCGGATTCATGTCGCCCGTCTGCGCCCCGTGGCCGATGTGCGTTTCCGGAATCGTCAGCGTCAGGTCGATGAGCATCCGGCCGTTAAGAGGCAGCCCATTGATGGATTTGTTCTCCACCACATCGCCAAGGCTTACATCCTGTGTCTTGAGCATCTCCGCCGAGGCGACGATGTCCACCGTTTCGCGCTTCTGCCCGACCGACAGTGTCAGGTCCAGACCCATTGTCTGGCCGACCTCCAGCGAAATGTCCCGCGTCAGCGGACCGAAGCCCTGCTTTTCTACGCTGAGCCTGTACGCGCCGGGCATGAGACTCGGGAATTCGAAGAGTCCGTTATTTTCGGTTGAAGCCGAGCGAACGGCATCGGTCGCCTGCGAGCGCATCGTGACCGTTGCGCCGGTAATCGGCGATTCCGATGCGTCCTGAATCCTCCCGCTCAGAGTGGCGAGATTGCTTTGCGCCAGCGTCGCGCCGCAGCACACGAAAAGTATCCCCATGAAGCGAAGCATTGGGAAGCATTGTACGAACGGCGGGCAGTCCTCCCCAATACTCAAAAAACATTACCCTCCGGCCAGCCCCGGTCACCCCACTCGCAAAAATTCACTAACTCCCATGGCACGCAGGATTTATCTCGGAATTCACGTCTGAATAAAAGACGAAAATCTGGACCCTCCATGGTAAGCAGTGATTAGAAAGGAGGAGCTGATGAGCTCCACGGCACAAATCGCGGCCAACCTGATCAACGCGCATGCCAGCACTGGCCCGCGCACCACCGAAGGCAAAGCAGTCTCCAGCCAGAACGCCGTCTCGCACGGCCTGACCGGGGGCTTCCGCGTTCTCCCCCACGAGAATCAGGCCGAATTCGATACCTGCCTCGCCAATTACCGCGACGAGTTCAAACCCGCTACCGAACACGAGCGCTTCCTGGTCGAGCTCATGACTCAGTCCCGATGGGAACTCCAGCGCACCAACCGCCTCATGGCCTGCGTGCTCGAGCGCCTGTCCGGGGCCGATCCGGCTTCACCTGACGGCGCCATCGCCGCCGCCCTGATCGCCCGCAGCGCCGATGCATGGACCATCCTCAAGCGCTACGCCGCCTCCGCCGAGCGCACCTATCTCCGTTGCAGCCGCGAACTGACCCAGCACCGCAACCGCCGTGCCAAGGAAGCGTCTGAAATCCAACATGCGAAGCTCTGTGCTCGCCTGACCGACGGCTACCGCCCACGCGCCCTGCCGCATGTACGAAACGAAGCCAATCGCCCCGGCGCGAATGACCGCCGCCCGCGCAAACCCATCCCTGGTGTGCCCTTCACCGACAAGGATCCCCTCAGCTGGAGGTTGTAAAAGGAGCTCAGAGCGACTGGCGACTGAGTTAAAGGAGCTTCAGTGCTTGGTAGGCGCGGCAGGACTCGAACCTGCGACCCCCTGCTTAGAAGGCACGGCGAACGCTCTCTGATCGAGTGGCATCCAGTTTCGCCCGGTGTCACTCCTTCAGTGCTTTCAACCACATGCATCGTGCCGATGTGCGATGGAGTGCCGTCCAGTTTCGCCGATTTTCGTGGTGTGCCTCACCAAAACTCCCACCACTGCCCCTGGAAGACATACGTCCTTTGAACGTCTGCGATACGATGCGATTTTAAATGGTTAATCCTCGCCAGGTTGAGATTCTGCGCCGCAGCGTTGCGGAGTGGAACCAGTTGCGGCAAATCGAACGTTTCATCCCGGACCTGAGTGATGCCGATCTTTCGGGGGCTGCTTTGGCCGGGGCGAACCTCCGTGATGCTCAACTGCGTCACACGAATCTCGTTGGGGCGAATCTGAAAGCCGCACTGCTCAACCGCTCAAACCTCCAACGAACAGACCTACGGAACGCATGTTTGGATAAAGCAACGTTAGCAGAGGCGCGGTTACTGGCTTGCTCTGCCGTTGGCGGGAGCTTTGAGAAGACAGACTTCAATGATGCCGATCTAACGGGAAGCGACTTCAGCGAAACGAACTGTGACGGCGCGCATTTAACGAGTGCGACGCTCCGCGTCACAAAGATGAATCGCGCATCCATGCGCGAAGCGGATCTGCGAGAGGCGCGCTTTATCCCTGTGCAGCGCAGACATGACGGGAGCGATTTTTGGAGGAACGGTCCTCTCGTTCTCAGATTTCAGCAAGGTCAAGGGAATGCGAGGATTCTCCACTCGGGCGCTTCATCCATTGGCATTGAGACGCTGTACGCCTCGCACGGAGAAATTCCTGAGATCTTCCTTCGCGGTGCAGGAGTGCCGGATTCGCTCATCCGATACGCAACATCGCTTGTCGGCAAAGCGATTGACTTCTACTCTTGCTTTATCAGCTATTCCACTCAAGACCAAGCGTTTGCC
>DASRCB010000257.1:0-4281 GCA_035653295.1 Bryobacteraceae bacterium
GTAAGTGTCTGCTTCGCTTGTTGCGACCCATTCTGCGCGCTAAGCCACCCTGTTGCAACCAGTATCAGGGCAATTAAAGTGAGCGCAGAAACACCGTAGCGGCGCAGCGCGAGAAATCCAGCAACGCGGCGGGACCTGATCATACGAACCTCCATTTCATTAACCAGCCAGGCAAAGAGTGTGTTTTTTCGAGCGGGAAAACGGGCAACCAGATTACCACAAGGAGCCGAACTTCTTCTGTTCCGGGCCCGGCGAATTAACGCCGGCTCGGTCGGTTTTCACTGTCCAGGTGGATGGAACGTCCGGCATCGCATCACAGGACCGTACACGTGGTTCGGCAGTGATGTCACCGCCCACAACATTCCGCAACTTCACGGTCGCCCTTCTTTTCGAGAGTCCCGTAAGATTAGCACCCCGCCATTCGATACGCAACCCTCCGTTCGGGCTAATCGCCTGCGCTTCCCGGCTGTGAACGAAAAATCCAGTGAGGGCCGCCCCGCCGGGAAGGAAAGCTCCGCCCGCGGAAGTTCCTGATCCTCGACGAGGGACTTGGTCGCGCAACGACGCTCATCATAGTGGGGCATCGAGCCCGCAAATCGGCAGAAAAGGAACATTCATGCTAAATCCCGCCATCTCGCGAAAGCGCTGGAGCGCGCTCGCTCCCGTCGTTGCAGCCCTGCTCGCCGCCGCGGCGACTCCGGCTCAGAATGTCTTTACGTTTCCCACCAATTCAAGCACGGTTGCGCCGGACACGCCGGCCTCGACGCTGCTGGTCCCGTACTTCGAGGTGGATCTCGGCAATCCGAACGGGATGAACACTATCTTCACCATCAATAACAGCGGCTCCGATTCATTTCGGACCTTCAACGGCGGCCCGCCGCATACGGATCAACAGGGCCCCACCGCGATCCTTGCCCACGTGGTGATCTGGAGCGATCTGGGCGTCCCGGTGTTTAACTTCAACGTTTACCTGACCGGCTTCGACGTCGAACGAGTGAACATGCGCAACGTGCTGAACGGGTTGCTCCCGCAGACCGCCAGCGCGGGCCAGGACCCGGCTGACACCATCAGCCCGCGGTCGTTTATTTCGCAGGACATCAATTTCGCCAGTTGCGCCAATCCCGCCAATACGCCGGTGTTGTTCAACTCCTCGTCGCAGCTGCCGCCGCGCCCGCTCACCGCCGCGCAGATCGCGCACATCCAGAACTCCCTGACCGGCCGTCCCACGGCAAGCGTAAGCGGAAAATGCGCCGGCCTGAATCACGGCGATCTGGTGGCCCGCGGTTATATCACCGTGGACACGGTGAGCAACTGTACCTCGAAAACACCGGCCGATCCGGGGTACATTGGGCCGGGCGGAACGGGTGACATGACGGACCAGACTCAGCTCACCGGTGAAGTGTACTATTACAACCCTTCGCAGAACATTGCCTATGGCGGCGACGTGGTCCATGTCCATGTCGCGCCGACCGATCCGGCTGCTGGTTTCGCTAACAAGAGCTATACGTTCTATGGCGACTATGACGGGTTCAATGGCGCTGACGATCGTCAGCCGCTGGCCACCAATTTCACGGCGCGCTTCCTGAGCGGCTCTTTAGCTTCACCGGCCGGCGGTGGCGCGGGGGGCACGGACGAGAGATCGCTCCGAGTCGCCCCTCCGCCCGGCAGCACGAGTCTGATCGTGTGGCGCGATCCGAAGGTCGTGCAGACTTATTTCACCTGCGGCGTGCTGCCGTCCTGGTATCCGCTCGGTCAGGAAGGGATCACCGCCTTTGACGAGCAGGAGCATCCGACCACGATCACCGGCGTAACGCCGTTCGGAGCCGCCACCCAGCTCGTTAAGATCGGCGGAGCCTCTCTGCCCGTAATGCCGCTCTCCGGCTCGCTGTATCTGGATCTGAACACTACCGTCACCGGCCAGTCGGCGAACCTCGCGGATCCAGCGGCGGCCCAGGCCTGGGTCGAGGTGGTGGAACAGGACGGCCTGAAGCTGCTGAACGTCCAGCATCGCGCACAACAGCTCGACAGCGCGAATCAGGCGATCCACGTCTTCCCGGAGCTTTTTTAGCAGATGCGAACCGCTGCTCTGCTGCATGTGTTCCTGGCGGTGCTCGCCGCCGGGGGCACGGCTCAAAACCAGCGCCGCCTGACCTTCGCGCCTTTCGGTGTCGGATTGCCCTCCGCCGGCCAATGGCGCGAGGGCTTTCGCGTGGCGGATTTGAACGGGGATGGCCATCCTGATATCGTTCACGGCGCGCCGCGGAAGCATTCGTCAACGCCGGTTATCTTCCTCGGCGATGGAAAAGGCTCGTTCACCCGCTGGAAAGAAGCCCGCTTCCCCGCCCTGCCCTACGATTACGGGGATATCGAGACAGCGGATTTCGACGGCGACGGCCATGCGGATATCGCGCTCGCAATTCACGAGGGCGGCATGTACGTGCTGAACGGCGATGGGCGTGGCAATTTCACCAACGCCTCCGGTCCCCTGTGGCGCGACGGCCGCTTTTCTTCGCGCGCGGTCCGCGTGACCGACTGGAACGGCGATGGACGCCCGGATCTCGTGGCCGTGTGGGAAGGCCCCATGGCGGGCAGAACACCACCGCGAGCCGGCATTGTCGTCTTTCTGAACGGTGCCGCAAGCGGTTGGAGCAGAGCGGAGCTCGAGTCCAGCAAAGGCATCTACAGCGATTCGCTTACTGTCGGCGACTTTGACGGCGATGGTCACCCCGATGCCGTTTCGGGCTCGAGCGTGATGGGCCGCAGCGATCTGCTCCGGCTCAATACCGCCGAGAACGTTCCGCCGGTTCCCATTCCGGGCACCGTTCATTACGTGCAGGCGGTGGCACCCGGAGACTTCGACAACGATGGCCGCGACGATCTTGCGGTCGCATACCTCACCCTCGATAACGACGTCTGGTACTCCGTCGTCGACGTTTTTCTCTCGCGCGCGGGGCAGGGCTGGGAACGCATCGAGCTGTCCAGGGAGCGCTCGCGCAATGTTGCCGTAGCCATGGCGACAGGCCACCTGCAGGATCGGCGCGCGCGCGACCTTTTCGTCCTGACCAGCCAGGGCCAGACCATCCCGTTTCTCGGCGATGGCCACGGGAAGTTCGAACGCAACGATGCGATCCCGGTGTACGGAGGCGGCTGCCGCGGCGCGCATGTCGAGCTCGCCGACCTCGACGGCGATGGCGTGGACGAGATCGTGGCGTCGTTCGCCGATGAGCCCGGTGCGGCATGCCCGGCGGGCGGCGGAATCACGGCATGGAAAGCGGTGCGGCCATGAGCGCGGGTCGTGCCTACTCGACGCGCAGGGCCTCGATCGGGTCCACCCGGGCCGCGCGGCGGGCGGGCAGCCACGTGGCAAGCAGCGCGGCCACAATCAGCACCGCCGCCGAGCCCAGGAACGTCAGCGGATCGGTGGAGCGGACGCCGAAGAGCATGCTCTGCATGAAACGCGTCAGCAGAAGAGCGCCTGCGGCGCCCGCCACGATTCCGAGACCGGTGAACTGCAAACCCTGGCCAATCACCAGGCGCAACACCGTCCCTCGGCTGGCGCCGAGGGCCATGCGAATCCCGATTTCGCGCGTGCGCAGGCTGACCACGTATCCCAGCACGCCGTAAAGACCGAAGGCGGCGAGCGCCAGCGCGAGTCCGGCGAAGATGGCCAGGATTCCCATGTAGAAGCGCCGCTCGTCGCCCCATTGGTGCAGGCGCGTGTTCATCGAGACGATCTCCTGCACCGGCTGCTGCGGATCGACGCTCTGGACAGCTCGCTGCAGAGCGGGCGCAAGAGCGGCCGGATCGCCGGCCGTGTGGAGAACCACGTCAAAATTGTCGTAGCGGTGCGAGGGAAGAAAGATGGCCGGGCTCGTCTGCCGGTCGGGCCCCATCTGGTGCGTATCGGCCGCGACGCCAATCACCACAACGCGGCTGTCGGCCTTGCCATCGGGCATCAGCAGCACCTTACCGAGTGCGTCCTGCCCTGGCCAGTTCTTTTTCGCAAACGATTCGCTCACCACAGCCACACTGGGCTTCGGCGCCTGGGCTTCGGCCGCGGTAAAATCGCGCCCGCGCAGAACCGGTATGCCCAGCGTGGTGACGAATCCCTCGCTCACGCGGCTGATGCTGGCGATGGGAATATCCCGCGTTTTCGGCGCGCCCTCGACGTTGTAGTTCGATTCGGTGTAGTCGGCCATCGGAAGCGCGCTCGAAATGCTGGCGGACAAAACTCCGGGCACGTGCTCCAGGCGATCGAGCACCTGCTCACAAAATGCCTGC
>DASRCB010000258.1:0-8328 GCA_035653295.1 Bryobacteraceae bacterium
CGCTTCCACCTCGCGTACTAAGATGCGGCCGGGAGGGAAGTCTCCAATGTCTTCCGAACGTCGTATCCGTTCTTCTCGCGAAAATGGCGCTAAATCGGGCGGCCCCAAAACCCCCGAGGGCAAAGCGCGCTCTTCACGCAACGGCATAAAACACGGCCTGCTCAGCGAAATCATCGTCCTTCCAACCGAGCCCGCTGAGCGTTTCCTCCAGCTCTCCACCGAACTGGAAGACGAGTTCCGCCCCTCCACCCCGTTCCAGCGCCTCCAGGTCGAATCAATAGCCGCCTGCGCCTGGCGCATCCGCCGCGTCTGGGCGCTCGAGAAAACTGCGTACAAATACGAAGCCGGTCTCATGGGCCCGTGCCACCTCCCGCCCGACGAAAAGACCTATCGCTCCTTCCGCGCCATGGCCGATTTCACCAAAGCCCTCGAGCTCCTCAGCCGCTACGAATCCCGCTATGAGCGCCAGATGGCGAGGGCACACAAAACGCTCATGGATTACGACCCGGAAAACGTGCCAAACGAACCTAATCCCACAAACGCACACCAGCCCGAGGACCCGCAACTAATTGACAGCACACCCGAAACCGACCCGCCAGACGGCGTAACGGCCCAGCACACAGCGGACCCCTGTTCCCTGACCCCTGACCCCGTTCTTTCGGACCCCGGGCCTTCACTCCACGCTGAACTCGGCCCGCGCCTCAGCCGTCTGCCCGCCGACCTTGTCATTCGCGGTAATCACAATCGTGTGCTTCCCTTTGGGCACGTTTGCAGGCAGCGGCAGGCTGAACTCCCCCGGAGCGTACCGCTGCGGGTAGAAGGTCTTGTCGCTCAGGGTGGCGGCGTCGGGCTGATTCAGCCCCACCTTCCCGCTGGGCAGAATCGCTTGAATGCCGTAGGAGACCTGAAACTCGTTGCCGGCGGCGAATTTGTAACCGGTAATGTCGAATTTCACCCAGACGGTTTCGCCGGGCCGGTACGCGGGCGTCTCCAGCGGCTTCCTCTCCTCCTCGGAGGCGTAGAAGTGCAGGTTTCGGATAACCAGCGTATCGCTCGGAGCCACGTCGCGCCCGCGCACCTGGAAAGGAACATCGCCCGCCGCTTCTGTTTTCGCCAGCTCGTCGTGAACCGTGATCTTCAGATGATACGTGCCGCTGGGCGCCGCGGGCGGGATGAGCACGCTCCAGCGAATCTTCGGCAGCCAATGCTTGTCTTCGGCGGTGATGTCGGTGTCCACCTTGCCCGAGCCCGGCGGCGCGATGGCCATGCCGGACGGATCGACCGCCTCCGCCGACCACGTCAGCGACAAATGCGCGCCGGCATAAGCAGGCTTCTCAGCCTTCTGAAAACCAGCAACTTCGAACGACAGATATACGGTGTCTGCTGGCGTGAACGCCTGGTCCGATGCCAGCGGCGGCCCATCCTCGTACTGATGCAGCAGCGGCGCCTGGATCGCCAGCTGCGCCGGCGCCGCGCCCATCGCGGCGACGCACAACAGCAGAACCACACTCCTCATAACGGAAATCCTGCTTCATTTTATGCCCGGGGTTTTGTGGTGCAAGCCTTGGGCTTGCACGCACCGACCGCCGGACTCGCGGCCGCGCTCCCGCCGCTCGTCAATCGTTGTACAATAGCCCAAACGCTGTGGCTCAGGGAATGTGCGTCCTGTTACGCACGATCTGCTTCAGGAGGAGACTGGTCTCCATGCGCGCATTGCTGCCAATCGCCGTCGCGGCGGTTGCGCACATGGCTCTGGCGCAAACCACCGCCGACCCGGCGCGCGCCGCATACGCCGAACGCATCACCCAGAGTTACAACTTCGCATTCGGCCCGCACAATATTTCGCTCCCTGGAAATGCCGCCGTCGAGGGCAACACATTTCTGCCCCCCGGCGCGTTTCCCAAAGCCGAATACTGCGGCCATTGCCACAAGGAAGCGTATGCCCAATGGCGACAGGCCCTGCATTCCAACTCGTTCCGTACTCCGTTCTACCGCACCAGCGTAAACATCCTCGCCCGCACCAAGGGCATCGAGTTCACGCGCCACTGTGACAGTTGCCACAACCCCATCGGCGTCATCAGCGGCGCCCTTACACCGGATTCGAAGGTCGATCGCAGTTTCGACGAGGACGGCCTTACCTGCATGACCTGCCATTCCATTCAGAGTGTCGATTCCACCAACGGTAACGGCGGCTTCGTCATGGGCGTTCCCGCCGTGATGGTGGACGAAAACGGCCGCCGCGTGCCCGGCATCCCCACGGATGCGGAGATCATGGCCCACCCCGAGCGCCACTCCCAGGCAGTCATGCGCAACCTGCTGCACACGCCCGAATTCTGCGCCTCCTGTCACAAGGCCAACCTGCCCGACCCTCTGAACGGCTACAAGTTCATCCGCGCCTTTACTGTGTTCGATGAATGGCAGAACTCGAAGTTCTCCATGCGGAATCCGCTCACGTTCTACACCGCGGGTTTTACCACCTGCCAGAACTGCCACATGAAGCGCGAGCCGGTCACCATGCAGGAGTACGGCGCCAAACACGGCACCTTCGTGTCCCATCGCTGGCTCGCCGGCAACACCGCCGTCCCCTTCTATTACGGATTCGAGGAGCAACTGAAGAAGACCATCGAGTTCCTCCAGACCGGAAACTATCTCAACGTCGATCTGTTCGCCATTCGCGATGAGAAAACCGGAAAAGTCATCGGCCCGCTCGGCTCCACCGCCTTCCGGCTCGAGCCGAAACAGAAGGTCGAAATGATGGTAGTGGTCCAGAACAAGATGATCGGCCACTCCCTCGTTCCGGAAGTGCGCGACCTTTATGAGCCCTGGGTGGAGTTCGTGGTCCGCGATCGCCAGGGCGCGGAGATCGCCCACAGCGGCTTCCTCAAGCCAGACGGCTCCATCGACGAACGCGCCCACAGTTTCACCAACCGGCCGGTGAACATCTACGGCAATTTCGTCGACAACCACATGGTCTGGACCATCCACTCCACCGCGTACGACAACACCATCCAGTCCGGCCGGTCGGCTCTGATTCGGTACGAGTTCGAGGTTCCCGACGCCGCGCGCGGGCCACTCACCGTTACGGCCAAAGTCAATTACCGCCACCTGCGGCAGAGCTATCTCAACAACATCTTCGGGCCCGATCACCCCGCCTACCCGGTCGTAGAGATCGCCTCGCGCACGCGCACCCTGAACATCGGCCAGAATCCGATCACGCCGCGGCAGCCGAACGACAACGAGGACTGGATGCGCTGGAATAACGTCGCCATAGGCTTTCTCGATCAGTTGCAGTATGCCGAAGCCATCGACGCCTTCCAGCATGTTGTGAAGCTGCGGCCCGATTACGCCGACGGTCACATCAATGTCGGCTTGACTTACATCGAGTGGGAGAAGTACAGCCTCGCGCGCGCCAGCCTCGAACAGGCGCTGCGCCTCAGCCCCGACAACTGCCGCGCGCTGTATTATCTCGCCCTCGTCGAGCGCCGCGAAGGGCATACTGAGCAGGAGGTCGCCGACCTCCAGAAGGTGGTGCGCATGTACCCGCAGGCGCGCGATGCGCGCCGGGAATTAGCGATCTCTTATTATCAGCAGCATCGGTACGACGAGTCGCGGGAGCAGTTCGAAGCCTTGCAGGCCATCGACCCCGACGATCTCGCGGCGCATTACAACCTCGCCGTGCTGTACCGCCGCGCCGGTAAGAAGGAAGAAGCCGCCCGCCAGGCGGCAATGTTCGCTACAAAGCAGGTGGATCCGGGCGCACCCACTTACTCCCTCCAGTTCCTGCGCGCGCACCCGGAGATCTCCGTCGAGAGCGTGCCATGGCACGTCCACCGCGACATGTCATCCGAGGACACCGTCGCCAGCCGAACGCATTGAACTCGTTGTTGAGGTGAAGTGTTGAATCGAAATCGCAGGCATTTTATCCGGTCGTTGAGCCGCACCGCGCTGGTGCTGCCCCTGGCCGACATCCTCGCCGCCGCTGGGCCCTGGCCGGACGACTCGAAGATCAAGCTGCCCGGCCCCATGGAGCGCGAGTACGACGCCAAACCCATGGCCCCGCCGAAGGGCCCGAAGTCGCCCATCGAGGGCACGCCGCTGGGCGTCAGCTTCGTCGATGTCGTAAAAGACGCGGGCCTCGCCGTTAAGACGATCTACGGCGGCGAAGGTAAAAACAAATACCTCCTCGAGACCACCGGCTGCGGCCTCGCTTTTTACGATTACGACAACGATGGCTGGCTCGATATCTTCCTCGTCAACGGCTGGCGCCTCGAAGGATTCCCCGCCGGACAGGAGCCCCGCTGCCATCTCTTCAAAAACAACCGCGATGGCACGTTCACGGAAGTCACGAAAGGTTCGGGGCTCGAGCACAAGACCGGCTGGGGCCAGGCCTGCTGCGTGGGCGATTACAATAACGACGGCGTCGACGACCTCTTCGTCACTTACTACGGTCAGAACGCGCTCTACCGCAACAACGGAGATGGCACGTTCACCGACGTCACCGAGAAGGCCGGCCTCATTCAACCCGGTCCAAAGACGCGGTGGAACACCGGCTGCACCTTCGTCGATTACGACAAGGACGGCAATCTCGATCTCTTCGTCGCCAACTATGTCGATTTCGATCTGAAGACTGCCCCGCCCCCGGAGGCCGGGCCGTGTACCTACAAAGGTCTCCTCGTTGCCTGCGGCCCGCCCGGCCTGCCTGGCGGCAAGAACATCCTCTACCACAACAACGGCGACGGCACGTTCACCGATGTGAGCGAGAAGGCTGGAATCCTGAAAACCGCCGGTACCTACGGCCTCAGCGTCGCCGCATCCGACCTCGACAACGACGGCTGGCCCGATATCTACGTCGCCAACGACTCCAGCACCGCCACGCTGTATCAGAATCAGAAGGACGGTACCTTCAAAGACATCGCCATCGAATCCGGCGCGGCTCTGTCCCCCGAGGGCAAGCCCCAGGCCGGCATGGGCGTCTCCATCGGCGATTACAACCGCGACGGCACTCTGGATATCGTAAAGACCAATTTCGCGGGCGACACCGACTCTCTCTACACGAATCTCGGCGACGCCACCTTCGAAGACCGCACTTACCCCAGTGGCATCGGAGTCAACACGCGCCTGCTCGGATGGGGCGTGGGATTCTTCGACATGGACAACGACGGCTGGCTCGATGTACTAATGTCCAACGGCCATGTCTATCCCGAAGTGGACAAGTCTCGCGCGGACCTTAAGTACGCCGAGCACAAGTATCTCTACCGCAACCTACAGAACGGCCGCTTCGAGGAAGTCACCGAAAAGGGCGGCCCCGGCATTATGGAGAGCGCCCCGGCCCGCGGCTGCGCTTTCGGCGACTTCGACAACGATGGCGACATCGACATCGCGGTGAACTGCGTCAACGCCATCCCGCAGCTCCTCCGCTGCGATTCCACGCTGAAGCGAAACTGGATCAAGATCAAGCTCGTCGGCGTCAAATCGAACCGCACCGGCATCGGGTCGCGCGTGATCGTGAGCGCCAAAACCAAAGCCGGGTCCGACCAGCCGCTGGTCCAGGTGGACGAGTTGCGAAGCGGCGGCAGCTACTTCTCGCAAAACGATATGCGCATGCACTTCGGCCTCGATCAGGCGAAAAAGGTGGACAGCGTCGAAGTGCGCTGGCTCAGCGGTCAGATCGACCGCTTTCACGACCTCGAGCCCAACAAGCTCTACGTGCTCCAGGAAGGCGGCAAGATTCTGAAGTCCGAAACCCTGCAACCGGCAAAGCCCCATGCCTGAAAATTTTGTGGGGCAGGCTCTCAGCCCGCCAGGTCCGGTCACGGCATCGGCTTTAGCCCGACTGTTCCTCCTCTGCACTGTTCCGCTCCTGAGCCACGCCGCCGACCGCTGCCCCTGGATAAACACCGCCACCGCATCCGGCCTCCTCGGCAGCGACGTTACGGCACGCCTGACCGACACCTCCTGTACCTTCCAGTCCCCGCAGGCCGAACTCAAAATCGAAGTAACTACAAAACCGTCGACAGTCCCCTGCCCGACCGGCACGCCGCTGAAAGCCATCGGCAACGAAGCCCGCCTCTGCGACGGCTCTGACCATGACGGCCGCTGGGCGCTGGTCGCCGGTAGAGTCCGCGATCAATTCTTCACCGTCCGCATCAGCAGTGCCGATGCGGCGGCCCAAACCGCCGATCTTCGCGAAAAGGCCCGCAAAGCCGCGGAACAAATTGCCGGTATTTTGTTTTAATGCGGCTGGTGCAGCGCCCGGGCCTTCTCGTCCGCCTCGGCCTTCCGCAGCGCCGCGGCCTTGTCGAACGCCTGCCGCGCGCCGTCGAGATCCTTCTTCCGGCGCAGCATGAGCCCCAGGCTGTTCCATGCACCGGCGTTGCTCTCGTCCAGCGCGACATCGTGCCGCAGCGCGTCGATCGCGCCATCGACGTCCTCCTGCTGCTGCAGCACGGTTCCGAGCCGATACCAGGCGTCGGCATAGTCGGGCTTCCGCTCCACCGCGGAACGTAACTGCTGAATGGCCTTGTCCGTCTCGCCGCTATCGAGGTAAGTCAGCGCCAGCGTGTAATGAGCCTCCGCCAAACCCGGATCGAGTTGTACGGTCCGCTCCAGCTCTTCACGCGCATGCGGCAGATCGTCCGTCTGTTTGTAAGCGACGCCCAGATCGTAGTGCGCGGAAACAGCCTCCGGATGCGCACGGGTCAGGGTTGTTAGATAGCGGATCGCGTCCTTGTATCGGCCCGCCGCCAGATACGCCGATCCCACGTTGACCTGAATCCGGACTTCGTTCGGGTTACTCTTCACCGCCCGCTCGAACTCCGCCAGCGCCATTTCCGGGCTGCCTGAATTCAGTAAGGCAAGCCCATAACTGTTCCTCAGCAGGCTGTTATCCGGCGTCAGCGCCAGAGCCTGCCGAAACGGCCCGCGGGCCTCTTTATATCTATGTTGCTGCTCATATGCTTCGCCCAGTGCTTGCCAAAGCGCCGCATTGCCGCTGATGCGCTTCGACGCCCGGGTAAGTTCGCCGACGGCTTTACTGTACTGCCCGGTATCGACGTAAGCCGAACCGAGTCGAAAGCGATACTCGGCGTTGTCCGGCTCGAGCGCCACGGCGCGCTCCAGCGCATGCAGTCCGTCGCCAGGCTGCTCCGCAATAAACAACGCCGCGCCAAGGTGAAACCATGCCGTCGCCATCCGCGGATTGATCTCCGTCGCCCGCTTCAGATGGCCGATTGCCTCCGGCACCCGTTTCGTGGCCGCGAGAATGAAGCCGATCTGGTCTTCGTAAACTGCCGACCTCGGGTTGGCGCGGGCGAGCCGCTCGTAAGCGGCCAGTGCACCCTCGGCGTTGCCCGCATTCAGCAGCGCTCGCGCCGAGGCATCCGAGTCCTGCGCCGCCACGGCCGCGGAAACCAGCACCGCCGCCATCCAGAAACGAAACAACACCACCCAATTCTAACGGCCGCGCAGCAACCCGTACACGTCCACCTGGCCTTTGGCGCCCACGTATACGCGGCCGCCCGCAACCGTGGGAATGGTGAATCGCAGTGCGTCTCCGGCCGCGTCGCGGCCGAAGTTCTGGCGGCTGTTGTACAGCTCGCGGCGAAGATCGGTCGCATCCCAGGCGTGCAGCGTCGCAGGCTCTGCCGGCCTCCAGCCGTGCGACTCGATCGCCCAGACGATGCCGTTGCGCAGGCCGTTGGCGGAGATCGATGGTGTCGCACCGGGCTCGTGGAAGGGGCCGGCTGCCTCCGATACGGCGGCGGTCGACATTCGACCGTTCTGCAATGCAAACGCCTTCAGCACGTCGTGGCTCGCGAGAAAGTACACGCGACCATTCCAGTACGCCGGAGCCGAGTACATGCCGCCGCTCAGACGAACAGTCTGCACCGCGTGCGCATCGCTGCCGGCGTGAAAGTGACCCATGCGGTCGCGATCGAGCAGGTAGATGACGCCCTCCTTGCCGACAGCCACGAGAAGATGCCGATGCGCAGCCGGCTGGTCCGGCAGGACCACGACTCCGCCGGAGCCGAGATCGTTATCGGAGCCATTGAGGCGCGCCTGGTTGAATGGCGTGAAGAAGTCGAGCGCGTTAAGCCCCGTTCTGCCGAGCCGCAGCTTCAGGACCGTGTCGCCGTAGTCGCGCCCGCCGCGATCGGCATCGAATGTGCCGTTTCCCGTCGAGACGTAGAAGTTGCCGGCGTCGTCGACGGCCGGGCCGCTGTCGCCGGCCCAGATGCCGCTCTCGCTGTCCTCCGGCGAGGTGTTGAAGGCGCCCGTCTGCCGCAGTGTATGCGCGTCATAGGTGAGCACCCAGCCGTGGTACGGACC
>DASRCB010000259.1:0-13786 GCA_035653295.1 Bryobacteraceae bacterium
CAATTGCGACGGGCGCTCCGGCGGGAACACTTGCCGACCTGCAGCAAAGACGAAGGCCGGGCTGCCCCCATTGAGGGGGGCAGCCCGGCGTCAATTCAAACCCGTCAGCCCGGGGGTTGACAGGGTCGCTCCATATCAGAAGATGTACTTCAGGCCGAACTGGATCTGGCGCATCGGGGTGGCCAGCGAGGTAATGACTCCCGCGGCGCCGGGCCCGTCGTCGATAAAGTTGTCCGGCTGGGCGAAGTTCGGATGATTGAGCATGTTGAAGAACTCCGCCCGGAAATCCACCTTCTGACGCTCGGTTACGGCGAACTCTTTGCGGATGGCCGCGTCGAGCCGGTTCACTCCCGGCCCGATCAGAACGTTCCGTCCCGAGTTGCCGAAGGTGTAAGGCGCGGGCAACGGGAAGGCGTTGATGTCGAACCACAGATTGGGACTGCGTTGCGACGAGGGCAGATTGCCATTGGCGATGCGATCGGCCCGCACCACCCCCTGATCGCCGGTGTTCGAAGGATCGTAGCCCAGCAGGGGCGAGAAGGGGAACCCGGCGGCGAGCGTATAGATGCCGCCCAGATGCCAACCGGCGAGCACGGGTCTGAGGAAGTGTCCTGACGGCAGCCCGTAATCGAAGCTGAACACCCAGCGCCAGCGCTGGTCGAAATCGGCGAGGCCTTTTTCGGCGCGCAGGTCGTAGCTGTTCTGTGGAAACGGCATGGCGCAGCAGATCTCCGGGAGGTCGTTGATGGCCTTGCTGTAGGTGTACGCGCTGAGGAACGACAGGCCGTGGGTGTAGCGCTTCTGCACCTTCAACTGGAGCGCGTTGTAGGTGGAGTTTCCGCGATCCTGAATGGAGGTGAAGGGTCCCCAGTTGGGGTACGGCCGGCGGGGCTGAATGTCACCGGGTCCGGGCGTCATCACCTGGTTCTGATCGGTGACTACCTGTAAGTGCGTGCCCTTCGATCCGGCATAAGCGATCTCGACGGACATAGCCGACGGCAGCGCCTGCTGAATGGCGAAGTTCCACTCCTGGTAATAAGGCGTTTTCAGGCGCGTGTCCACACTCGTTACCGGCGCGTCGACGGCCTGTGCGGGATTGACGGGAGGAAAGCCCTGTGACACCGTGAGCACCGGAGTGATCCCGTCGCTAATAAAGAAGGGCTGGTAGTAGAACGGCAGATTGTAGGCCAGCTGGAGCGGCGCCGCGGTACGAATCTCCTGGCCGCTGTAGAAGATGCCATACGCGCTGCGAATGACCGTGCTCGTGCCGTTGAAGGGGCTCCAGGCGAAGCCGATGCGGGGCGCAAAATTCAGGTGGTCGGGCGTGGTCAGGCTCCGCGACGCACCGTTCACGCTGGCAACCACGAGCTGCCCGGTGGCGTAGTCGAAGTTGCTTTGCTTGTTATTGACCTCAACGATGGGCGAGAAGAAGTCATAGCGCAGCCCGAGGTTCAGGGTGAGATGGCTGCTGACCTTGAAGTCGTCCTGAACATACGCGCTGGGCACGTGCTGGCGATTGCCGAGTTCCAGCAGCGAGGCGATGGTGGAGGTCACGGGCAGGCCGAGCAGTTCGTCGGCGAGCGAGCTTCCGCCGCTGCCATCGGCCGGATTCTGCGTGAACTGGCCGGTGAACGTGAATGCTCCGCGCGGCGAGGGGACCTGGAAGATGTTGTACTGACTCCAGCGCATTTCGAAGCCAAGCTTGATGGTGTGGCGGCCGCGGACGAGGTTCAACACGTCCGTGATCTGCCGCTCCTCGCTGGACAGGATGGTGGGCGCGAAGTTGGGCGCTCCCACGCGGCGGTAGCCGTTGGGCGAGAACAGCGTGATGCCGGCAGTGCCGGGGTTGTTGGGAACGCCGGGAACCTGCAGGTCCGACGGCGGCGCGACATTGCCGCCTTCCGGCACGCCGCGGCGGACGTGGACATAATTGAACCCGAGGCGAAGCTCGTTGATGGTGGTTGGCGTGAAGGTGTGGGTCTCGCCGAGGGCCGCGGCCATGGTGTCCTCAAACCCAAACCCGGTGCTCGACCCGCCCCCGCCGGCCAGGCCTGGCAGAGGCGAGGGCATGAAGGTCGTGCGCCCACTCATGGACCAGCGGAAGAAGAGCTGGTCGATCTGCGACATGTCGTAGTCGCCGCGGAAGTCGCCCTGATCGATGCGGTCGTCCTCGGTGGGCGAAATGATGTAGTTGTTCTTCAGTTTCCCCGGCTGATTGGGCAGCGGGTAGAGGTTCATGATCGACAGCGAAATGGGATTGATGAGATTCGAGGGAATGACGTTGTTCGCAAATGCCGTGCGAGCGCCCGTTGCCGGATCGTAGGTTGCGGGGTTGTAAATGGTCGGATTCCCCGGTCCGGAGAAGTCGCCGGTACGCTGCGCGGCAGTGGGCACGGAGGAGACATAAGTCAGCGGAAGCCGGATCACAGTGCCCTGATAATCTCCGAACCAGAACAGCTTGTCGCGTTTGATTGGACCGCCGATGGTGCCGCCGAACTGGTTTTGCTTGAAGGAGGCCTTCTTCGTATTGGGATCTTCGAAGAAGTCGCGCGCGTCCAGGGCCGAGTTGCGGAAGAACTCGAAGATATCGCCGTGATACTGGTTCGTGCCGGATTTGATGATGGCGTTGATCGCCGCTCCGCCGCTTCGGCCGAATTCGGCCGAGAATGAATTGGTCTGGATCTTGAACTCTTGGATGGCGTCCACGTTGGTGCGCAGCACGACGCCACCGTTATCGTTGGAGTTGTTGTCGATGCCGTCAAGAAGAAAGTTGTTCAGCGTGCCGCGCGCGCCGTTGGCCACGAAGCTGTCCTGGCCTCCGGTGCTCGCTCCCCCAATATTGCCGTTGGTTCCGGCGCTGGTCTCCACCACACCGGTCGTGAGCGTGGCGAGCTGGACATAGTCGCGGCCGTTCAGCGGGAGCTCGGTCATGACGTTGGAAGTGATGACCTGCCCCAGAGATGACGTCTCGGTCTGGATGGGCGGCGCCTCGGCGGAGACGACAACCTTCTCGCTCAGCTGCCCGACCTGCATGTCGAGGTCGACGCGAATGCGGTCCTGCACCTGGAGAGTGATGTTCTCGTGCGTCGTGGAACGGAAGCCCGGCGCCGATGCGGTCACGGTGTAGTTGCCCACGTGCAGCGGGGGCGAGGTGTAATCGCCCTGCCCATCGGAGTGCACCACGGTGCTGACGTTTGTATTCTTCTCCGTAATGGTGACGGTTGCGGACGGGACGGCAGCCCCGGTCTGATCGTGGACGGTCCCGGTAATCGTGCCGGTGTCCACCTGGGCCAGCAGCGGGATTGCCGACAAGAAACCGAACAGCAGGATACAGTTTTTCATCGGTCGGAAGGTCTCCTCGGTTACAGTTGTTTGCGATACCTTGCGGTCGCGAGCGATTGGGGCCAGTATAGCACCCGGGAAGAAAGAGAACGAAAGAGAGTGGGTGTGCAAGCCCAGGGCTTGCACTACAATGCAACGGTCTTCGGCTACGTTGTCGCGGAATTCGCGTCCAGCCGCGCCACGATTTCGCGGTACCGCCTGCGAAGTTCTGCTTTGTACCTGCTGACGCCGACGCCAAGCTCCGTGGCACGATCGCGAAGGGTCTTGCGCGAGTCGACCAGCCCCTGCCACTCGCGGTCTCCGGCGGCCGAGACCAGGGCGCCGTCGTAATCGAAGCCAAACGCCAGCATGGCGGCGAAGGGCTGAGCGTAGTTGTCGCCGAGACCGAGCTCGTGGAATGGAAAATCGCGCGCCCAGTCGGTATGCGCGCCGATCTTCATGTTCGCGGGATTGACGGAGACCTGTGCGTGGGTAACGCAGTTGGAGGCGGGAATGCGATACTTCGCGCGGAGCATGTCGGTGAGCAGCCGGGCGGACTGGAGCTGGTCCTCGTTCACGCGGGCGCCCCGGTCGCGCATCTGCCGCTCGAAGGCGACGCCCAGGAAGGACGCGTTCAGGTTTACATAGACGTACCGATTGTCGCCCCAGACGGATTTCCCCGAGTGGTTCGCGATATCGCTCTCGGGGACAATCCGAAACACACGGCCCGTGCGGTCGATCAGGAAATGATACAGGTGCTTGTCGCGCACGTAATCGAGCAGGTACTTTTCGATGTGCGGCAATTCCGGGTTCCATTCGGCTTCGATCGGCAGGGGATGGCTTTCCGTGCTGTGATAGACGATGCCGGCCGGATCGCTGCGCCACTCCACGGGAGCGGCGCCTCCGGAAGCAGTGGAGAAGACCGGATACAAGGTGCGGGGCTTACTCGATGCGCACCACGTGGTGGTGATCACGAGGCCATTGCTGTACTCTTCGTAATCCGCGGTCTGATTCACCAGCCGTACCCCGGCATCGGGCCGGACCGGAGCACTCAGGCGCAAGGCGAGATTCCGCGCCAGCTGTTGATAGAGCCCGGCCGCCGGCGATGGCGATGCGGTGAGGAAGAGCATGGCCAGGCATCCGAGGCATATGGAGGCGGTGAGGCCGGTAAGCGTGCGCAGGCGGCGCCGCGCCTGGCGAAACTGATCGCGAACGCCGGGCCCACGGCGGGTGTTCGCGCCGGCTACGCCCCCCAGCAGCAGCCGGAAGCGCTCCATCGTGTCGTAGTGGCGCTCGCCGCGCCAGTTGATGAACCCGTTACCGCCGGTGCCGCGCATTTCTCAATTCGTATCGGCAGCGATCGCGAAGCGTCCCGCCGCCGCCGCAACATAAGAGATAACAACAGGGCAGTCCTGTCCGCAAGATGAGGATTGACCGGTACTCCTGTATGGTACTTTAAGGACTGCGAAGGACACCAATGGCAGGCTCTTTCCGCATTTATCTGAGTGTCGCGGCCGCTGTGCTCGGATTCGGCTGCGCGACAAAGGCAGGCGCCGCAGTGACTGGTACACCATTCGGAACTTCCCCCGACGGGAAACAGGTCCAGCTGTTCACGCTGAAGAACAGCAAAGGCATAGAAGCCCTCATCATGACGTGGGGCGGCACGGTGGTTTCTCTCAAAGTTCCTGACGCGAAGGGCCATTTCGATGATGTCGTGCTCGGGTATGACGACCTGCAGGGATATCTGAACAACAGCGCGTACTTCGGCGCGCTTATCGGCCGCTACGCGAACCGGATCGGGCACGCGCAGTTCACGCTCGATGGCCATACGTATCACTTGTTCAAGAACGATGGCGACAATTCGCTCCACGGCGGCAAGAAGGGTTTCGACAAACGCAACTGGGACGTGGTGAATGCGACGGATCACTCGCTCGAGCTACGCTACGTCAGCGCCGACGGCGAGGAAGGGTATCCGGGCAAGCTGACGGCGACGGTCACCTACACCGTGACGCCGGAAAACGAGCTGAAAATCGACTACGCCGCCACGACGGACAAAGACACGGTGGTCAACCTGACCAACCATTCTTACTTCAACCTTGCCGGCGCGGGCAGCGGGACGATTCTGGATGAGGACATCACGATTAACGCCGCCCACTTCACGCCGGTTGACGCGGGTCTGATCCCAACGGGCGAGATCCGCTCCGTGGCCGGCACGCCGCTCGATTTCCGCAATCCGCACCGCATTGGCGAGCGCATCGATTCAGACTACGAGCAGATCAAGCTGGGGAAGGGCTACGATCACAACTTCGTGCTCGACCGCCACGGAAATGGCCTGAGCCCCGCGGCGCGGGTGCACGATCCGAAGAGCGGGCGCGTGATGGAGGTCCTCACCACGCAGCCCGGTTTGCAGTTTTACACCAGCAATATGCTGAAGGGTCCGATGAAGGGCCGCGATGGGAAGACGTACAACTACCGCGGCGCGCTGTGTCTGGAAGCGGACCACTACCCGGATTCGCCGAACAAGCCGAACTTTCCGTCGACGGAGCTGAAGCCGGGCCAGACCTATCACGAGACGACGGTTTACCGGTTCTCGACGCGGTAAGCAAGAGCAGGGCGCACATGCTCGGCTCGTGATGTTCGTGATCCGCGTAAAACGTCGCCACCAACACGGACGTGTCCAGCAGGCACTTCATTGTTGTTCTTCGCGCGCGGCTTGACTCCGTTCCGCTCTCGTTTCTCGCAGCACTTTGTCCGTATCGGCAGCGGTGAGCTTCCCGCCGGTTCTGAAAACCCAAACGCCGCGCTCTTTACGGAGGCGGCTTGAAGAGCGAACGGGGCGAAGTGTCACGCTGTCTCCTTCGGTCGTCAGCTTGAGTTTATCGCGATAAATCAAAAAGGCCGCCTGGATCGCTCCGGGCGGCCTCTTCTCCTCTGGTTGGCGCTGATGCTCAGTCGCCGTAGGAACCGACTTCCTCCTGCACCTCTGGTTCGGTTTCGGGTGCTGTGGCGGGAGCCGGCGTGCTGATCTGGACCAGTGCCGGAGCATCCGGCTCGTTCAGCACGTGTTTGCGATACAGCGCGGCCATGCGCGCGTTCTCGGCAGCCTTCAGCTTTTCGTCACGCTGCCGCTTCTTCTCCTCGCGCGCGGTCTTGGCGATGCCCTTCTCGTCGAGGTCGGTCTGCCGCCGGCGATTCACGTCGTCGGCGCGCAGCACCAGGGAGTGATCCTTCGCCTTGAGGCCGACCGCCTTGCCGCCGGCGAAGATCTCATGCCGCCCGTGCTCCTCGTACCACTTCGTAAGCGTGGCGGTCATGTGCATCTTCTCGACGATGTTGCGCCAGCCCACGCCGGTGTTGTAGGCGCAGAACGAGATCTCGCCCATCTGCGTGGCGTAGGGAATGATGCACTGCTCGGTGC
Organism: Bryobacteraceae bacterium; assembly: GCA_035653295.1. Taxonomy (GTDB): domain Bacteria; phylum Acidobacteriota; class Terriglobia; order Bryobacterales; family Bryobacteraceae; genus DASRCB01. Next base: position 6,740 of record DASRCB010000259.1, read on the forward strand.
GGCGGAAATCGTAGTTGAACAGATCCTGGAACCACATGCCGGCGATGAACAGGAAGTTCCAGCGGTCGTTGCGGCGCTTCTGGATATCCTCGATGGTGCGGTCGCCGGTCACCTTGCCGTAGCCGCCGGTCTGGGCCTTCTTCGACATACCGAAGCACTTGTCGAACTTGGCGATGAGGTCCGTGAGCTTGAAGTGCGTCGGCGCCTTGAAGGGGTTGTAGTTGCGCAGCAGCGCGAGGCTGACGCCGGTGATGTTCATGAACCGGCTGCGCCGCGCCGCATCGTTGATGCGCGCGATGTCCTTCGCCAGGCGATCGGCGTTCAGGAAGGCAGTTACCGGAACCGCTTCCTTGGTCTCCTTGTCGCACATCACGGCCATGCCGATGCCGCAGTTGGGATGGCAGCCGCAGCTCAGCTGGCCCCAGTCCGCCGCCGGTCCATGCACCAGGTCGGCGAAATCGGAGAAGGTGCTCATGAAGGAGATGGGGAACCAGTCGCGAACGGGCTCGCCGATTCCGGTCATGTTCTTCACGTCGTGGGCCAGGTGCGACAGCGTGTATCGCTGCGCCTGGCGACGCTCGTCGGTAATCGCTTCGTCGCGGCCGGTGAAGGAAACCGGCTGGAACGACAGGAAGGGAATCCGTTTCGGGTTATCGAGAGCGAACCGCACAACGGAGCCGACCTGCTCGTTGTTGACGCCGTTGATAATCGTGATCACGGGTACGATGTCCACGCCCGCGCTCCAGAGGTTCTCGATGGCGCGCATCTTGACGTCGAAGAGGTTGCCCACCGCGCGGTGCGAGTTGGCGTCGTTGCCGATGCCATCGAACTGAAGATAGGCATAACGCAGACCGGCTTCCGCCGCCTGACGGCAGAATTCGGGGCTCTTGGCGAATTCGATCCCGTTGGTGGCCGCCTGCACGCTGTTATACCCGACGGTTCGGGCGTAGCGTACGGCGTCGAGGAAGTACGGCGAAAGCGTGGGCTCGCCGCCCGAGAACTGCACCGACATCTGCCGCCGCGGCTTGATCCTCATGGCATTGTCGAGCAGGGTCTTGATGTCTTCCCAGCTCAGCTCATGGACAAAGCCGACCTGGTTGGCGTCCATGAAACACGGATCGCACATCATGTTGCAGCGGTTGGTGAGGTCGATGGTCAGCACCGAGCCGCGGCCGTGGGTGATGGTGCTCGACCCGTGATGATGCAGATCTTCGTCGTTGTGCGCGCGGATGTCGCGGCCGGGGAAGACCTGCTCGAGGTGCTTGAAGAACGCGGGATCGATGGACATGGTGTCTTCGAAACGCCCGTGGATGGGGCATTCCTTGAGCATGATGATTTTGCCGTCGCGCTCGATGATGTGGGCCTTGATTTCGCCCAGCTTTTGGTCTTCGAGAATGGACACCGGCAGCTCGCCGTCGAGAATGCGCTTGCGGATCTCGGGGATGCAGCGGGGGCAGAGAGAATCGGTTTCGCGAGGCCAGCCCAGTGGCGGCTTCATCTTCTCCCAGCTCTTGAGCAAAGGCTTGTCGGACCACTTCGGGGTAAAGGAGGCGTTGCGGTTGATCGCATTCAGCTTGTCGAACACAGCCCAGGCTGCGCCCGCTGCCAGTGTCACCGCCTTCTCTGCGTACTTAATCGGCTTGGCCATAGTCTCTTCCGAGTCTGATCTCCTGTTCAAAGTGGCGGAACCCGCGGCAGCACACCCGTACCCGTGGGTTTGCCGGACACCTGACAGTATAGGCCGGGCTGCATAAAGCGGGCTACACGAAGGGGTTAAATGGCCGGGATTCAGCATCGTATGGGGATATCCGGCGCTGAGCGGCGCGCTGCGGGCCGGGGGTGGGAATGCGTAAATCGACGTAACGGTTTCAACAGGTTACGCGTACCCGGGTGTATGCATCAGGAGGCGGCGCGCGCCGGTTGCGTCACAGCTCGCGCAGCGTTCGAATGCCGAACACGGCCGCGGGCGCGACCGCTATCCCGGCGACAGCAACGGCTGCTGCTGTGTTTGTCCCCGGCGGCAGCCACAACAGAGCAACAACGAAGACCAGCGCCAGCACCGCAAGCCAGCCGATTGCGTCCAGAATCTCCGGCGCGCGGCTGAGACGAGGTTCGCGAACGCGCCGGCGCACCCGCGCCGCGAATCCCGGAGGAGCGGTAATGCCCCCCAGCGCCGCGTCGAGCGTTTCATCGATTTGCCGCAATGCGCGCTCTTCGTCCACTACGAATCATTCTCCTTCATGAGCGACTCGGCCATCGAGCGCCGCGCGCGATGCAGCCAGGTTTTGACGGTGCCCACGGGGACACCGAGCATCAGCGCCACCTCATCGTAGGATTTCTCCTCCATGTGAAACAGCAGCACCGCTTCGCGCTGCCCATCGGGCAGATGCCGCACCAGGCGCATGATGTCCGGAGTACGATCGGGGGACGCCGGAGGGGTCCGGATATCGGCGATATCCAGCTGCTGCTCGCGCGATGCAGCGCGCTTTTTCCGCGCAGTCAGACAAGCATTGCGCGCGATGGCATAGATCCATGTGGACAATGAGGCGTCGCCACGGTATCGCGGCAGGCCTTTCCAGATGCGCACGAAGATCTCCTGCGCGGTCTCCTCGGCCAGCGATCGATCGCCCAGCATCGCGCAACAGAGCCGGAAGACCTTGTCCTGGTAGGCGCGCAGCACCTCCTCGAACTGCTGGTCTTCTTCGGCCACCGTATCAGTTTCTGACTTCCACGCCCAGCCGGAATGTTTCAGACAGGCGCTGAAACTTTTGGCGGCGGGGCCTGGGTCTGAAGCGGCATGGATACTCCACAACTGATGGCTACGGTGATTCTGAGCGTGATCCTCGTGATGGGCGCTGTTCTGGTGATGGCTGGTATGGCGCTGCGCTTCAAAAAACGGGAGCTGCAGCACAGGGAATGGCTGGTTGCGGTGGAAAAAGGCATTGCCACCCCCGGCGTCTCCGAGCCGGCAATGGCTCGTCCGTGGACGCCGCGCACTTATCTTCTGCGCGGTCTCATGTGGCTGTTCACCGGCATGAGCGTGACCGCGTTCCTGATTGCGGTGGCCCTCACGCCCAATTTCACGCCCGCCTCCGTCCGGGTGGACGACGCGGTCAGGGCGAAGAACAACGGCGCCACACCCGAGCAGGTTCGCGCCATCATGGAAGATCGCACTGACGGGCCGCCCGCAAGACGGGTGCTGTGGATCGTCGGGCTGATCCCGGCGGGCGTCGGGGTGGCTTACCTCATCACCTACCGTGTCGAGCGCTCCGCGGCCTCGCGCTTGACAACAAATTGATGCTGCTCACTGGCGCCCTGTGGCGTATTACATACGACGAGGCGAGCGGGATGAGCGGCGACAGCCGGCAGTCCGGAGCATCGGTGACGCGCGCGGCGGGTTCTGAAGCCGCGCTGCCGGAGGCCTGGCGCGACTTCATTCGCTTCTGCCGCGAGCTGCGCCACGGCGACATCGAGCGGCTCCGCATTCAGGACGGTGTACCCGTGCTGGCGGAAATGACCCGAAAGAAAGTTCGGTTTCCGAAGGAAACGTAGGCCTCCCCCGAGGGGGCTGCGCGGCTGACCAGATTCATTGGAGGCCGCCACTGGAGCATGAACGTGCTCCCGTGGCGGCCTTTTCGTTTTGGAGGAGGCGTCGTGAGCTGGATTCTCGTAATCACCGCAATCATCGTCGCGGCCGCGCCGGTGGCCGCTGCTCAAACCGATGAATGGCCGCGTCTCGCCAAACGCGCCGCCGCGCTGGAGCAGGACGGCAGGTATGCCGACGCAGCCGACTGCTGGCGCCAGGCTTCGCGCTTGGCCACCAGAAAAGGGGAGCTCTGGACGGCGATGGACGGTCTGGCCATCGATGAGGCAAGGCTCGGCCGCGCGCTCGAAGCGGAGCGTGAATACCGGGATGTCCTGTCGCTCATAGAAACGGCAAAAGGCAAAGACAACGCCGATTACGCCATGGTTCTCGCCAATCTGGCCACGCTGCATCTGGAAGTCAGCCGGGTTGCGGCCGGAGCGGCGGAGCTTCACGACGCGCTGGCGATCGCCGAAAAGACGATGGCCGCCGACGACGTGGAGCTGGCGGTCATGCGCAGCGGCTTAGCCGCCACGCTGATCTGCGGCAAAAAGTACGACGAGGCCGCGGACCTGCTCGCCGGCGCACTCGCTGTGTTTGAAACCCACGCGGACGTGCCGCGCGAGCAGGTGGCGATCGCCATCAGCAATCTGGCCGCGGCGCGCCAGCTGCAGGGGCGCCTGGCTGACGCTGTCCCTTTGTTCGAGAGAGCCAGGGCGACGCTGGAAGCGGAGTTCGGTCCGGAGCATCCGGCGCTGATACGGGTAATCACGAATCTGGCCGTGGCGTACGCCAAAACCGGACGGCCGGTGGATGCCGATCGACAGTTCCGGCGCGCCTGCGCCATCGCCGAGCAGAGCCTGCCGCCGGACCATCCGCTGGCCGGATCGGTCTATCAGATCTACGGGGACTTCCTTCGGCGGCAGGGACGCAAGCGCGAGGCGAAGGAAATGGCCGCACGCTCGAAAAACACATTGCGCGAAAGCGCCCGCCGCAGCGGCGTGGGCATGATCGTCGACGTGTCCGACTTCCGCCGCTGAACCGCTCGGTCACTAACCCACGCGCCGCCTGCACGGGCATAGAATCAAGGCAAGCAGGCATAATCATGGCGCTGGCGCCCTCCACGCGCGTGGGCCCGTACGAGATCGTCTGTCTCATCGGGGAAGGCGGTATGGGCGAAGTGTACAAAGCCCTGGACACGCGTCTCGATCGCTTTGTCGCCATCAAGTTTTCGCAGGAGCGCTTCAGCGAACGGTTCCTCCGCGAGGCCCGCGCCATCGCGGCGCTGAACCATCCCAACATCTGCCAGATTCACGATATCGGCCCCGATTACCTGGTAATGGAGCATGTCGAAGGCTCCCCTCCCGGGCCGGTGGACAGCAATCGCCGGCTGCTCGATATCGCGGTGCAGATCGCCGACGGGCTCGCGGCCGCGCACGCTCTCGGCTTCGTGCACCGCGACCTGAAGCCCGATAACATCCTCATCACCCATGACGGCCGGGTGAAGATTCTGGATTTCGGAGTAACGAAGCACCTCTCGTCGGGAACCGGCGCCGTTACTGCGTCCATGACGTCCACTGCCCCCGGCCGGGTTGTGGGGACCGCGGCATGGATGAGTCCGGAGCAGGCCCGCGGCGAAACAGTGGATGCGCGCAGCGATCAGTTCTCGTTCGGGCTGGTGCTGTACGAAATGGCTGCGGGCCATCACCCGTTGCAGCGCTCCAGCGCGGCGGAGACGATGGCAGCCATCATTCGCGAAGAACCGCCGCCGCTGCCGACGACGGTTCCCGTGCCCATGCGGTGGGTCATCGAGCGCTGCCTGGCCAAAGACCCGGCCGACCGTTACGAGAGCACGCGCGACCTGTACTGCGAGCTGCGCACCATGCGCGATCACCTGTCCGAAGCGTCCGTGCGCACGGTGTCGGCAGGGCCGCATCGACTGACGCGGCGGGCGTGGCTGATGACCAGCGGTATCGGCGCCGCGCTGGCGGCGGGAGCGGCCGGTGGCGCGCTGTGGGAGCGTTCCCGGATCGGGAGCGCGCGCTTGTGGTCCGGCGTCGTGCTGGGCGGTCCGCGCGTGGCTTTGGGTCCGCGCATTTCGCCGGATGGGCAGTTGCTCGCATTCGTGGCCATGGTCGACGGCCAGACGCAGGTGGCGGTGATGAAGCCCGACGCCGGCAGTTGGATGGTGCTCACCAGTCAGGTTGACGGCGGATCGGTGCTGAACCTTGCGTGGGCCCCGGATGGCGCGCACATCTATTTTGATCGCTACTGGGACAAGCCGCGCGGCGTGTACATGGTCCCCCCACTCGGCGGCGAGCCGATCCTCGTGCTGGAGAACGCTGCGGCGCCGCTGCCGCTGCCGGACGGCAGCCTGGTGGTGCTTCGAGCGGGCGCCGGTCTGCGGGACCAGATGTATCGCTTCTGGCCCGAGTCCGGGCGTTTGCAATCACTGCCGGCCTATGTCGCGTTTTGGCGTCTCACCGGAGCGTTGCGGGCCACCCCCGACGGGCGGAACGTCATTTTTCTGCGCACCTACGCCGGAGACGGCGCGACCGCCGCGCCTACCCTCTGCGCTCTCGAGCTCGCCAGCGGGCGCGTGCGGGCGCTGACGCCCAGCTTCCAAATCAGCCACGCCGAATCGGAAGTGTTGTCGGTAGCGATGACGCCGGATGGAAGATCTGTTCTTTTCGGGCAGCACCTGGAAGATAACTGGCGTGTCACATCGGCTCCCCTCGATGGCGGCGGAAACAGCCGCGTGCTGCTGTCACTGCCCGCGGCGTCCGCGCTTTGGCACATGGATATGCCCAGCGAGGGAACTCTGTACCTGGATCAGGTGGCCCGGCCCATGTCGCTTCTGCACATGGCTGGGAACGGAGGCGTGCCGGACGTCACCCCGTTTCCACAGGTTGCGATGCAGAGCTTTGTCCCGCTGGAAGACGGGCGCGTGCTTTTCACGGCCCTCGAATCCGGCCGGCGGCGGCTGATGCTGGCGCGTCCGGGCGGGGAGCCACGGCGATTCCTGCCGATCGACGACGAGAATGGCGCCCCGTTCTCGCGAATCGGGGCGGACGGCGTCGCTTTTCTGACGGGAGGCGCCGCAAGGCCGCGGGTGGCCATTGCGTCTCTGAGAGACGGGCGCATCCTGCGCCAACTCCCGTTCGATGCGGCTGAGGTGCGCAGCCTGAGCGCGTCGCCCGATGGCGGCGCGATCTACTATGCGGCGGGCAACGATGTCTGGCGTGCGCCCAGCGACGGATCGGCTCCGCCGCGGCGCATCATCGAGGGCAGTTACGTCGCCGCTGACCCCGGTGGACGCTTCCTGTATGTGAAGCAGCTGAGCGCGAACCCCATTCGCATCCTTCGCGTTCCGCTGGACGGCGCGGCGCCGGAGGCGATTCACGTGCCCGGCGATTTGCGCCTCACCATCCAGGACTTCTCGCCGGGCGCGATCGACGCACGCG
>DASRCB010000260.1:0-3266 GCA_035653295.1 Bryobacteraceae bacterium
GGCCTCGCGGCCGGTGGACGCTTCGCCCACAACCTGCCAGTCCGGCCGCGCTTCCAGCAACGAGCGCAGGCCCTTGCGCATGATTTCATGATCGTCGGCGATGATGATTCGAACGGCCAAACGAATGACCTCTCAACGCTAACAATAACCGTTTCAGAGATTTGGGGCAAGTCCGCACCCGCGATGCAGAATTGTCCACTACAGAACGGCGCACGCCGTCGTACAGCATACACCCTAGGTAGCCCTACGGGTTAGCTGCCTCACAAATACAAAATCTCCGGAATTTGGAATCGCTCTTTAGTTCCTTAAAGTTGTAGACGTAAGGATGGAAACGGCAACCACACACACGGGCTCCGACGCAAAACAGTACGCGGAGCTGGTCGAACGGATTAAGAGGAAAAATCCGGCCGCTCTCGAAGAGCTGTATGGCATGGTGAAGAACTTCACCTATTTCCTCATGCGCCGACTGGGCCCCGAAGAGTTGCAGGACAACCTCCATGACATGTACGTCACGGTGGCCCAGGCCATCACCGCCGGCAAACTCCGCGACCCGGAACGTCTGACCGCGTTCCTCACCACTGTCGCCCGTTTCTATACCTACACTCAGATCGAGCGCCGCGTTCACAACCGCTCCCGCATTACCGGACTGGAGACCGTTGACGTTCCCGATCAGACCAACCTGGAACATCGCACCTACGACAAGCAGAAGACGACGCTGGTGCGCGAAATCCTGGGCCAGATGCCGCGCCTCGATCGTGAAATCCTGCGGCGCTTCTATTTCGAGGATCAGAGCAAGGAAGAGATTTGCCGTGAGTTGCGCCTGACGCCCACGCAGTTCCGTAATATCAAGTCCCAGGCCAAGCTTACCCTGACCCAACTCGGCCTGCGCCGGCTGAAGCGCCGCCGCGACGTGCACATCCTCCACCAGCCGGCGATGCCGGCCTTTGCCGGCTTCCAGGCGGAAGCGGCGTAGCGCAAGGCCGTGATCGGGTGGAGTGACGGGGATTGCGCCCCGTCACCCTCCCACACCACCGGACATGCGGTTTTCCGCATCCGGCGGTTGAACTCGGCGGCTCATCGCCGCAAGCTCCGAGGGCATCAGAAAGCCGTAGCAGCGGAGACGTGCATTGCTGAGCCCGGCATTCATCACCGCATGGCGGGCCATGCGCCACGCCCCTCGGCTCGTACGCACCGCGGGCAAACTTCGCCACGGCACGCCCAGACTCCGCAGTTTTCGCACCCGGCCCGCGGCGGTGTGCCACCGCAGCCAGAAACACTTCCGGATGTGCCGGCGGATCCAGCCCTCCAGCCGGAAGATCGGCTCGCGCACTGCGGCCAGTCGGTAATACCCCCACCAGCCCCGTACGTAGCGGCCCCAGGCATCTCGCAGCTGGTTGCTGGTCCGATTCTGATTGCCGCGCCACATCTCCCGTACCTTCGCTTTGAACCGCTCCATACTCTCCGGCGCTACTCCGATCCGCCGTTCGCGATCCAGTCGAAAGCCGAGGAACCTGCGCTCCTCCACCCTCCCTGCTCCGCTTTTGGCGGCGTTCACCTGCAGTCGCAGATGCTTCTCGATCCAGGCCTGCAGCGATGCCAGCGTCCGCTCCGCCGCTGCCCGACTGCCTGTGTAGATATTGCAGTCGTCGGCATACCGGCAGAAGCTGTGCTTCCTCCGCTCCAGTTCCTTGTCCAGTGCGTCCAGATAGATGTTGGCCAGCAGCGGCGATAAAGGTCCCCCCTGCGGGGTTCCCTCCGTGCCTGCCTCCACCAGTCCGTCCGCCATCGCGCCCCGGCGCAGGTACTTCCCAATCAAATGCAACACCCGTTTGTCCCGGATCACCTGCGCGATCCGGCCCATCAGAATGTCGTGGTTGACGTGGTCGAAGAACTTCGTGATGTCTATGTCCACCACCCAGTCCTTCCCTCCCTGCGCGTACCGCTGTGCCGCGCGAACGGCATCGTGCGCATTCCGCCCCGGCCGGAATCCATAGCTGTGTTCGCTGAAGGTCGGGTCGAAGATCGGCGTCAGCGCCTGCAACAGCATCTGCTGAATCACCCGATCCACCACCGTCGGAATCCCCAGCTTGCGTACGCCGCCGTTCGGCTTTGGAATCTCCACCCGTTTCACCGGGCTCGGAACCCATTTTCCCGCCAGCAGCTTCGCACGAATGTTCGGCCAGTGCTTCTGCAGGTGGCTTTCCACCTCCGTCGTCTTCATGTGGTCGATCCCCGGCGCGCCCTGATTGCGTATTACCGCTTTCAGCGCTGCCGCCAGGTTCTCTTCCCCGACGACTTCGTCCATCAGATGCTCGTACATCGCTCTCTTTCCGAAGGTCCGCGAAGGTCGGCCTGGTTTCTCCGTTGTCGGCTCGCCACGGCTGCACCGTTTCTGCCTCCAGCGCTCGCGGGTTGGCAACCGTAGTTGTTGCGCCCGCGATTCGAATCCTCTTCCTGCGCCGGCCTCAGTTCCTTCCTTAGCTCCGTTCCTTAGTTCTTCGGCCCTTCGCTCCAGCCGCGTTACCGGCCTTCCTCGCTACTGCGGCCTCTGCTGACTTCTCCGCGACTCTCGCCACGGAGATCTCCCCAGGTAAGGTGCAGAATCTGTCCCCTCGCGCCGTCCGGCTCTACCACCTGCGTCTTGATGACCTTTGGGCTTTGCTGTTCCCAGCCAGCTCGCCGCCCGCAGTCGGCCTCACTGCCGGTTCGTGTTCCTACGGTCGAAGGTTTGCTATACGCTTCTTTCAGCTTCGCCTCGCGGCTACGCCTTGCGTTTTCGCTACGGTTGCCGTCATCGGCTCCGGTTGGCTCCTTTCATCCAACAAGACTCTGCCCATGCTGGGCACACTGGGGCAGGATTCGATCCTGCAAGCGGCTTTCTAAGCCGCCTCCCCGGCCCCTCACATCTGCCGCAGCACCAGCTCCAGCGCCTCCACGAAGAAATATTCGCCCCACATTACCGACTCATCCACGCCCAGCTCGCGATGCACGTGATACACGCCGCCCTTCAGAATACCCTCCCACTTCTTGTCCTTCCTGGCCAGGTGCTTCTGACACAGCGTCCGCAGGATGAGCACCGCGGCGGACCAGTACAGGTGCGCCTTGTCGCGATCGATAACCGTGCGGTTGAGCCGCAGCAGCGCCGATGCCGCGATCGCCGCCGCGGAGGTGTCCAGCAGATTGCGGCTGGGCATGGGCGCGTTGAAATCCCACGGCGGTATGCCATCGGGATTCGACTGCGTCAGGAAATAGCGCGCGCACGCCTC
>DASRCB010000261.1:0-8686 GCA_035653295.1 Bryobacteraceae bacterium
CCTTGCGGTACCGATCCGGAGAGGAGCCCCGTTTAGCGCCGGTTAGGACGCCCAGCGGTTGCAAACTACGCAACGAACAACGAATCGAACAATCTGCTCAGCCTGGCCAGCCTTCGCATTACGATCTTCGCAAAGCCGGAATGGGCTGGGTATGGAAGTTGTTGATTCAATTCGTGCGATGGCGCGTGAACGGCTCTAGCCCAGGCCGCGAGCGCACCCCCAGCCCGAGCTGTTTTTTCGCGTATTCGAGGCTGCGCTCGAGGTCGATGCGCTGCTGCTCGCGCAGGGCGGCGGTATACTCCGGCGGCTTCGCGCCGGGCGCATCCTCGATCACCATGGTCCCCATGAAGGGCCGCCCGTTGCGGGCCATCTCCTCGAAGCGAACAAACTCGCTGGCGGGCGTTTTGGGGAACCACTTCCACCAGTCGCGGTCGTAGTACGGCAGCACCTGCGGCGGACGACCAGTAATGATTTCCAGCTGGAGGAGCGCGGCCGGGCACAGCTTGCGGTACAGCGCCAGAAAGGCCGGCCAGTCCACGTCGCCATCGCCAAGCGCCACCCACTGCGCCGCCGCGCCGCGCGGATGCTCGAAGACCACAGAATCGCGGACATGCGTGGTGAGCGCATACGGACCCAGCACCTCGAGGGTCACCAGCGGGTTCTCCATGACCCACATCGGATTGCCGGTATCGAGGCAGGAGCCGACGAAATCCTTGCCGGATTCCTCGATGATGGTGCGAACTTCGCGCGCCTGCATGTCGCCGGCGTGGTTTTCGAGCGCGATTTTGACGCCGAGATCCAGCGCCTGGGAGCGCACGGCGCGAAACACGCCGATGGTGGATTCCATCAGCTCCTCGATGGGCCTGGAGCCGCGCCGGTCCGCCGAGCTGCCCATGAAGCAGCGCATCGAGCGCGCGCCGACAGCTTTCGCAACCTTCAGGCCGTCCACGACCTTCTGCGGCGCCGGGCCTTCCTTCGAGTTCCAGCTTTTCGACAGCGGGCAGATACAGCCTATGCCTGCGTCAATGCGGATGCCGAGCTGCGCGGCGTGGTCGCGGACCTTCGACAGATGAGCGGGATCGAGGCTCGAATAATCGCCGGAGCTGGAGATCTGGACCGTGTCCACGCCCAGGCCGGCGGCATAGTCCAGCAGCTGGATGTCTTTCCAGTCGAACGCGCGCACCGAATAGGTATCAAAGCCGAGAAGGATGCCGTCGCCGGCCGTCGATTGCGCGCGCGCGGCCTGCGGCAGCGCGGCGACGGCCCCGACGGTTTGAAGAAAAGCTCGCCTGTGCATGCTGCCGTTGTAGCATGCGCGGCAGGGAATCGCGGTTATTCCGCGGCGTCGTCCGGTTCGTCGCGTGGGCGGCGCCGAGCACGGCACACCCCGCGCTGGCTGGATCGGATGAAGGCCACGATCTCGCGCGCGGGCGCCGCCGGAATTTCGGCTTCGATACGCGCGAGCGCTTCGGAGAGCTTCAGTCCGGAGCGGTAGAGCAGGCGGTAGGCATGCTTGATTGCGGCGATGTCGCCGGCGCTGAAACCGGCGCGGCGCAGGCCAACGCGGTTGATGCCTCGTGGGGCCACGTTGAACCCGCCGTACAGGAAGTAAGGAGGGAGATCGCGGTTCACGCGGGTGATGCCGGCCACCATGGCCAGGCGGCCGATCTTCGAGAACTGGTGCACGCCGACGCCGCCGGAGATGAAGGCCTGATCGCCGACTTCCACGTAGCCGGCGATGAGCGAGCAACTGGCGATCACGGTGTTGTTGCCGATGCGGCAGTTGTGCGCGATGTGGCCGGCGGTCATGATGTAATTGCCGTCGCCGATCTCGGTCGTGCTCTCCGGCGCGGTGCCGCGCGAAATGGTGTAATGCTCGCGGATTTGATTGCCGCTGCCGATGCGCAGATAGCTGCGCTCGCCGGTGAAGTTCTTGTCCAGGGGATCGGTGCCCAGCACGGTGCAGGCGCTGATTTCATTGCGTTCGCCGAGGGTGGTCCAGCGCTTGACGTACACGTGCGGCTCCAGCCGGGTGAAGGCGCCGATGGACACGTCCGCATCGATGACGCAATACTCCCCGATGACGCACTGCGGCCCAATGACGGCCTCGGCGTGCACGCGCGCCGTCGGCGCGACGGTGGCCGAAGGGTCGATGGCCATAAGCTTGTATCATATCGGCGCCTGGCTGGCTGCGAGCGGGCCGAAGGCCTGCTCCACTAATAGAACAAATACTTCCGCCAGCGATCGTCGCCCTTGCCCAGCAGCCGCATCAGATGGCGGCTGGTGTGCAGGCTGAACGGGCGCGGCGTGCGGGCCAGCTTCATGCCCGCTTCCTCCGGCGTGCGGCTGCCCTTGCGGTTATTGCAGGGATGGCAGCAGGCCACCAGATTCTCCCACGTGGTCTCGCCGGCGCGCGACCGTGGGATTACGTGATCGAGCGTCAGCTCGCTCGAGGGCAGCGTCTTGTGGCAATACTGGCAGGTGTAGCGGTCGCGCATGAGGATGTTCTTGCGCGACAGCGCGCGGGTCTGATGCGGGATGCGCCGGTACTCGAGGAGCCGAATTACCGACGGCATCCGCAGATGATGGCGCGCCGAATGAACGTGTGTCTCGCTCTCCTCCTCGGCTGACGCCACCCCCTTCAGCACCAGCACCAGCGCACGGCGCGCGGCGCACACGTTGATCGGTTCATAGCTCGCATTCAGTACGAGGACCGGCCTATGCAATCGATCGAGACCCGGCATTCTCCAGCTCCTGTGAGTTTTCGCGAAACACGGCGGCGGCGATCCGGCGATCCACGCGCGCGACGGTCAGCACGGCCACCCGCGCCGCTCCGGCCCTTTTCAGCACGGCGGCGCAGGCGCCGGCCGTAGCGCCGGTCGTGAGGACGTCGTCCACCAGCAGAATCCGCATGCCATCCACATTCCCACTGACGCGGAACGCGCGCTGCACGTTATGGCGTCGCTGCGCGTTGGTGAGGCCGGCCTGAGGCGTCGTCCACTTCGCCCGCCGGACCAGGCGCCGCACCGGCACGGAGGCGCGCCTGGCGATGGTGCGCGCCAGCAGCTCCGCCTGGTTGAAACCACGGCGCCACCGGCGCAGCCAGTGCATGGGCATGGGCACGACCACATCGAAGCGCTCCGAGCGCGGCAGCGCCAGGGCCATCAAATCGCCCAGCGGCTTCGCCAGCGGCCGTATGCGCCCGTACTTGAACAGATGGATCAGCTCGCGCAGCTCGTTTTCAAAACTGCCGAACGAATAGGCGGCGTCGAATCCAGTGAGTCCCGCGCGGCAGAGAGCGCAGCGGCCATGCTCATCCAGCGGGAACGAATTGAGGAACGGCATGCCGCACTCGCGGCAGGTGTACTCGGCGGCGAGCGGCTGCGGCTTGGCCATACAGCCGGGGCATACAGGGATTCGCGAAAGCTCGGTCAGCGGGCGATTACAGACGCGGCATTCGTCGGGCAGAAGAAGGGCAAAAAAATCGGAAGATCTCTTGTGAAGAACCGAGAGGACGGAAGATGGCCAGGTTACGGTGAGGCGGCTACTGCTGAAGACGCACCCCCATGCTGCAAATCACATCTTACAACAACGGGAGTTAGAAATGTGTGACGAGGCGGGCAGGCGGACTTGAAACATTCCTGTATCGATTTGTTGGCAAGGCTCTAGCGGCGCCGGCGCGATGCCGCGCCGGTAGACAGGCCCAGGTCGCGAAGCTGAGCCTTCGCCTTCGCCACCAGATCGGGATCGGCGGCGCGGGCCACCACTTCGCGAAACTCCTTCACCGCCGCGTCCCGATGGCCCAGCTTCATCAGCGCGCGCCCCTTCATGAAGTGCGCGGCGCCGGTTTTGTTGTTGTCCCCGAACTTCTCATTGACCGCGTCGAAGGCCTTGACCGCGTCTTCATACTGGCCCTTCTGGTAGTAGATGTCGCCCACGTAGTACTGCGCGTTCGGCGCCAGCTGAGTGTTCTGGAAATACTGCAGATAGGCGGTGAACTCCTGCAGCGCGAGGTCCAGGTTGCCGCCCTGATAGTCGCGGTAGGCATTGGAGTAGGTTTGGTCGGCGGACATGCCCGCGGGAGGCCCTGACGAAAGCGGCGCCCCTGTCCCCCCCGCCGGATTCATGTTTGACGGCGGCGGCGCCGCGGGCCGGCTGCCCAGCTGCATCTGGTTCTGCATGTCCGTGACCTTCGCGTCCAGCTTGCCGATGCGCGCGCTGAGATCGGCGACCGTATCGCGCAGATCGTTGAACGAAGACTGGAACTGATCCAGCTTGCCGCTGAGATTCGCCACCGGCGCGCCCACCTGCTTGAGCGAGGTGTCCACGCTGTTGCTCAGCACCGCGAGCGATGCGTTCAGACGGGACACGCTGTCCAGCGCCTGCTGGATCTGCGCCTGGATGGCCCCGAACTTCTGGTCCTGGGAGCTTTGCAGCGCGCGCAGATCCTGTTCCACCTGGTTGACGTCGCGCGTGAGCTCCAGGATTTCCCGCTTCTGCGCGAACGCGCCCGGCGCGAGCAGGACCACTGTCAATGCGATATGGATCGGCTTCATGAGATGTGTACCCCGTTCGGAAAAAGGCAGGCCGGCGCGCGGCCGACCTGCCTCATGTCACTGCGGTTGTTGTCTACTTCTGCGCGGGCGCAAAGTGATCGTGGCGGTTGCGCTGATAACAGTCCTCCGTCGCTTCCGTGCAAACCGGCTTTTCCTTGCCGTAGCTGACGGTTTTGAGACGGTCCGCGGCCACCCCGAGTTGCACGAGGTAATCCTTGGCGGACTGAGCGCGGCGATCGCCGAGAGCGAGGTTGTACTCGGCCGAGCCCCGCTCGTCGCAGTTGCCCTCGATCAGCACGGCGATGTTCGGATCATCGGCGAAGACCTTCTTCAGAACGTCGGCATCGGTCTGCAGCGTGGCCTGAGCGTCTCCGCGGATATCGTTCTTGTTGTAGTCGAAGTAGATGTCCTTCACATCCTGGTTGATCATCTCGATTGCCGACCGTTTGTTCTCGGCCGGTGGCGGCGGTGGCGGTGGCGGCGGCGTGGTAACTTCAACCGTCACCGAACGGGAATCCGTGCCCCCCGGGCCCCGAACTGCCAGCGTGTAGGTGGTGGTGGCGTTCGGCTGGACCGCGCGCGTGCCTTCGCTCTGGACCGCGCCAACGCCCTGATCGATGGTGATATCGGTAGCGTTGCTCACCGACCAGCGCAGCGTGGACGACTGCCCCTGCTCGATGGAGGTCGGCTCCGCCGTAAAGCTGTTGATCGTGGGCTTGGAGGGTGGTGGCGGCGGCGGCGCCTGTTGTACCGGTGGTGGCGGCGGCGGTGGAGTCTTCTTCTTGCAGCCGGTCGCCGAAAACACCAGCGCAAGCAACATCAGCAGAGTGCTGAATTGCAGTATTCGAAATTTCAGAGTACGGCTCATCCTGTGTGCATCTCCTCTTGGTTATTCATTTCGCTGCCCGCGGCGAACCACGGGAAGTTATTGTTCATTGACTCGCTTTGCTCCAGACGGGCTTCTCGTTGTTGCCCGACGTGGTCAACTGCCGTTTGCCGGTTCCATCGGCAAGCATGGTCCAGATCTGCAGCGTGCGCCCTTGTTTGGAGGAATAAACGAGGTGCACGCCGTCCGGCGCCCAACTCGGGTTCTCGTTGCGTCCCGCCCCATAGGTGAGCTGCGTCAGCGTGCGGGAAGCTACATCCATGACAAAGATGTTGTAGTTGCCGGGTTCAAAGCCACGAGTCCATGCAAAGGCTATGTGCTGCCCATCGGGGGCCCAGGACGGATTGACGGCTTCGCCCTCGCCCGAAGTTAACCTCGTTACTTCGCCAGCTCCGTCAAGACTCATTGTATATATTTGCGGCTGCCCGGAGCGATCCGAGACAAACACTATATCGCGTCCGGTTTTGGGATTGACCTTCGGTTCTACCGAGATGTAGTTGCCAAACGTGAGCCGCTTCAGGTCGCGCCCGTCGATCCCGGTGGAGTAGATCTGCGAGTACCCGCCGTTCGCGGTCGAGTAGATCAGAAGGCGCTGGCCATCGGGAGTGAAGTCGGATGCGGCGTTCATGGAGGCGTGCTGGTTGTAGTAGGGCAGCTTGCGGCCGGAGAGCGTGGAGAAGAGCACGATGTCAGGCCGGCCGCTCACGTAGCTGGTGAACGCAACCTTGTCGGCAGCCGGCGAGACGCAGGGGAACGTGGAGATGGATCCGTAATGCGTGAACGCTTTTTGGTTGGAGCCGTCGTAGTCCATCGACCAGATCTCTTTGTGCCCGGTGCGGTCGGAAACGTAGTAAACCTTCGTGCCGATGAGTGAGGCGGCGCCGAACTGCTTCAGGATGTCGGCGGCGAACTCGCGAGCCACCTTGCGCGCGCCGTCTTCGTCCAGCGTGCCGGTGTAGACCTTGCCGAACAGCTGGGCCTGCGATGCATCCGGAAGCTGCACGTTGTACAACCAGCCGTAGAGAACCAGTTGATTGTTCTGGGCGGCGGTATAGCCGAAAGCAAGGTAAGTCGTGTTGGTGGGCGGGCCGGACCAGTCGCCTATGTACTGCCCGTTGCCGCGCTGGCCGGGAACCGGGGGCTGTTTGAAATCGGTGGGCTGCTGCGGGATCCGCAGGGGCATCAGGCTCTTCGGGACCAGGCGCAGGAGGCCGGAGTTCTCGATTTCACTGGAGAGCGTGCTGTTGAAGGCAGACATAAACGCCTGCGCCTGGCCGGAGCCCCGGAAGTCGGGAATGGCTATGTTCGCCTTCCCACCTTTCTTCGTAATGTCACCGATCACGTCAGGCTGCTGCGCCCGCAGGACAAGCGACAGGGAGGCGCCGAGCGCCACGAGTGAAAACAGGACAATGAGTCTTTTCATTTCAGATTGAATCGAAGTTCGACATTCGCGGAATCGCGTCCGAAGCCCGCAGGAAGCGGCGGGAATGGCGCGGCATTGTAGACGGCCCGCTGCGCGGTGGAATCCACCAGGTAATTGCCGCTCCGCTGGATCAGCATGACATTGCGGATCGTGCCATCGCGGTATATGTCGAAGGTCACGATGGCCGCCTGGGCCTGTGAGTGCGGATCGAGGCTCGCCGTCTGCCATTGCTGGGCAACCCGTTCAGCGATCAATTCGGCATACGCGCCGAAGCGCTCGCCGAACACTCCGGGGCCGATACCGATGGACCCGCCTCCGCGAAGCTGATACATCTGGCTGACGACGCGGCGCCCTTCGTTGCTGGTGATCTGATTGGCGCGCTTGCTCCAGTCATCGGACCACTTACGCTGGGGCGCTTCCTCCTTTTGAGGACGAAGCGGTTTCGTCCGGCCAATCGGCACGCCCGTATTCCGCTGCTCCACCGTCCTCCGCTGCACTTTTTCCGGCGGCGGCATTGGCACCTGCGATTCGGTGTCGTTTGCCACCGGGTTCGGGTGGCCGGTTTGCCCCGGCAGCGGAATCGTCTTCACCGCTCCGATGGTGATCGCGCCCGCGCCCGCATTGAGATTTCCCAGCGTGTGATGCGGTCCGGCAATGGTGGTGTACAGAATGGCTGTGGCCACAAGGCCGGCATGGAGCGCAATCGACCCGGCCAGCGGATTGCGCAGCGATTCGCGCTGATCGAGGATATCCGGGCGAGGCATCAGCGTCTTCTCTTGCTGGTCTGGTCCTCCGGCTGGGTCACCACGTTTACCTTCAGCTGCGCCTGACTGCACGCGCTGATCACCTGTGCGATGACGTCCCAGATCACGCCCTTGTCGGCCCGGAGATAAACCTCGTTCGCATTGGCGCCGAACCGGCTGTGAACGGCGGTGCTGATTTCATTGATGTTCACCGGCTTGTCGTTCAGGTACGATTCGCCGTCGCGAGTGATGGAGATGACCGGCAGCTCCTTGGCCGAGTTCTGCTCCTGGTTCACCTTCGGCACATCCACTTCCAGTCCAAACTCCATGACGTGCGCGGTGAGCATAAAGATGATGAGCAGCACGAGCACGACGTCGACGAGCGGAATGATGTTGATGTCCGCCAGAGTATTGCCGCCGCGGAAACGGCTCCCGCCCAAACCACCGTTGCCGTTGCCGCCGAGAGAGAAGGCCATCAGTCCTCGTTGTGGCGCTCGGTCAGGTTCAGAAATTCCAGGGCGAAGTCTTCCATGCGCGCGCCGAACTCGCGCACGTTCGCCCCGAACCAGTTATAGGCGATGGCCGCGGGGATGGCGGCGGCGAGCCCAAGGGCGGTGGTGATGAGCGCTTCGGAAATGCCCGGCGCCACGGCTCGCAGGCTTGCCGCGCCGGCCACACCGAGGCTTTGAAACGCGTCGATGATGCCCCATACCGTGCCAAACAGGCCGATGAAGGGCGAGACGGCGGCGGTGGTCGCCAGCAGGTTCATGTTCCGCTCCAGCTTGGCCACCTCTTCCGAAATGCCCAGCTGCAGCGAGCGCTCCAGCGTGGTCTTGTTCGCCACCGTGCCCCGAAGCTTGAGCTGCCGCTCGACCTCCGAATAGCCGAAATCGAAGACGTTGACCAGCGGCGAGGCGCGAAACTGCTCGCTGGCGACGGCCACCGCCGGCAGTCCGGGCGCTTTCCGGAAAGCCCGCAGGAACTGGCGATTGGCGCCGCGTGCGTCGCGGAACGACTTCCACTTGGAGAAGATCACCGCCCACGACAGCACCGAGAACACCAGCAGAATCACAATGAC
>DASRCB010000262.1:0-3008 GCA_035653295.1 Bryobacteraceae bacterium
TTTCGCTCGAAATCCACGCCGGCGAGCTGTTCGGTCTGCTCGGACCGAACGGCGCCGGTAAGTCCACCACCATCGGCATCCTCACCACCCGAATCCGCCCCACGAGCGGCCGCGCTTTCATCGGCGAGCACGACGCGTGGCAGGAGCAGGTGGCCGCCAAGCGACTCATCGGCGTCGTGCCCCAGCGCCCCAACCTCGATTTCGCCCTCACCGCGCGCGAAATTCTCGTCTTTCACGGCGCCTATTTCGGCCAATCCGCCAAAGTGCGCCAAGCCAAAGCCGACGAGCTGCTCGAACGCTTCAAGCTCACCGAGCGCGCCGACCAGATGGTGCGCGGCTTCTCCGGTGGCATGATGCAGCGCCTCTCCATCGCCCGCGCCATGATGCACGATCCCGAGGTCCTGTTCCTCGACGAGCCCTCTGCCGGCCTCGACCCGCAAACGCGCCTGCTGCTCTGGGATCTCGTCAAGGATTACAACCGCCAGGGCAAGACCATCGTCCTCACCACGCACTACATGGAAGAGGCCGATTCGCTCTGCAACCGCCTCGCCATCATCGACCACGGCCGCATCATCTCGCAGGGCACGCCCGCCGAGCTGAAATCGTCGATCCCCGGCGGGTACCTGCTGCGCACCAAATTCAGCGGCGTGCCCGAGCCGCTGCTCGCCGGACTGCGCGCGCTGCCCGGCGTCACCGAAGTCCGCGCGTCTGACGGCATCGGCGCCGATATTTACGCCGATCGCGGCGGCCCGCTCATTCCCGCGATCGTCAGCGCTGCGCAATCCGCCGGCGCCGAGCTCTGCGATGTCCACATCCAGGAGCCCAGCCTGGAAACCCTGTTCCTGCATCACACCGGAAGGAGCCTCCGAGATTGAACTGGAAAACTTTCTTCGCCCTGCTTTCGCGCGACGGCCATGTGGCCCGCCGCAATCTGGTCTTCACGCTGGTGCAGAACCTGCTGCAGCCGCTGCTGCTCACGTTCGTCTTCGGCCGCATTCTCACCTCCAGCGGCATGATGTCGACCGCGTACAAGAACGTGCTGCTGCCCGGCATCATCGGCACCAGCATGGTCATGTCCGGCGTGTGGGCGGTCGCCATGCCGCTGATTGCCGAGTTCCAATGGACCAAGGAGATTGAGGACCGCCTGCTCGCGCCGATCGAGATCGGCTGGCTCGCGGTCGAAAAGGTGATCGCCGGCATGATCCAGGCGCTGGTCGCCGGATTAGTGGTGATCCCCTCGGCCTGGCTCGTCATGGGCTCGGGCGTCAACATCAGCTTCCAGAGCCCGTTCCTGTTCCTGCTCATCTGCTTCCTGGTCGCGCTGTTCGCCGCCGCCGGAGGCCTGGCGCTCGGCTGCTCGATCGGCCAGGCGCAGGTCGGTCTGATGTTCAGCCTCGTGATCGCGCCCATGATCATGTTCGGCTGCGCGTATTATCCCTGGGCCGCGCTGAAACACTTTCCCGGCCTGCAATACGCCGTGCTGATCAATCCGCTGGTCTACGCCAGCGAAGGACTGCGCGGCGCGCTCGTCCCCGGCATTCCGCACATTTCGCTGCTGGCCGTGGTCGGCGCGTTGGTGCTGATCAACGTGATCCTGCTGGCGGTCGGCATGAAGCAGTTCTACGCGAAGTCGATCGGCTGACCGAATGCCGCGCTGACCCCCCCGGCATAGGCGCGGGACTCGCCCCGATCCGGTCAAATCCCGGCGGAACTCTTCAACAGCAGGCGGACCAACTCGCTCTGCCGCCTCGCTCCGGTTTTCGAATAGATCCGCTTCACGTACGTGCGGGCTGTGTGCGCGCTGATGGCAGCTTGTTCCGCATATTCCTCCACGCTCTTCCCATCGACCAGGGCGGTGCAAAGCTGAATCTCTGCCGGCGTTAACCCGAACAGTTGGTGCAATGCCCGGCCATCGAGGGTCGCCGCCTCGTCCGGGTCGGTCACGAAGAGCACCGCGGCGGCGCCCTCTCCGGTGAGAAAACTGTGCCGCGGCAACGGGGCAACCAGGACCTCCAAGGGTCTTGCGCCCGATGGGCGGTGAATCGGTATCACCGTTTCGGGCAGACTCCCGGATTCCAGTGGCATGCAGACGGCCGCAATCACCCTGCGCAGCTTTACGGTTTCCTGGCGGCTGGCGGCCTGGAGTCCGTCTCCGGAGATCAGACCATCCCCGCGTTTGAGAATCGCCTCCGCGGCGCGGTTGGTGAAAATGACTCTTGCATCGGAGTTGACGGCGATGATGCCGGTCGCGAGGCGATCGAGGGCTCCTGTCGCGGCTTGCAGGCCGGACTCGAGTCCTGCGATGCGGTTGTGTATGCGCGCGGCGCACTGCAGATGCGGCGCCAGATAACGGAATAGAGCGACCTCGCTCGCAGTGAAGCCTCCGGCGCGCCGCGAGCGGATCGCGGTGATTTCGGATGTCATCCACTGGTCCTGCGCGATCAGCACGCCGCAAGAGTAGAACCAATCCTGCGGCCGAAGAAAGTCGTTGTAGAATTCGGTCCGCAGCAGTTCCCGGTCCGTCAGGATTTGCTCCCCGAGCGCAATCGGCGCGCGCCGGAAGGGACGGGCCGCCAGCCAAGGATTGATCGTGACGAAATATTCCTGGTAGGACTGGATCCATTCCGGTTCGACACCGATTACCCCGGAAGCGTTGGCCTTCCGATGAGCGCTGTCGTGGATCAGGAATACGGCGCTCGGAGCGTGGACCGCCTCGCTGAAACGCATGAGGAAATCGCTCCACCCCGGCGGGTCCGCTGCTGCTTCATACGCGGATCGGATGAGTTCCTCAATATGCGGATTGGAGGGCATGAAAAACCTGGGGGCGAAAAACCTGGGGAATAGTGGCCTTTCACACAGGCTACCACACAGTTCCACTTTGGTTGTCCCCAATTTGAGTGACAGCATTCGGCACTCCTTCGCTGTACTCTTCCTTTAGCATTCCGCTATGGCATCGAACCTCGTTTCGTGCTCCTCAATTGCAGCGCCCTTCATGGACCGGATCAGCC
>DASRCB010000263.1:0-4876 GCA_035653295.1 Bryobacteraceae bacterium
GATGCGCGTGCACGTCGCAGGCGATGGCCTGAACGCCCGCCTCGAGCGCCTGAGCGGTCTTGTTGCCCGGCGCAGCGCAGACATCCAGAAACGTTTCGCCTGGCTGAAGCTCCAGCAGCGGCACAATCGACTGCGACCCGATGTCCTGCACACGCCCGCTCGCGGCGACGTACGCCTCCGGCGGTTGGAGAAACGCCCGCGCGATTCCGTCGGCGATTTCGCGTCCAAACCTCTCGTCCCAGCGATCCAGAAGCCACGTGGGACAGGAGAGCTCCGTTGCGCGATCGGGCCATTTTGCCGGCTCGCCGCCGACCCTGCGCAGCACGGCATTGACCAGACCGGCGGCGGAGCGTAAACCGGCGGACTTCACGAGTTCGACCGACTCCGAGACAGCGGCGTGCCCGGGCACGCGGTCCAGACAGCGAATCTGATACACACCCATGCGCAGCGCGATGCGCACCTCGGTATCGAGACGACGTCTCGCGTGGAGCGCTAGGAGGAAGTCGAGCTGCGCCTGAAAGCGCAGGCAGCCGAAGACGATCTCGCGCGCCAGGCCGGCATCGCGCGAGTCCAGATCGCGCGTATGAGCGAGCAGCAACTCGGACGCCCATGCGCCGCCCTCAACGCGCATCAGAATGTGGAAGGCGGCCTGGCGGGCGGGCGACATCTGGATTCAATGTCGCACGAGGGAGCGCGGCGAACTCCTTTTCAGAATCGATTCCTGTAATGTAGATTCGTGATCTCAATCCGAGTCCTGTCCTCATTCTTTCTGTGTGTCTGCGCTGCCGTTGCTGCTGAACCCGCCGCGGTTCACTTCCCGAACGTTCTGTACGGCGCCGCTTACTACCACGAGTACATGCCTTACGACCGCCTGGACAAAGACGTCGCGCTGATGCAGCAGGCAGGTCTGACGGTGGTCCGCATGGGCGAATCGACGTGGAGCCTGTGGGAGCCCCAGGATGGTCACTTCGAATACGCCTGGATGGACCGCGTGGTCGCGGCCATGCAGAAGGCGGGCATCAAAGTGATCATGGGCACGCCCACTTACTCCATCCCCACCTGGCTGTATCACGAACACCCGGAGGTGCTCGCTCGTCCGCTCGGCGGAGCGAAGACGTTCTACGGCATGCGCCAGAACATGGACATCGAAAGCCCCATCTATCGCTTCTATGCCGAGCGCGTGATTCGCAAGCTCGTCGAGCACTATCGCGACAACCCGGCGGTCATCGGCTGGCAGATCGACAATGAGACGGCATCGTACGGCGCTTCGAATCACGACGTGTTCGTCGGTTTCGTGAACCACCTGAAGGAGAAGTTCGGCACGGTGCAGAACCTGAATAAGGCGTGGCTGCTGAATTACTGGGGCGAGGATGTCAATTCGTGGGAGGACATGCCCACGCGGGACAGCGCGCAGAGCACCGGCTACAAGCTGGAGTGGTCGCGCTGGGAGCAGATGCGCGTCACCGATTTCCTGGCCTGGCAGGCGGCCCTGGTTCGGCAGCATGCGCGGGCCGATCAGTTCGTGATGCAGGACTACGGCGGGGCCATGCGGCGCGACGTGAACGAATACGAGATCGCGCGCTCGCTTGACGTGGCCGCCAACAATCCGTATCACGGCACGCAGGACCACATGGATGGAGAGGCACAGTCGGATGTCGGCGATTACACGCGATCGCTCAAGCACGCCAATTACCTGGTGACCGAGACCAATGCCCAGACGATCGGCTGGGATTCGGCCTGGCAGTTTCCGCCCTATGACGGGCAGATGCGGCTGGACGTCTACACGCATTTGTCGAGTGGGGCCAATATGGTGGAGTACTGGCACTGGGCATCCCTGCACTCCGGTCAGGAGACCTACTGGAAAGGCGTCCTGGGGCACGACCTGGAGCCGAACCGCGCCTACGCCGAGGTCTCGC
The DNA here is from genome assembly GCA_035653295.1 of Bryobacteraceae bacterium. GTDB lineage: Bacteria > Acidobacteriota > Terriglobia > Bryobacterales > Bryobacteraceae > DASRCB01. The sequence goes on from DASRCB010000263.1 coordinate 1,917, forward strand.
GCACGGCCCATGAACTGCGCAACATCGGCTCGCATCTGGCGAACCTCAAGATTCGCAATCAGGTGGCGATCCTGTACAGCGTGGATTCGGCCAACGCCATCGACTTCATGGCCTTTACGCACGACAACCGGCCCATGTGGAGCGCGGGACAGGGTCCGGATTACAGCGCGCTGGTCCACCAGTTTCATCGCGTCCTGTATCAGCAGAACGTAGGCGTCGATTATGTCTTCCCCGAGACGCAGAGCTTCTCCGATTACAAGGTCCTGATCGTGCCCGCGCTCTACATCGCCGATGACGCGCTGCTGAAGCGCATCGCCGATTTCGTGCGCGGCGGCGGGCATGTGTTGATGACCTTCAAGAGCGGGTTCTGCGACGAGAACTCGTTCGTACGCCCGGTGCGCGCGCCGGGGCCGCTGCGCGAAGCGGCGGGATTCAGCTACCAGGAGTTTTCCAGCCTGGAACATCCGCTGCCCCTGAAGGGCGATCCGTTCCATGCCGGCGCTGACAACAAGGCGACATGGTGGGCGGAGTTCCTGATGCCTGAGCACGCTCAGGCGCTGGCTTACTACGACCATCCCTTCTTCGGAAGGTGGCCGGCCGTGACGCGCAATCAGTACGGCAACGGGACACTGACATACGAAGGCACGTGGCCGGCGGACGGGCTCCAGAAGGCGATCGTGATGGACGTCCTCTCGCGAGCCGGTCTGACCGGGCCGGACCAACAGTTGCCTGCCTCCGTGCGGGTGAAGCACGGGACCAACGATCTCGGTCACCGCGTGCACTACTATCTGAACTACTCCAGCGATCCTCAGACGTTCACCTACCCGTATGCGGCCGGGACGGACCTGCCGACGGGCAAGGCAGTCGCCGCGTCTCAGCGCGTTTCGATCGCGCCGTGGGACGTGGCGATCATCGAGGAACAATAACGATCAAACGGCGCCGACCATGCTTTGCAGCCGGCGCACGATGCCGCGCATGCCGTCGGATTGCGCACTCAGTTCTTCAGCCGCCGAGGCGCTCTCTTCCGCGCTCGCGGCCTGCTGCTGCGTCACCTGCTCCATCCGGGCGACAGCCACCGCCACCTGCTGAATGCCCTTCGCTTGTTCGGTGCTGCTGACCTGCACGCTTTCGACCAGCGACTTCATCTTCGCCGCGCTGGCGGTGAGGGCGCTCACGGCGTCGGCCACCTCGCGCACCTTCGCGCTCCCGTCGGCGGCGCGCTCGATGGATTCATGAATCAGGCCGTCGGTATCGCGGGCCGCCTGCGCACAGCGCTGCGCGAGGTTGCGGACCTCATCGGCTACGACCGCGAATCCCATGCCCGCCTCTCCGGCGCGCGCAGCTTCGACTGCCGCGTTGAGGGCGAGAATGTTGGTCTGAAACGCGATCTCGTCGATCACTTTGATGATTTTCGAAATTTTGTCGCTGGATCCGCTGATGTCCTGCATGGCGGCCAGCATGTGCCCGAGCTTTTCGTTGGCGTTCTCGAAATCGCGATTGGAAGCGGCCACCATGGCCACGGTTTCTTCGGATGCGTCAGCGTTCTTTCCGGCTAAAGAGTTGATTTCCTCGGTGGAGGCGGAGGTTTCCTCGAGTGAGGCCGCCTGGTCCGATGCTCCTTTGGCCAGGTCCTGCGAGGTAGAGGCGAGTTGCCCGGAGGACGCTGCGACCTGTTCCGCGGTCTCGGCCATCTCCCGCGCGGTCTGGACCAGAGTTGCGTTCAGACGCCGAATCAGCACGATAATGCCGGCCCCGATGACTACTGCGACTGCGATCATGGCGGTGGTCACCCAGCGGCTCCTCGCGTTCTGGCCGGCGGCTGCCTGGCGATCGTCCTCGAGCACCTTCTCGGTCAGGGAGGTCAGCCGGGCGGTGTCCTCATTCATGTCTTTGTAGATGGGCAGCGTCCTGTCACCAGCCAGGGTCGCGGCCCGCGCGGCATCACCGGCCCGGCAGAGCGCATCCATTTCGGGGTATACGGCGACCCATTGCGCCAGATCGTTGCGCAGGCGGCCGGTGACCGTTTTTGTCTCCGCGAGAACGAGCAGCGGTTCGACCTCGTCCAATGCCGCTTTAATCGAATCAGCGCTCTTCAGGAACAGATCGCGGGCCGCATTGGCCCGGTCCGTTTCTTTTGACGTCGTGAACATGATCATGCCGCGTTGTCCGGCGAGCATGTTTGATTTCGCAGTGTCGATGCGCGCCGCCAGCACGACCTTGTGAAAGGTCTGGTCCGCGGTGACATGGAATCTCTCGTTGAGGCCGGAGATGGCGTTTACCGATTCGCCCCCGAGCAGAAGCAGCACCGCCAGCATGGCGGCGAAGCTGAGAATGAGTTTGCGGCCGATGGTCATGGTCAGAAGTCTCTCTGCTGACCTCATCGGCCGACCGGGCGCGTTTGTGAGCGGCACAGCCGGGGTCACTCGTGCCCGGCAGGAGTGCTCGGAGTTGCTGTTGATGTCCCGGGCATTGGCGGCGGCTCCCGGCGGCCATCGCGATCCGCGCTGTGGAGCAGTGCGTCGGTGATGCGTCTGTCCACGACTCGAGCCTCGCGCTCCCGCCGCAGCTGGCGCAGGATCGTGGCATAAACGCGGAGCGGTGGATCCATGACCTCATCGGGCGCTTTCATCAGATCGCCGGCCTGAACGGTACGGCGGTACAGATCCGCTGCTTCGCCCACCTTGCCCTGTATGATCAGCAGCCGGCCGCTCTGGTTCAGGCTGGCGATCTCGGCCCCGGTTCTCAGATCCAGGGCGCGCTGCGCGAATTCCTGGGCGCGGGCGTATTTCTGCTGGAATGCATAGAGCTCGGCCATCTTGTCCAGAGTGAGCGCCACCATGGGGTGATTCGGCGCGGCGTTCTTCTGCCACAGTGCGAGCAGGCGGTCGTACAGCGCTTCCGCCTCGGGGAGCCTGCCACGCCCGAACTGGACGTAAGCGAGGGAGTCCACGGCCGAGATG
>DASRCB010000264.1:0-3761 GCA_035653295.1 Bryobacteraceae bacterium
GCGGGGATGGACCTGAAGGCAATCGAGAGCGTCGTGCTGCAGCCCGGCGTCGCTCGCGCCGTTTCTACCGGCCTGTCGATCGAGCTTCCACCGGGGTACGAGGCTCAGATTCGCCCGCGCAGCGGACTCGCGCTGAAGCACTCGGTCACGCTGCCGAATGCGCCCGCCACAATCGACCCCGGCTACCGGGGCGAGATTCGCGTAATTCTGCTGAATCTCGGGAGCGAGGAATATACCGTGCACGAGGGCGATCGAATCGCGCAGATGATCGTAACCCGGTATGAAGCGATCGAATGGGAGGAAGGCGAGCTAACCGACAGCGCGCGCGGCGCCGGCGGGTTCGGATCATCAGGGCGATAGGCGGCGAGGAACAAAAAAGGGCGGGCCCTCAGGCCCGCCCGAGCACAGCGTGCTCATCGCTGAAAGATTACCGCTGCAGCAGAGTGAGCACCTGCTGAGGAGCGGAGTTGGCCTGCGCCAGAGCGGCGACGCCGGCCTGGATCAGGATCTGCGCCTTGGTCAGGTTGGCCGATTCCGCGGCGAGATCGGCGTCACGAATCTGCGACTCGGCGGCCGCCATATTCGTCACCTGTGACTGCGCCAGATTGATGGCGTAGTTGAACTGGTTTTCGCCGCGGCCCACAACGGCCTGAGCGTTGCCCAGTTTCGCAACGGCGCCGGACAGAGCCGAAACGGCCTGTTCCGCGGTCGCCTGGCTGCTGATGTCCACGGTGCTGCCCACGCCCACGTTGTCCGAGGTCGCGATCGGCTTGGTCGGAACAACGATACCGGAGCCGCTGTCCACGCCCGTCTCCACGCCAATCGTGACCGTGAACGGGTTCGAGGAGCTGTTGGTGAAGACGATGCCTCCGCCGCTGTTATCGGTGGTGGCGATGATGCTTTGCAGCGCCGGAGTATCCGTGCCCTGCAGCTTGGCGTTAATCGCCGCCACTGCGGCGTTCACGTCCACATCCGTGTTGGTGCCGGCCGTCATCGTTACCGTCATTGTCTGCTGCTTCCCGTTGGAGTCGTTGGCGCTGAGGGTCAGGGTCTGGCTGTCCGGCGTCTGCGTGTCGCCGGTGAGGTCGGTCGCGGCCCATGTGGTGCTGATCTGCTGCGTGCCGGCGGAGATGAAGGAAGCGGCGGCCGAGGCTGTCGGGTCGGCGCCGTCGGCGCTGACGCCGTGGTCGGTGCCAGCGACCCCGCCGACGTTGCCCATGAAGGCATTCATCACCTTGTCGCCCGCGGTGACCTGGAAGGCCGCACCGGAGGACGTAAACAGAAGTTGCTGGTGGCCATCGGTTCCGGTGTGAATTTCGGCGGCGATGTTGGCCTTTTTCAGGGCTTCCGCTGCCGGTGTGCCGGCCAGTTCAGAGGACTGGATTCCCGCGTTAATCGCGTTTACCAGCGACGTCGTATCGGACACATTGGCCAGGTTCACCGTTACGGTCGCAGCCCCGTTGGCGCCCGCCGTGAATCCCGGTCCGGCCAGGGTAAACGTGGTGCTGGTGGGGCGCGAAGCGGAATTATTCGTATCACTCATGATCGCGTCCACACTCGTGCTGCTGGAACTGCCCAGATCATAGAAGCCGGAATCAGGCGCCGTGCTCGTTGTCGGAGCGTAGCCGGCGACGAAGCCCTTGAGCCCGAGGCTTTGGGTATCGATGGTCGATTTGCTCAGGTCGAGGTCGACAGATCCGTTGGTAATCACCGCGCCGCTGCTGTCGCCCTTACCGCCGCCGATGAACACCTGCAGCGACTTGGCGAACGTGCCGCCGACATTCAGTCCGATGGACTGCGCCTGACGGTCGATTTCACCGAGCACGCTCTGGAACTCGCTGTTCAGCACCGAGCGGTCGCCAGTGAAGGTGCCCGAGGCGGACTGCGTGGCCAGAGTGCGCGCGCGGTCGAGCAGCTGACTGATGTTGCTCATGCCGCCATCGGCGATCTGCAGCTGGCTGAGGCCGTCGTTGGCATTGGCAATGCCCTGCGTCAGCACGGCTTCGTCGGACCGCATGCCATTAGCGATGGCCAGGCCGGCCGCGTCGTCGCCGCTGTTCACGATGCGCAGACCGGAGGTCACGCGGTTAATGGTCTTTTGCTGGAAATTGCTGTTCAGACGCAGAGCATTCTGCGCCTGCAAAGATACAACATTAGTATTGATACTGAAAGCCACAATCTTCTCCTTTTGTGCCTGGTAGTCTGGAGTCCCTTCCAGACCCGCGCGTTTCCGGCGCGCTCAATTTGTTTGGACAATTCCCTCATCGGGCGGCCGCGATCGAGCTTGAGAGAATATTTCGGCGACGCGTTCTTCGTTAGCCACGCGCGATTCGCTGCGGCGGATGCGCACATCGGGAGCGGCATGGGCAACGAACGTGACGCGGCTGGGGCGCAGGCGAGAGATGATAATCTCGGCGTTCGCTCCGATGCGCAGCGATTCGCCGCAGCGCCGGCGCACGATCAGCATGGCCATCGTCTGATCGCGTTCCTGCTCGCCCGCGGAGCTCCCACGATCCAAAACCTCGCCGCGCAAGATAGCCAGCCGCCGGGGCGCACGAATCGCCAGCTTCACAAAGGTGTAACCCAGAGCGAGCACCTCAACCTGGATGTCGTCGCCGATGAAGAATGCTTCCCCGCAGCGACGCTCGATCGAAAGCATGACAGCTCATTCCCGCGTCTTGTTCATGGCGGTGGGCGCAGGCCCCGCGCCACGACAAAGAAACGCGCTGATTATCGGTTCGCTTTTCTTATCGGAGCTTTTGAAAGTGGCGTGAGAAAAAAAACGGCGGGCCCTCAAAGGCCCGCCGCGGGGAATTTCCCAGGAGGAAGGGTCAGTTTACTTCTGCAGCAGGGTCAGAACCTGCTGGGGAGCGGAATTGGCCTGCGCCAGAGCGGCCACGCCGGCCTGAATCAGAATTTGCGCTTTGGTCAGATTGGCCGACTCGGCGGCGAGATCGGCGTCGCGAATCTGCGATTCGGCTGCCGCCAGATTGGTCACCTGCGATTGCGCCAGGTTGATCGCGTAGTTGAACTGGTTCTCGCCCTTACCGACGACGGCCTGTGCATCGCCCAGCCGGCTCACGGCCGAGGCCAGCGCCGTCACGGCCTGTTCCGCAGTCGACTGGCTGCTGATATCCACAGTGCTGCCCACGCCGACGTTGTGGGACTTCTGGATGGTGTTCGGATTCGCCAGTCCGGCGCCGGCGTCCACGCCGGTTTGCGCCCCGATGGTCAGCGAGAAAGGTGATGTGGACGAGTTGCTGAAGGTAATGTTGGCGCCCGTGGGATCGGTGGTGGCGATAATGCTTTGCAGCGCCGGGTTGTCGCTGGCTTGCAGAGCGGCGTTGATCACCAAACAGGCCGCCGCGGCGCTGACCGATCCGTTCGTGCCGGCCGTAATCGTCACGGGAACGGTCTGCTGCACGCCGTTCGTATCGTTGGCGCTAAAGGTCAGCGTTTGTGTATCGGGGCTCGTGGTATCGCCGGTCAATGGCAGGTAGGCCGCCGTGTACTGCTGCGTGCCCGAGGCGTCGAATGCCGCACTGAGGCCGACCCCGGCCCCAGTGGCGTCCGAAGCCGCTGCGTTGCCATTGGCGTTGGTGGTGAAATTACCGAGGAACGCGTTTGCCGTCTGATCCGCTGCCGTTACCTGGAACGCGGAGTTGGCGGATGTGAACAACAGCTGCTCGTGCCCGTCGGTACCGGTGTGGATCTCGGCCGCGATGTTCGCTCTCTTGAGCGCCTCGGCCGAGGGCGTGCCC